>CAZFUS010000016.1:0-41327 GCA_964522485.1 uncultured Enterobacteriaceae bacterium | reverse complement strand
GCTTTAGGTGCCAGTGGGGCAACCCGTGAGAGTTCGAGTCTCTCCTTTCGCACCATACGCCTCCATGTTTAACCCACTGATTTACTTACTTAAATAGGGTCTGAGGACAGATCATGCAAGTCTCCGTTGAAACAGTAAGCGCTCTGGAGCGTCGCCTGCGGGTGGAAATTCCGGAGGAACAGATAGCCGGTGAAGTCGAGAACCGTCTGAAATCACTGTCAAAAAACACCCGTATTGACGGCTTCCGGCCCGGCAAGGTGCCCCTCAAGCTGGTCAAGCAGCGCTATGGTGACCGCGTTCGGGCCGAGGTTATCGGTGAAAAGGTGCGCAGCAGTTTTTTCGAGGCAGTCAGCCAGGAACAGCTACAGCCGGCAGGCACGCCCAGAATCGAGCCGGAGCAGACGGATGCCGGCCAGGGACTGAGCTATACGGCGACGTTCGAAATCTATCCGGAGGTCAAGCCGGCGCCGGTGGAGCAGCTTGCGGTCGAACGGCCGGTCTGTGAGGTCGGCGAGGTTGATGTCGAGCGCATGATCGAGACACTGCGCAAGCAGCAGCGTCAGCTTGAGCCGGTGGAGCGGCCCGCCGCCGAGGGCGATGCCGTCACGGTCGATTTTACCGGACGGGTTGACGGTGAAGTATTCGAAGGTGGCGAGGCCCAGGATTTTCAGGTGGAGATCGGCACCAAGCGCCTGCTCCCGGGATTCGAGGAGGGATTGGTGGGTGCCACTGCCGGCGAGACTCGTACGCTCGAACTGACCTTTCCCGAGGATTACCCCAAGCAGGAACTGGCGGGGAAGCCGGTGGAATTTGAAGTAATTGTGAAACAGGTCCTGGAATCCAGGCTGCCGGAACTCAATGATGAGTTCTTCCAGGGTTTCGGTGTCAGTGAGGGTGGACTGGACACGTTCAAGGCAGAGGTCAGGCGCAACATGGAACGCGAAGCCGAACAGGCGGTGCGCAACCGGTTCAAGCAGGCTGTGATGGACGCACTCTATGACGCCAATACGGTCGAAGTGCCGGCTTCACTGCAGGAGACGGAACAGGAGCGCCTGCTGGAGCAGGCCAGGAACAATCTGCGCCAGTACGGTATTCAGGAAGACCAGTTGGAGGGCATGGGTATGACCAAGGATGCATACCGCGAGCAGGCGCACAAGCGTGTTGCACTGCAATTATTGGTAGGTGAACTGGTCAAACAGAGTAAGCTGGAAGCAGGGCCGGACGAGGTACGGGCACTGGTCGAAAAGAGCGCCGCCGGCTACGAAGATCCCCAGTCGGTGATTAACTGGTATTACTCGGATCGGTCGCGTCTGTCCGAAGTTGAGGCGCTGGTACTGGAGGACAAACTGATTGACTGGATCAGTGGCCAGGCGACAATCACCGACAAGCCGTACACGTTTGACGCCCTAATGAATAAAGGGCAGACTGAACATTAATCTTATAGTTACATATAACTGCGTGCTTTGAAGTACATGAGCAATCCTGATATCCAAGCATTGAACCTCGTTCCCATGGTGGTGGAGCAGTCCGCTCGCGGGGAACGCGCCTATGACATCTACTCCCGGCTGCTGAAGGAACGGGTTATATTCCTTGTCGGCCCCGTTGAGGATCAGGTTGCCAATCTGATCATTGCACAGCTACTGTTTCTGGAATCCGAGAATCCCGACAAGGATATTCACTTGTATATTAATTCACCGGGTGGTTCGGTCAGTGCCGGCCTCGGCGTATATGACACCATGCAGTTCATTAAGCCTGATATCAGCACCATGTGTGTCGGTCAGGCGGCGAGCATGGGTTCGCTGCTGCTGGCAGCCGGTGCCAGGGGCAAGCGTTTCTGTCTGCCTCATTCGCGCATAATGATTCATCAGCCGCTGGGCGGTTTTCAGGGTCAGGCGTCGGATGTCGACATTCATGCCCGCGAAATACTGAAGGCGCGAGAGCAGCTTAACAGGATATTGTCCAAACATACGGGACAATCGATGGAACAGATTCAGCAGGATACCGATCGCGATCGTTTCATGGGTGCTGAAGACGCCAAAACTTACGGTCTTATCGATGATGTGCTCAGCCAGCGGCAGCCGTCACCTGAAGTCGCGCCGAACTAATCGGTGACCATTGGATATTCAAGCAAGTTGACTCAAGGGTATGCGGTAAATGAGTGACAATAAACAAGGCAAAAGCGGCGACAACGACCGGTTGTTATACTGCTCGTTCTGCGGCAAAAGCCAGCACGAAGTCCGCAAGCTCATCGCTGGCCCCTCGGTTTTCATCTGTGATGAATGCGTTGAACTGTGCAACGACATCATCCGCGAGGAAATCGAGGAAAAGTCGATGCCGGGTGCGCGCAGCAGCCTGCCGACACCGCAGGAAATCAAGTCGGTGCTGGATGAATACGTAATCGGCCAGGAACAGGCGAAAAAGATACTGTCGGTTGCCGTGTACAATCATTACAAGCGGCTCGACAAGACCCAGCACAAATCCGATGTTGAGATTACCAAGAGCAATGTACTGCTGATCGGTCCTACCGGCAGCGGCAAGACGCTGCTGGCCGAAACGCTGGCACGCGTTCTGAACGTGCCGTTTACTATTGCTGATGCGACCACGCTGACCGAGGCCGGTTATGTCGGTGAAGATGTCGAGAACATCATTCAGAAGCTGTTGCAGAAATGTGATTACGATGTCGATAAGGCGCAAAGCGGCATTGTGTATATAGACGAGATCGACAAGATTTCGCGCAAGGCGGATAATCCTTCGATTACCCGCGATGTGTCGGGTGAAGGCGTACAGCAGGCGCTGCTGAAGCTGATCGAAGGCACGATTGCCTCGGTTCCGCCGCAGGGCGGGCGCAAGCATCCGCAGCAGGAATTTCTGCAGGTGAATACGGCTAATATCCTGTTCATCTGCGGCGGCGCATTTGCCGGCCTTGATCGTATTATCCGTGAACGTTCCGAGAAAGGCGGTATTGGTTTTTCGGCCGAGGTCAAGAGCAAGGTAGACAAGAAGAGTGCAACCGAAATCCTGCATTCGGTCGAGCCGGAAGACCTGATCAAGTTTGGACTGATTCCCGAGTTTGTCGGCCGTATGCCGGTGGCCGCCACGCTTGATGAACTCGACGAGGACCAATTGATCAAGATCCTGCTCGAGCCCAAGAACGCCATCGTCAAGCAGTACCAGAGCCTGTTCGAGATGGAGGGTTGCGAAATTGAATTCCGCGAGGAAGCTTTGCGTGCTGTGGCGAAAAGGGCCATGGATCGCAAAACAGGTGCCCGCGGTCTGCGCTCGATTCTTGAAAATGTACTGCTCGACACCATGTATGAGCTGCCCTCCATGGACGGTGTGACCAAGGTCGTTATTGACGAGGCAGTGATTAAAGGTGAATCCAAGCCGCTGGTTATCTACAAGGGCACGGAAATGCCGAAGGCGGCCGCTGACTGAAGTGTCGCAGCTTCACACCCCGGTGGTGTGGTATAGTAACCAGTCAGGCATGTGTGGTGTAGCACCAGCCGGTTCGAAACAGCGGCTTGAAACGAGTATCGGCCGCCCCAATCTTGGCCTCTCATTGCGGAGGTGATTTCCATGACAGACGAGCAAGACAACACACTGGTACGCGAGCAGGACAGTGCTTTCCCGGTACTGCCGCTGCGCGACGTGGTTGTGTATCCCCATATGGTCATTCCATTGTTCGTGGGCCGGGACAAGTCGATCAAGGCACTCGACAAGGCCATGGCCGGCAACAAGCAGATTTTCCTGGTCGCGCAGAAAAGTGCTGCCGAAGATGATCCCGATGAAAATTCCGTCTACGGCATTGGAACCTTATCCAACATCCTTCAGTTGCTGAAGCTGCCCGACGGCACCATCAAGGTGCTGGTTGAAGGTGCACACCGGGCACGTATTACGCATCTTCAGGAAACCGATGGCAGTTTTGTTGCCGAGGTTGAAAAACTGGAACCGCCCGAGTATGACGAGCGTGAACTCGAGATCCTCGGTCGCTCTGCCACGAATCAGTTTGATCAATATGTCAAGCTGAACAAAAAGGTTCCGCCCGAGGTGATGTCGTCGTTATCCAGTATCGATGATCCAAGTCGTCTGGCCGATACCATCGCCTCGCATATGGCCATCAAGCTCGAAGAGAAGCAGAACGTTCTTGAGGTTATTGATCTGAGCGAGCGCTTCGAGCACCTGATCGCGTTGATGGAGTCAGAAATCGATCTGCTGCAGGTGGAAAAACGCATCCGCGGCCGCGTCAAGACACAAATGGAAAAAAGTCAGCGCGAGTACTATCTGAACGAGCAGATGAAGGCCATTCAGAAGGAGCTCGGCGATATGGAAGACGCGCCGAACGAGATCGAGGAACTGACCGAGAAGATTGAGAAGGCTGGTATGCCGAAAGAGGCCAAGGAAAAGGCCAAGTCGGAGCTTAACAAGCTGAAAATGATGTCACCCATGTCGGCCGAAGCCACTGTCGTCCGTAATTATATCGACTGGCTGGTGAGTGTACCGTGGAAGAAGCGCAATAAAATCTCGCGGGATATCGTCAAGGCCGAGAAAGTATTGAATGAAGACCACTACGGTCTGGAAAAGGTCAAAGAGCGTATTCTCGAGTATCTGGCCGTGCAGCAGCGGGTCAAGAGCATGAAGGGACCGATCCTGTGTCTGGTTGGTCCGCCCGGTGTCGGCAAGACTTCGCTGGGCAAGTCCGTCGCCCGGGCCACCAATCGTGAATTCATCCGCATGTCACTGGGGGGTGTGCGTGACGAGGCCGAGATCCGCGGCCATCGCCGTACCTATATCGGCTCCATGCCGGGCAAAATCATCCAGTCGATGGCCAAGGCAGGTAAGAAGAACCCGCTATTCCTGCTGGATGAGATCGACAAGATGGCCATGGATTTCCGCGGCGATCCGGCTTCGGCCCTGTTGGAAGTACTGGATCCGGAACAGAATCACACTTTCAATGATCATTATCTGGAGGTCGATTACGATCTGTCAGAAGTCATGTTCATGACCACGGCCAACAGCACCAATATACCGCCGGCCCTCCTGGATCGCATGGAAGTCATTCGTCTGTCCGGCTATACCGAAGACGAAAAAGTCAATATTGCACGCAAATATCTGTTGCCAAAGCAGATCAAGCGTAACGGCCTGAAAGCCCCTGAAATCACGCTGGGTGACGCCAGCATCCGTGACATGATCCGTCATTACACGCGCGAAGCCGGTGTGCGTAATCTTGAACGCGAGATGGCGAACATCTGTCGCAAGGTGGTCAAGCAACTGTTGCTGAAACCGGCGCAGAAAAAAGTGGCGGTGACACCGTCAAAACTTGAAAAAATGATCGGTGTTCAGCGTTACCGTTTCGGCCGTGCCGAGGAAGAAGACCGGATTGGTCAGGTAACCGGGCTGGCGTGGACCGAAGTGGGTGGTGACCTGTTGACCATCGAGGCGGCGATTGTACCGGGCAAGGGCAAAGCGAATCATACGGGCCAGCTGGGTGATGTGATGAAGGAGTCCATCCAGGCTGCCATGACGGTGGTGCGCAGCCGCAGCCGTATACTGGGGGTCGAGCCGACCTTTTATCCGGAACATGATTTTCACATTCATGTGCCTGAAGGTGCCACGCCCAAGGACGGACCCAGTGCCGGGGTTGCGATGTGCACTGCAGTAGTTTCCGCTCTGACCGGTATCCCGGCGCGGGCGGATGTCGCTATGACCGGTGAGATCACGCTGCGCGGTGAAGTCCTGCCTATCGGCGGACTCAAAGAGAAGCTGCTTGCCGCCCTGCGCGGCGGAATCCACGTGGTTCTCATACCACAGGAAAACGAGCGTGAACTGGCTGAAATTCCGAAGAATATCAAGAAGAACCTGGATATCCGTGCGGTCCGGTGGATCGATGAAGTATTGACGGTTGCGCTGCAACGCATGCCGGAGTCTTTACCGGATGTCGATAAACCGGTTGAAATCGTCAAGCAGGACGAAACGCAGGGTGACAAGGATAAGGATCAATTGCGCACGCATTAATTGTACCAATTAAATACGATAACTCTTTCGCGTCTGCCTTGACGCGCTGTAGGGCGCTTGGTATAAAACTTGACCTTGGCGCTACCGCGCCAGATGCCTTTTATTGAATGATTCCACACTGGTTCTCGGGGAACTTGATTCCATTTTCTGAAGGGGAATAACCAAATGAATAAAGCTGAATTGATTGATGCCGTAGCGGAGGCCGCCGATATATCCAAAGCGTCTGCATCACGAGCACTCGATGGCGCCCTTGATGCCATCACCAAATCACTGAAGAAGGGCGATTCAGTCACCCTGGTTGGTTTCGGTACTTTTTCAGTGCGCAAGCGCGCAGCTCGCAGTGGCCGCAATCCAAGAACCGGTGAAACAATCAAGATCAAAGCTTCCAAGATGCCGGGATTCAAGGCTGGAAAAGCGCTGAAGGATGCCATAAACTAGCGCGTTTTTCCGGAGAAGTGTTGCAGGGATGCGGCATCTACGGACCAAAGGATGGAACGGGTGCTTAGCTCAGTTGGGAGAGCGTCGCCCTTACAAGGCGAAGGTCGGGGGTTCGAACCCCTCAGCACCCACCAGAGTAGCCCGGAGCGGTAGTTCAGTCGGTTAGAATGCCGGCCTGTCACGCCGGAGGTCGCGGGTTCGAGTCCCGTCCGCTCCGCCATAAAGTTTCTGCGGGCGTCCTACCGGGGCGCCCGTTTTGTTTTTACGGCATACATTTATCAGGTTTCATGTGAAGCCCATCGAAAGTCGAAACAGGTCTGTCCATGCTGCTTAATCTACGCGATATCGTATCTGGATGGTTGGCCATAGTTATCGTGGCCCTGCTGATAATTCCGTTCGCCTTCTGGGGTATCAGTTATTACTTCGATCAGGGCGGTCCCCAGGTTATTGCCAAGGTCAACGATCGCGAGATATCACTGAGTGAATATCAGCGTGCCTATCAGAATTACCGGCAACAGTTGCGCAGCCGGCTGGGCGAGGCGGGTGACCTGCCCGATAACGAATTGCTGCGCCAGGAAGCCCTGAACACTTTGATAGAGAACGAAGTCATCAAGCAGATGACGCGTGCAGCGCGCATGCGTGTCGGCGATGACACGGTCGTCGATACCATTTCCTCGATACAGGTTTTCCAGGACGAAAACGGCAAGTTCAGTCAGACGCGTTATCAGCAGGCGATACAGCGGGTCGGTATGACGTCAGGCTCATTCGAACAGCAGTTGCGAAATGACATCCTGCTGGAACAGTTGCAGTCAGCTGTTATCGAAACCGCTTTCGTTACCGATCGGGAAGTGAACCGTCTCGGCCGCATTGAAGCCCAGAAACGCGATATTGTCTACACAACAGTCAATGCCCAGGCCATCCGCGAAGATATAGAGGTCAGTGATGAAGATATTCAGGCCTACTATCAGGAAAACGGTAGTGATTATCGTGAACCGGAAAAAGTGAAGATCGCCTATCTGGATCTTTCCATTGACAATCTTCTGGACGAAGTCAGCGTCACGGATGCGGATTTGCGTGCCTACTATGAAAACAACAAAGCTGCTTACAATGTCGAGGAAGCACGCAAAATATCGCAGCTCTATATCAAACTGGCCAAGGATGCGAATGAAGCCGAGGTGCAGAAGGCCCGCGAACAGATGGATTTTATCAGTGAAAAACTCGAAGCCGGCGAGTCCTTCGAGGATATAGCAAATAATTACGAGAATCGTCTGGGACCGGATTTCGAGCAGATATCGCTGGGCATGACTCCGCAGGGGGTCATGGATTCGAAACTGGACGAAAAAGCCTTCGCCATGCAGGAAGATGAAATCAGCGAGCCTATACGGACCGACTCCGGACTGCATATATTGCGCGTCGATGAGATCCGGGCGCAGCAGACACAACCGCTGGAAGATATCCGCGACCGCGTAGAAGAAGATTATCGTCGCTATCAGGCAGAACAACTGTATTTCGAATATGCGGATCGACTGGCAACGCTTGCCTATGAACATCCGAATGAGTTGGAACCTGCCGCAGAAGAACTGGGGCTGGAGATTCAATCCAGCGACTGGTTTACACAACAGGGTGGTGAAGAAGGCCTCATCGCCGACGACAGCGTTGTGGCGACCAGTTACTCGGATGAAGTGCTGCAGGATGGGCTGAACAGCGAACCGATTGAACTGAACAATTCACGTATGGTCGTGGTGCGTGTTGACGAGCATCAGCGCGCACAGGCGATCCCGCTTGAACAGGTACGGGACGATATTGTGGATGCCATCAAATCCGAGCGTGCCCGGCAGACTGCCCGGGAACGCGGCCAGGCGATTATTGCAGCGCTGCGCGACGGCGAGACATTAGAGCAGGTGGCAGAGGAATTCGGGATCGAGTGGCAACAGGCCGACGGTGTCAGCCGCGATAGCACTGATATCAGCCGCTCAGTGCTGCGAACCGCATTTCAGGCGGGACAGCCACAGGAGGGCCAGAGTGTTTATGATGGCGCGACGCTGGGTAGCGGTGATTATATTATCGTCGGCGTTAACCGGGTCGAAACACCGGCAACTGATGCACTCACGGCAGAGCAGACAGCAGAATTGCGCGAGCAGTTACTGCAGGTCCAGGCACTCAATACCTGGCGCAGTGTGATCAATAATGCCCGCACCGAAGCCGATGTCAAAGTTTACGGCGACAATATGAATCTCTAGGCGGCGCGTGACGCCGGTGATGCCGACGATTCATCCGCTGTCAGCCGGCCAATCACTGCAGCGCCTACACTGTCGCCCCAGACGTTGACAAGAGTACGCAGGCGGTCCAGGAACCAGTCTACCGTCAGCAGCAGGCCGATACCTTCCAGCGGCAGATTGACGGCAGTCAATACGATAATCATGGTTACCAGTCCGGCCTGTGGTATGCCGGCTGCACCGATGGCGGCCAGCGTTGCCGTGACGAATATCAGTGCCTGTTCGACGGGTCCAAGGTCGACGCCATAGGCCTGGGCGATAAACATGACGGCCACGGCTTCGTACAGCGCTGTCCCGTCCATGTTGATAGTCGCTCCCAGCGGTAGCACGAAACGTACTGCACGCCGGTCCACACCGGCTTCCTGGGCGCATTCCATGGTAATCGGCAGGGTTCCCGACGAGGATGCCGTCCCGAAGGCCGTAATGAGCGCCCGGCCCTGGGCGCGTACATAATCGAAAGCACGCCCCGCCAGACAGTAGGCGATAATGGTCAGCACCAGAAAATGCAGCAGCAGGCCGCCGATCACGGTGGTGACATACCAGCCCACCGCCTGCACTTCCCTGAGAAAGGCGCCACCTCCACCTGCCTCGCCGAAGCGCGCTGCGATCAGTGCAAAAATGCCAACCGGGGCTGCGTACATGATCCAGATGACCAGCTTCATCATGGCTTCGTTGAGGCTGTCGAAGAACGCCATCAACGGCTGCCCGGCCGAACCGATAGTGGTCAGAGCAGCGCCGAACAGCAGGCAGAATACAATGATCGGCAACAACTGCAGGTCGGCGGCAGCAGCAATCAGATTGGGCGAAATCAATGAGCGAACAATATCACTGATCCCGGTAGGCGCCTTGTCCCGTATCTCGGCCGGCAGTTCGCCCGCCAGTGTGTCGATACCGTCACCCGGTTGTAACAGGTTGACCAGCAGCAGTCCGAGCAGAACAGCCAGTGCCGTTGTTGTAAAATAATAGGCAATGGTATAGCCGCCCAGCCGGCCCAGTTTGCGGACATCCCCCAGTGAACCGATGCCGCTGATGACAGCGGCGATAATCAGCGGCAGGATGACCATTTTCAGTGCATCCAGGAACAGGTCGCCGATCCAGCCAACGGCCTGCATGCGTTCGCCAAACAGCCAGCCACAAACAGCGCCTGCGACAGCGCCAATCAGAATTGCCCACAACAGGCCGTTGCCGGTCCGGCTCATGTTTGCCGCCATCCTGAATTGGAGATGTCGGCGTGAGTGACCACGCTAGACCTGAAAACAGGTCGTGTTAAAGCCGCAGTCAACATAGGTGATCTCGCCGGTGATGGCGCTGGCCAGATCCGAGCACAGAAAGGCCGCCGTGTTGCCGACCTCTTCGATGCTGACATTGCGGCGCAGGGGAGCGATCTGTTCGACCTGTTCGAGTATGCCGCGGAAGCCGCTGATACCCGAAGCGGCCAGTGTCCGGATGGGACCGGCGGAGACAGCATTGACCCGGATATTTTCAGGACCCAGAGTGGCAGCCATATAGCGGACGTTGGCCTCCAGACTGGCCTTGGCCAGGCCCATGAGATTGTAGTTGGGAATAGCACGTTCGGCGCCCAGGTAGGTCAGGGTCAGCAGCGCGCCGGCACGGCCCTGCATCATCGGACGCGCCGCCTGGCCCAAGGCCGAGAAGCTGTAGGAACTGATGTCATGGGCGGTGTTGAAGCCTTCGCGGGTCAGATTGTTCAGATAATCTCCCTGCAGCTGTTCGCGCGGTGCATAGGCGACCGCATGAACCAGTATATCGAGTGCCTCCCAATGCCGTGCCAGATCATCAAATACGGCAGTGATCTCGTCGTCACGGCTGACGTCACAGGGCAGCGCGATATTGGAATCCAGTTGCCCTGCAAGTTCGGTTACACGTTTTTGCAGACGATCATTCTGGTAGGTGAATGCGAGTTCGGCGCCCTGTTCGCGCATGGCCCGGGCGATGCCCCAGGCGATCGAACGGTTGCTGGCGACACCGACAATAAGTGCCCGTTTGCCTTGCAGGAATCCCATATTTATTATCCTTTACCAGCTTCAGGCGCGGAATCTCGACGCCTGTGCTTTGTCAATGTATTTTAATGATGCTCTGACCAGGCCCATCCCGGACTTGCCAGAGCACGAGAAATACAAAAGCGTCATGCAATATTGACTGGGTATTTCTCTCTATTTTCCAATTAGTTATATGATTGAAACATGGCGGCACTTGTCTCTGCTGCAGGAACTTCTGTTGTAATCAGAGGTTCCTTAATGTCTCCGCTGTCGGAGCTTTCTGGCCTGTGTTTATAATGCGGTCAGAATAATAACTCAATCGCGAATTTGGCCACAGCCATGGACGTCGGATACAGATACCTCGTCATTCTGCTTACGATCACCTTGACGGCTTGTGATCAGAGCCCCTGGAACAATCCCTACCCGGCTTCGGTTGCCGGCGAACCGATCTATTATGATTCATTCAGTGAGCAACCCAAACATCTGGATCCCGTAACGGCTTACAGCGCCGATGAATATTTGTTTATCGCCCAGACCTATGAACCGCCATTACAGTATCATTTTCTTAAACGTCCCTATCAACTGACGACTCTGACTGCCGAGGAGGTTCCAGAACCCACTTACTATGACAAGGCCGATAACCGATTGCCGGTCGACGTCGATGCCGAGAATGTAGCTTACAGTGTATACCGGATTCGCATTCAACCCGGCATTATGTACCAACCTCATCCGGCGCTGGCCACGGATGAAAACGGTGACTATCGATATCATGATCTTGGGCCGGCCGATCTTGGTGCGGTTCATAACCTGTCGGATTTCGAGTACACCGGTACGCGCGAGCTGATCGCAGAAGACTACGTTTACCAGATCAAGCGCATGGCCCATCCTCATGTTTATTCTCCCATTGCCAGTGTGATGGCCAACTATATTGTCGGCCTGACTGACTTGACAAAGCAGTTGCAGGAAGTGGCCGCCGACGGCGATGGCGGTCGTTATCTGGATCTGCGCGGCTATGAACTCGAAGGAGTCGAGGTTGTAGATCGCTATACCTATGAAATCAGGATCAGGGGCAAATATCCGCAATTTGTGTACTGGCTGGCGATGCCGTTTTTTGCCCCGATGCCATGGGAAGCACCACTCTTTCACAGTCAGCCGGGCATGGACGAACGTAATATCGTGCTCGACTGGTACCCTATAGGTACGGGTCCTTTCATGCTGACCGAGAACAATCCGAACCTGCGCATGGTCATGGAGCGCAATCCGAACTTCTGGGGAGAGGAGTATCCTGAGGAAGGTGAGCCAGGCGACCGGAAGGCCGGTCTGCTGGAGGATGCCGGCAAATCCATGCCGTTTATAGATAAAGCGGTCTACAGCCTCGAAAAAGAGACTATCCCCGCATGGAACAAGTTTCTGCAGGGTTATTATGACGTGTCCACTATCAGTTCGGACAGTTTTGATCAGGCAATCCAGTTTAATACCCAGGGCAATGCCGAGCTGACTGAAGACATGAATGACAAGAACATCAAGCTCCTGTCGGCGGTAACAACATCGAGTTATTACATTGGGTTCAATATGCTGGACTCAATGATAGGCGGTGATGACGAACAAAGCCGTCTCCTGCGCCAGGCTATTTCGATAGCAGTGGATTTTGAGGAATTTATCAGTATCTTCCAGAATGGGCGAGGTATCGCCGCACAGGGTCCTATACCACCGGGTATTTTCGGTCACCGTGAGGGTAAAGCCGGTATCAATCCCTATGTTTACAACTGGGATGACGGTGAGCCCGAACGTCAATCCATAGCCGTGGCACGCGAGCTTCTTGCCGAAGCCGGCTATCCCAATGGCCGCAATCGTGAGACGGGACGCCCCCTGGTTCTGTACTTCGATACAATGGACCGCGGCCCCGATTCCAAATCACTGCACAATTGGCTGATCAAGCAATTTGATAAGCTGGGTATCCGGCTCGTAATACGAAGTACCGACTACAACCGCTTTCGTGAAAAAATGCGCAAGGGCAATGCGCAGATCTATATGTGGGGCTGGAATGCAGATTATCCGGATCCTGAAAATTTTCTGTTTCTGCTCTATGGGCCCAACGGTAAAGCGGAATATGGTGGTGAGAATTCCTCGAACTATACCAATCCGGAATTCGATCGCCTGTTCGAAACCATGCGCAACATGGACAATACCGAAGCCAGGCAGGCAATCATCGATCGGATGGTTGAAATCGCGCGACATGATGCACCCTGGCTGTGGGGTTTCCATCCGGTGGCCTTCTCCCTGAATCACCAATGGTATAAAAATACCAAGCCCAACCTCATGGCCAATAACACGCTCAAGTACAAGCGCATTGACGGAGAACTAAGACAGGAAAAGCGCAGACAATGGAATGAGCCGGTTATCTGGCCGGTGGTGGCTCTGGGTATTCTGTTGATAGTGGCTTTGATACCGGCAATTGGTGTCTACCGCCGGCGGGAGAAGTCGGCCGCGCTATGATCGCCTATATACTGCGTCGCCTGCTGTACGCCATACCCATCCTGATCGGGGTCAATCTACTGACCTTTGCGCTGTTCTTTGTCGTTAACAGTCCGGATGACATGGCGCGTATGCATCTGGGTGAAAAGCGGGTGACCGAAGAAGCTGTTGAAAAATGGAAGGCCAATCTCGGTTATGACAAGCCACTGTTCTGGAATGCCGAGCAACAGGGCATTGAGAAGTTTACCGACACCATCTTCTACAACAAATCAGTCCGGCTGTTCGTGTTCGATTTCGGCCAGTCGGATAATGGCCGGAATATCACGCGCGACATCAGTCAGCGTATGTGGCCGAGTCTCGCCATCGCCGTGCCGGCACTGCTGGTGGGATTGCTGGTGAATGTAACGTTTGCTCTGACCATAGTGTTCTTCCGTGCAACTTATATCGACACCGCCGGCGTAGTCCTGTGCGTGATTCTGATGTCCATATCCAGCCTGTTCTATATCATCGGTGGACAGTATCTAATCAGCAAGCTTCTGCATCTGGTACCAATATCCGGCTATGATATCGGGCTTGAAGCGATCAAGTTTTTAATCCTGCCGGTTGTGATCAGTATCATTTACGGTATCGGCTCCGGCACCCGCTGGTATCGGACGATTTTTCTGGAAGAGTCGGGCCGGGACTATGTACGTACCGCACGCGCCAAGGGCCTGACGGAGAAAACCGTCATGGGCCGTCATGTTTTGCACAATGCCATGATTCCAATCCTGACGGGCGTGGTGGTGCTGTTGCCGTTATTGTTCCTCGGCAGCCTGATCATGGAATCGTTTTTCAGTATCCCGGGACTCGGCAGCTATACCATAGATGCTATTAACCAGCAGGATTTTGCTATCGTGCGCTCCATGGTATTTCTGGGATCGGTGCTCTACATCATCGGCTTGCTGCTGACTGACATTTCCTACACGCTGGTCGACCCGCGCGTGCGCCTGAACTGAACGGACACGGTATGCCGGTATTGCTCTGGACTGACATTCTGATTTACATACTGGTGCTGGCTGTCGTCACGTTCATATTTTACGCCCGGCGCAAGGAGCACCTGCGCGCGCCGTGGCGTCAGGTGGCGCGCAGTCGTATGGGCATGTCGGCAGCTGTTATCCTCGTGGTGTATGTTGTCATCGGCCTGCTCGATTCCATACACTTTCACCCGCGACAGGAGAGCACCGGCGATGATAATCAGGAAGCCGGTTATTCGGCCGATATCATCAGCGTTTTTGACTGGCTGGTCGAGCCGCTGCGCTCCAGCGTCGAAAAGACGTATTCAGCGCCGTTCGCTGCCCACCTTTACTCCAAGGAAACCATTGAATTACCGGACGGCACGGACAGCCGCGGTTACCCGCGTCTGGAACACGGTGGCGCCCATCTGCAGGATCCGGCCAGCGAACGCCTGCCGGATATCTTGCAGCGCAGTGGCGAGGGTCTGTTAATCGGGCTCGCGATCTGGCTGGCATTTGCGGTGCTTGTCGTCTTGTGGCAGGCGCGTAAGCATGATCTTGCATTTACCGCACAGCTGCGTGCGATCCTGAATCGGAAGACGGTCATACCGTGGGATGCGGTACTGTATACGATCGCCGTGGTGATAATTGTGCTGTCGCTGGTGATTCAGCTTGTACCCCATTACCATATTCTCGGAACCGACAAGGTCGGAGAAGATGTCCTTTACCAGGCGCTGAAGAGCATCCGCACCGGCCTGATGATCGGTACGCTGACGACCCTGATCATGCTGCCGTTCGCAATCTTTCTGGGACTGGCCGCCGGCTATTTCCGTGGCTGGGTGGATGATATCGTTCAATATACTTATACGACGCTGGTATCGATTCCGGGCGTATTGCTGATCGCGGCGGCGATTCTGTTGTTGCAGGTGTACATGAGCAATCATGCTGATCAGTTCGACAGCCTGGAAAGCCGTGCCGATCTGCGCCTGCTGTTTCTGTGTCTGATTCTGGGTATTACCAGCTGGACCAGTCTGTGCCGCCTGTTGCGCGGCGAGGCCCTGAAACTGCGCGACATCGAATACGTACAGGCAGCGCAGGCATTCGGGGTCAATCATTTCACGATTATCACCCGGCATATACTGCCCAATGTCATGCATATTGTCCTGATCACCGTTGTACTGGATTTCAGTGCGCTGGTGCTGGCCGAAGCGGTGCTTTCCTATATCAACATAGGTGTTGACCCGACAATGAACAGCTGGGGCAACATGATCAATAGCGCGCGCCTGGAGATGGCACGCGAACCTGTGGTGTGGTGGTCACTGGCTGCCGCATTCGTGTTTATGCTCGGACTGGTGTTGCCGGCCAATCTGTTTTCCGATGCAGTACGTGACGCCTTCGATCCGCGTCTGCGCAAGATGACTGAGTGAAGATATTATGACTGAAATGACTACACGCCACGAAAGTAAAGCTGATGCGAAGGCCCCGCTGGCAGCCGGTAAAGAACCCGTGTTACGGGTTGTTGCCATGCCCAGTGAAATTAATTCGGGTGGTTCAATTTTCGGTGGCTGGCTGATGAGTCAGGTTGATATTGCCGCTGGTATTGTCGCTATTCAGCGTGCCGCTGGCCGGGTGGCCACGGTAGCGGTCGACAATTTCCGTTTCAAAAAACCCGTCATGGCCGGTGATCTGCTCAGTTGCTATGCAGAAGTCAGCAGTGTAGGCAGAACTTCCATGACCATTCATGTGGATGCTTACGTCCAGCGTCCTCTTGATAATCCCGAGACGCTGCATGTCGCTGTGGCTGATCTGACGTATGTTGCACTTGATGAGAATCGGCAACCGCGCCCGGTGCCGTCAGAGGAAACGGTATGAGCGAGATACTACTGGAAGTACG
The DNA here is from genome assembly GCA_964522485.1 of uncultured Enterobacteriaceae bacterium. Classification (GTDB taxonomy): domain Bacteria; phylum Pseudomonadota; class Gammaproteobacteria; order Methylohalomonadales; family Methylohalomonadaceae; genus Methylohalomonas. Next base: position 25,240 of record CAZFUS010000016.1, on the reverse strand, counting down.
CAATCTGCGCACCTGTTTCGGTGAGGGCCGGTATGCCCTGAATGCCGTCGATGACATCAGCTTTTGTATCGAACGCGATCAAACCATGGTGCTGCTGGGTGAATCCGGCAGCGGCAAGTCGGTGACGGCACTGAGTATCATGCGGTTGTTGCCGGCGGCGGCACAAATCCGCCAGGGCGAGGTTCTGCTCGATGGTCAGGATCTGCTGCGACTGTCGGAACGCCGGATGCGCGACATCCGTGGCCGCCGCATCGCCATGATCTTCCAGGAGCCGCAGAGTTCACTGAACCCGGTATTGACGGCGGGCCAGCAGATCGGCGAAACACTGTACCGCCATCAGGGACTGCGTGGACGTATTCAGCGGGATCGTGTGATCGAACTGCTTGACGCCGTCGGCATTCCCGAACCGGAACAGCGCTGTGACAATTATCCACATCAATTCTCGGGCGGCATGAAACAGCGCATCATGATCGCTATGGCACTGGCCGGGCGGCCGGAGCTGCTGATCGCTGATGAACCGACGACGGCGCTGGATGTGACCATTCAGGCGCGCATACTCGATTTACTGCGTGATCTGCAGCGTGAGGTCGGTATGGGCATTCTGTTTATTACCCATGATATCGGCGTTGCCGCACAGATGGCGAATCACGTGGCCGTTATGCGGAATGGCATAATCGTCGAGTCCAATGATCGCGAGCCGTTTTTCGCGCGACCCAAGCATCCCTATACGCTGCAGCTGTTTCATGCCTTGCCGAGCCGCGAGCGCCGTCAGCGCGAAGCCCGCGAAAGCCGGCCGGATACAGCGGCAAAACCGCTGCTGGAGGTCAATGATCTCAAGGTACACTTTCCCATCCGCAAGGGTATATTCAAACGGGTGATCGGCCATGTGCGTGCGGTAGACGGCGTTTCGATCCGCATCCATGCCGGTGAAACCGTGGCCATGGTAGGGGAGTCGGGTTCCGGCAAGACTACGCTGGGCAAGGGCATTCTGCAGCTGGAGCGACCGACCGATGGCCGGGTCCTGTTCGATGGTATTGAGTTGACTGAATTACAGGGCCGGGCGCTGCGCAAGCGTCGTTCCGATATTCAGGTGGTATTTCAGGATCCGTACGCTTCCATGAATCCGCGCATGCTGATCAGTGATATTATCGAGGAAGGTATGCTGGCGCAGCGGATCGGTGGCAACCGCGAGCAACGCCTGGCGCGTATCGATGAGCTTTTACAGCAGGTGGATCTGAGTCCGGAACACAAACATCGTTATCCGCACGAATTTTCAGGCGGCCAGCGCCAGCGCATCTGTATCGCCCGGGCTCTTGCGGTTGATCCCAAGCTGATCATCTGTGATGAACCGACCAGTGCGCTGGATGTCTCGGTTCAGGCACAGATTCTGGATCTGCTGAAAGCCCTGCAGGCACGCCTCGGCCTGGCCTATCTGTTCATCACCCATAATATCGCCGTGGTCGAATATCTGGCCCACTATGTCGCAGTCATGTATCAGGGGCAGGTCGTCGAACAGGGACCGGTTGATGAGGTGCTGCTGCAGCCGCAGCATGATTACACCCGCAAGTTACTGGAGGCGGTACCGCGGCCGCCACTCAACACTGCAGGCGACAGCAGTGGTAACGTTACTTCGCCTCACGCAGAGTGACGAATTCTTCCGCCGCGGTAGGGTGAATGCTCAGGGTTTGATCGAAATCGCACTTGCGTGCCCCGGCCTTCAGGGCAACTGCCAGTCCCTGCATGATCTCGCCCGCCTCCGCCCCGACCATGAATGCGCCCAGCACCCGGTCGCTGACGCGATCGACCACCAGTTTGACCAGGCTGCGTTCGGGATTGCCGCTGAGACTGTGTTGCAAAGGTCTGAACGTATGCCGGTAAACGTTGACAGCAAAACCCTGTTCGCGGGCCTGCGCTTCACTGAGACCGATGCTGGCTAAAGGCGGCTGACTGAAAATGCAGGTGGGTACCTGGTCGTAATCGATGGCCGGGCCGCCCGTGCCGAACAGGCGTTGCGCCAGCAGTTCGCCCTCGGCGATGGCCATGGGTGTCAGCATGACCCGGTCGATGACATCACCAATGGCATGAATCGAAGGTACTGCGGTGGTGTAGTCGCGGTTCACACGCACCGCGCCCTGATGGCTCAGCTCAATTCCCGTCTGTTCCAGTCCCATGCCGTCGGTCCGGGGCCGCCGGCCGGTAGCGAACAGAAGCGTGTCGACTGTTTCTGCCGTGCCGTCAGTGAGACTGGCCCGCAGGCCGTCTGTGGTCTTCTCGATTCGCTGCGGTTCCCGGTTAAAGCGCAGATTCAAGCCTTTTCTGTCCATCTGTTCGGCCAGAAAACGCCGGCAGTCGTCATCGAATCCGCGCAGAAACAGATCGCCGCGGTGTACAAGCAGGGTGTCAACGCCAAGACCGTTATAGATGCCGGCAAATTCGACGCCGATATAGCCACCGCCGATGATCATGACCCGTTGCGGCAGATGGTCCAGAAAAAAGGCGTCATCCGATACAATACCGTACTCGGCCCCGGGAATGTCGGGCCGGGTCGGATGGCTACCGGTCGCGATGAGAATATGAGCCGCAGTCAGCGTCTGTCCGGATTCTATATGGATACGATGTGGTCCGTCGATCCGGACATGACCACGGTACAGAGTGATACCGGCCCTGTTTAACAGGTCCAGGTAAAAGCCATTCAGGCGTTCGATCACGCGGTTCTTGTTGGTGAGCAGCGTGGGCCAGTCAAAACGGGGATTGGTAGTGTGCCAGCCGAAGCCCGCGGCATCGCGAAAACTTTCCGCGAAATGGGCCGCGTAGACAAACAGCTTTTTCGGCACGCAGCCGACGTTGACGCAGGTGCCGCCCAGCGGGCCGTGGTCGGCAATGGCGACACACGCTCCGAGTTGTGCGGCGGTACGCGCCGCACGGATACCGGCGGAGCCCGCACCGATCACAAAAAGATCATAGTCCATATCTGGATAGTCCAGCGTTTATTCCTGATTTCCTGTCCGGGAGAGAATACCTGAAGAGGGGGATCAGTAGAAAATCAGTATCGATGAAACCGCTGCTTTTGTGCTCCGGGTTGCCTGGAAGCATACGCCAATTCGCCCGGGTGGATTCTGCTAGACTGAATAAAGTCTACGGACCGGTCTGCTGTCGGGCCCATCGTGCAGCTTCGGGGATGCCCATGCATTCAGCTCGGCAGCATTTGTTTGGAAGGCATCCCGACTCGCAACGAATGCTGAACGACATTTCATGAACGTATCCGGCATCGGAAATGAACGCCTGATGCGGCGCGCCACGATTCTGGCGGTTATTGCAGCGACCTTGATGATCGTGATCAAGCTGGTTGCTTATCTGCTGACGGGTTCCGTGGCGATACTGTCGAGCCTGGTCGATTCGGTGGTTGATCTGTTCGCTTCAGGTGTGAATCTGTTTGCGGTTCATATTGCCTTGCAACCACCGGACCGGGAGCACCGTTTCGGCCATGGCAAGGCCGAGCCACTGGCAGGCCTGGCGCAGGCCGCGTTTATCAGCGGCTCGGCCGTATTTCTGTTATTCGAGGTCGTCAACCGGTTATTGCATCCACAGGCGATCGAGTACGTGCATGCCGGTATCACTGTGATGCTGATGTCCATGCTGATCACAGTCGTACTGGTGTTGTATCAGCGAGGGGTGATAGCCCGTACGGGCTCAGTGGCCATCAGTGCGGATTCGCTGCATTACCGCAGCGATATACTGGTCAATCTCGGCGTGATAGCCGCACTGATTCTGGATCGCTGGCTGGGCTGGCATCAGGCTGATCCGTTGATTGCCTTTGTGATCGCTGTCTACATTCTTTACTGCGCCTGGACCATCGCCCGTCAATCACTGGATCAGCTCATGGATCGGGAATTGCCGGATGCAGAACGTCAGCGCATCAAGGATCGGGCACTGGCGCATCCGCAGGTGCGCGATTTACATGAATTGCGTACCCGATCATCGGGACTGGATCTGTTTATCCAGCTGCATCTGGAACTCGATCCGGATCTCGATCTGCGTAGCGCACACGCCATCGCCGCTGCTGTTCAGCGCGATCTGCAATCCGCCTATCCACATGCCGACATCATCATTCATCAGGATCCGGCCGGCGATCCGGACTGTGCCCCGCCGCGGCAATAGCCGGCTTTAATTCGGTGTTGCCGCTGCCGGCAGGCGTCCGCGATCGTGAGGTGCCATCAGATCCTGGTGGGGGCCCGCCGGTACGATCCGTGTCGGATTAATGCCGGCATGACTTTCGTAATAATGACGCTTGATGTGCTGGAAGTTGACTGTCTGCATAATCCCCGGGTACTGGTACAGTTCCCTCAGATAATTTGAAAGATTGGGATAATCTGCAATACGGTAAAGGTTACACTTGAAATGGCCGACATAGACTGCATCGAAGCGTACCAGGGTGGTGAACAACCGCCAGTCAGCTTCTGTCAGGTGGTCACCGACCAGATAGCGATGCTCTCCGAGTCTTTGTTCGATCATGGCCAGTGTATCGAATAGATCGGTAAAAGCCTCTTCGTAGGCCGCCTGGCGTGTGGCAAACCCGCAACGGTAGACACCGTTATTGATGTTGTCGTACACGGTTTGATTTATGGTATCGATTTCGCCGCGCAATGCAGCCGGATAATAATCGTCCTCGACACTGGTCAGGGCGTTGAATTCATTGTTCAGCATGCGGATGATCTCGGCGGATTCATTGTTGACGATGGTCCGCTCCTTTTTATCCCATAGCGTGGGTACGGTGACGCGGCCGGTATAGTCCGGCCTGGCCAGCAGATAGATTTGATAGAGGAATCGGGCGTGATTGACCGAATCACCGACACAGCTTTCACCGGGTTCGAAAGTCCAGCCGTTTTCTCCCATGTAGGGATTGACGACCGAGATGGAAATAACTTCCTCCAGTTTTTTGAGGCGCCGGAAAATGAGCGTACGGTGAGCCCAGGGACAGGCGAGTGAAACATAAAGATGATAACGATCAGGTTCGGCCTTGAAGCCGGACTGGCCGTCGGCACTGATCCAGTTGCGAAACTGACTCTGTTCGCGGACGAAACGACCACCGGTCGATTCGGTGTCGTACCATTGATCCTGCCATTGACCTTCGACGAGCAGACCCATTACTCTGGCTCCTTAAACACGGTACGATTTGAAATCGTAGAGGCTGATATCCGGTTTGTATTGATTAAATGCGGAATATCAGTAAAGACCACAGCCGCTGACGGGTGTTCCCGTCATTTGACGGTGCAAATCTGCGGGATGGCGTGAATGCAGGCCATCGGTTGTTGACGACAGTCTGAACGTCGAAATTGAGAATAAAAAGAAGCCGGTCATCCTTAACCGGCTTAGTCGGGGATTGATCGCAGGGGAATGGGTCTGCGATCGGCCGGAAATCGGTTATTCAGTCAGTATTGACAGTACTGATCCGTCGCCACCAGCGGGTGCCGCGTCGGCCCATTTCATGCTGGCGTTCCAGTTGCCAGTCGAAGGGACAGACGAAAACCAGATCCGTCAGATGCAGGTGGCGATCGACATTTGATTGTGACTGCCCTTCATCGGGGACGAACCACCAGCCACTTGTGGGGTGACGGAAGCAGTAGCCGTATACGCTTTCATGCCAGCAGGGATACGTTGTCATGTCTGTTTGCTCTTCATGCTGCATATATTGATGACTTGCAAGTCCCGTGCCGTTTTGCATTTTTCAGGTAAGTTTATGATTTCCCTGGGTATTGATGTTCAGGACGGGCTCTCCAGGCGTTGTGATCACCGGAATGCGTCGCCGATGGCCGACAATTTCCACAGGCAGCGGCCAGGCGGTTAACATAGGCGGCGGTTTTCCCGCTGACCTGTGCGCAGGGAGTCTTGATGACCTTACTCAATTATGCGGCCGTCGCCGGACTGGTGACGCTGACGGGCTATCTGCTCGTGATCGGTAAACCGATACTGCTGCCGTTCGTGATTGCGATATTCGTCTGGTATCTGATCAATGCCCTGGCGGCCGCAGCCAGACGCGTGAAGCTGCATGGCCGGGAGGCACCGGCCTGGCTGCGCTATACGGGCGCCATATTGACGTTGCTGGGTCTGGTCTGGCTGGTGATCGACCTGATCGCCAGCAATGTCAGTCAGGTGGGTGAGGCAGCGCAGGGGTATGAAGATAATCTGCGCCAGCTCGCGGAAAAGCTGGGTGCCTGGCTGGGGGTGGAAGAGCTGCCGAGCGTACAGGCGCTGTTCGAGGGCATCAAATTGAGTGATGTGATCCAGCGGCTGGCGGCGGCTATCACAAGTTTCGTCGGCAATCTCGGTACTGTACTGATCTATGTCGCCTTTCTGCTGCTGGAGCAGAACAGCTTCAAAAAGAAAATCGCTGCGTTGTTTCCCGAGACCGATGCTGAAGCCAAAGTCCACCACATAATCGATCATATCGCTGACGAAGTGCAGACATATGTCTGGCTGAAAACGCTCGCCAGTATTCTCACCGGTGTCCTGAGTTACGGCGTCATGAAGGTCGCCGGAGTCGATTTTGCCGAATTCTGGGCGTTACTGATCTTCGCGTCCAATTTCATACCCTATATCGGGGCCTTGATTGGCGTCATCTTCCCGGCGCTGATCGCCCTGGTGCAGTTCGACACAGTGACGCCATTTATCATTGTAACGGGCCTGCTGGTGCTGATTCAGTTTCTGACCGGCAATCTGCTCGAGCCGCGCATTCTGGGCAAGGGGCTCAATATCAGCCCGCTGGTGATGCTGCTGGCGCTCGCCTTCTGGGGCAGCATCTGGGGTGTTACCGGCATGTTTCTGGCGGTGCCATTGATGGTGATCATCATGATTGTGTTGTCGAACTTCGAGCGCACGCGCCCCATCGCGATCGTGTTGTCCGAGACCGGACAATTACGTCACTAAAAGAGCACGGCTATCAGGAATCGATCGGTGGCGTAATGATGCGCCGGACAGGCACCGTATCCGGATCAGTGTTGCGCTCACTGGTATCAGAGGCGGGGTCGTCGCCGGATTCCCGAGCATTGGACGCCGGCGGCGATTCTACCGGCGGCGTTACGATGCGGCCCGGTAATGCAGGATCGGTTTCGACGGCCTCATCAGTGGCTTCCACAGCAGATTCCAGTTCGTTATCAGGGTCGATGGTTTCATCAGTCTTCGGCGTACGTGACTGGTAACGCTGTTTTTCAGCTATCTGCTGCTCAAGGCTTTTCAGTGCTTCGCTCGCTGCCTCATGGTTCTGTTCCGCCGCCCGGGTGAACCAGGCCAGCGCCTTGGCATCATCCTGGAGTACGCCCGCGCCGTCCAGGTACATGTTCCCCAGCTGGAATTGCGCCGGTGCGTAATCCCGCTTGGCGGCCCGGCGGTACCAGAGCAGGGCGCGATCGCGGTCACGCGGCAGTTTCTGTCCCTGAAAGTAGAGATTGCCCAGTTCCGTTTCAGCGGCGGCATTGCCGTCCAGTGCCGCGGTCTCCAACAGCTGCAGTGCGCGCAGACGGTTACCCGATTCCAGAGCCCGGTTGGCTTCCTCGACAGCCGGATCGGTCGTTTTATCCTCCGTCATGAACAAGGCTGCCAGCTTGTCCATGATTGAATCGGACTGTTCATCTTCCGCAACCGGTTCGACCCATTCCTCGTTGGTCGGAACTCGCGTCGTTCGGGCGGTGGTTTCAGTATCTCCAGCCGTTTCTGCCTGGCTGGAGTCTGCGCCCTGGTTCGAGTCCCCCAACAACCAGCTGAACAGACCGCCAGTCTCCTCCGTCGTAGCGTCGGTCTGCGCATCATCCTGTTGCCGGCCGGCTTCCATGTCGGCGAAGCCGGTAACCTCCTGTGTGTCTGAAGCGTCCGCTACCGCCGGGTTTGCGCTTTCGGCATCGGCATTCTGGCTGGTTTCGGTATCCGATTCCGGTTCCAGAGCGATCAGCTCCGCCGTGGCCGCCGGATGATTCTGTTGGGCCGCCGCACGGTACCAGGCCAGAGCCCGGTCACCGTCCTGTGGCACACCCACACCGTCGCGATACAGATTGCCGAGTTGATACTGGGCATACGCATCGCCGCGATCGGCCGCCTGCCGATACCAGTAAGCCGCCTGCTCATGATCCTGTGGAACCCCGTTGCCGGCATGGTACAGGTTGGCCAGCCGGACCTGGGCACGGCTGTAACCGGCCTCGGCGGACTGCTGCAGCCAGCGCGCTGCCAGCTCGCCATCCGTAGAGACACCATCGCCATACAGATGCGCGAGCCCCAGGCTGAAAGCCGCCTGCGCGTGGCCCTGTTCGGCGGCACGCCGGTACCACTCGGCAGCCTGGGCGGGGTCATGATCGACGCCTTCGCCGAAGGCGTAGGCCAGACCGAGATGATACTGTGCCTTGACGTGATCCTGTTCCGCGGCCAGGCGATACCAGCTCACGGCCCGTTCATAATCCTGTCGCACGACCTGACCCGTGTGGTAGCGATAGCCCAGTTCGGCCTGGGCATCGGCATTGCCCTGTTCAGCACGCTGGCGCAGGTTCTCCAGGTCGCCATCCTGCGCCACAGTCGGCTGCAGCAGTAAACTGGATATCAATAAGAGCAGCAGCCGGCTGATGTTTCCGGCCTTCGTTACAGTAACTGACATATCGAATTGGTCACCGGAGGGTATAAGGCTAAAGTTGGTTGCATACACCGGCTGCGGCTTCAGGCCAGCAGACCGCCAATCAGGGCGCCGATCAACAAGGGGATGATCTGTATCAGTATGACGACGAACACGGTAGCGCCGGCCAGCGTACCGACGACCGGGGCGAACAGTCCCAATGGTGCGGCAGCCATCGTAAACAGTACAGCCAGCAGAATCGACAGCAGCAGGCCGGGCAGTAACGCCGCGATCAGGCCGTTACCCACACCGCCGGCCACCTTGCCGCCGACGATACCGGCGATCAATGGTCCCAGGGCCGGCAGCCAGAAAAGCAGCAATGAGATCAATGCCATCCAGATCATACCCATCAGGATGCTGCCATCTTTCTTGTTCAAGGTGATTTCGTTGTCACCCATGTCACCGGCTCCTTCCAATACCGTGGAATGTATCTGATTTGTCTATTGTAACGCAGACTGTAAATACTGCTATCATCCCGCCGATTCTAATTCGTCGCCCAATTCAACCGTTTCGAGGCAGCAATCCATGAAGCTATATCATTTCCCGCCTTCGCCGAATTCGCGCCGGGTAGTGGCTACGATATTCCAGCTTGGGCTCGATGTAGAATTGCAGACCGTCAATCTGGTGCGTGGCGAACACCGGCAACGCGACTTTCTGCGGCTCAACCCGAATCACATGATTCCGACGCTGGTCGATGATGACTTTGTCCTGTGGGAGTCGGTGCCGATCATGCAGTATCTCTGCAGCAAGACCGCCAACACCCTGTGGCCGACCGAACCCCGGCCCCAGGCGGATGTCAGCCGCTGGCTGTGCTGGAACATGGCCCACTGGAACAGCGCTTGCGGTATTTTCATTTTCGAGCGGTTGATGAAACCCATGATCGGCGGGGGGGCAGCGGATGCGCGGGAGCTGGCGAAAGGCGAAGAACAGATCCAGCGCTTCGGCAAGGTGCTCAATCAGCACCTGAAACATCACGACTGGCTATCCGGTGATCAATTGACACTGGCCGATTTTGCCGTGGCCTCGCCGCTGGCGCTGAGCGAGGCGGCCGGTTATCCGCTGGGCGGTTTTGACAACATCCGGCGCTGGTATGAACGTGTTTGTGAATTACCGGCCTGGCAGCAGTCGGATTCGGCCCGTTTCGATGTCGCAGACTTCAATCCCTGAAAAACGCACGAGGGGGTATCCGATGTGGAAAAGCAAAACACCCACGCGCCGTCTGCGTGAACTCATGGAACAACCCGGCATCATTCGCATGCTCGGCGCTCATGATGTCCTCGGTGCGCTGATCGTGGAGCAGACCGGTTTCGAGTCGGTCTTTATCGGGGGTTTCGGTACCAGCGCGAGCATGCTCGGACTGCCGGATATCAATTTTCTGGGCCTGGCCGAAATGGTCGACGCCACCCGGCGCATGTGCGAGAGCGTGTCGATTCCGGTACTGGCGGACGCCGATACCGGCCATGGCGATATTCACAATGTTATGCGCTGTGTCCACCAGTTCGAGCAGGCCGGCGCGGCGGGCATCATTCTCGAGGACCAGGCGTTTCCCAAACGCTGCGGGCATTTCGGCAACAAGCAAACCATCGCGGCCGAGGAAATGGTACTCAAATTCAAGACAGCGGCCGTAGCACGCCGGGATCCGGACTTCGTCCTGGTGGCGCGTACCGATGCCCGTGAAACGCATGGCCTCGATGAAGCGATCGACCGTGTCAATGCCTATTGCGAGGCGGGTGCCGATTTTGCCTTTATCGAAGCACCATTGTCGGTTGAGGAACTGCGGACGATCTGCGAACGGGTGCCGTATCCGAAATTTGTCAACATGCTCATGTTCGGCAAGACACCCATCCTCAGTGCAAGGGAACTCGAAGCCATGGGTTTCAAGCTGGTGGTGGCGCCCATCGATTCCGTGTTGCTGGCGGCGCAATCGATGCACGAACTGGCCGAAACCTTCATGCGCGACGGTGACACCCGCGCAATGGCCGAACGCATGGTTGATTTCGAGGAGATCAAGCGCATTCTCGGCTTGCCGGATTATCTCTCCCTCCGGGACAGAATGCAGAAACACTGATCAGGTTCACATCATGCATTATCTCTATCTCACTCTTGCGATCATTGCCGAGGTCAGCGGTACCATGGCCTTACGGGCTTCGGAATCGTTTACCCGCCTGGTGCCGAGCCTGGTTGTCATCGTCGGCTATGCGGTGGCGTTTTACTTCCTGTCACTGACGCTCAGGTTCATTCCGGTCGGTATTGCCTATGCCATCTGGTCCGGAGCCGGTATCGTTCTGATCGCCCTCTTCGGTTATGTCCTCTTCAATGAACGCCTCGACTGGCCGGCATTGACCGGTATTTCCCTGGTGCTCGCCGGCATTTTCCTGCTGACGGCTGTTTCCGGAAGTGTGCGCACCTGACTTGAAATCAGACGTCAGGGCACTTATCTAACATTCAATATGACTGACACACTCGAACGCGCAGGCCGCTTTCTGCATCCCGTCTGGCGGGCCATTCTCGTATTAGCCGTGATCTACCTGCTGGTTATCGGACTACTGATGTTCTGGTGGAATGAGGAACCGGATCGCTTCGAGGTCGTTGAGTCTGCTGATCAGACTTCAACAGTCAAGGGGCAGATCACGACCGATACACTGATACGGGTGACTGAAACACTGCTCGACAAGCGTGGCGGTTATCTCAGCAATGATATCCTGCCGCCCGGTGTCTGGATGGATAATCTGCCCAACTGGGAATACGGGGTACTGACCCAGGTCCGCGATCTGGCCCGCGTCATGCGCAACGATTTCAGCCGCTCGCAGACCCAGTCCACCGAGGATCGTGATCTGGTTGTAGCCGATCCGCAGTTTCACATCGACAGTGAGTCCTGGATACTGCCATCGGCCGAAGGTGAGTATCGCACCGGTATTAACGCCTTGAAACGCTACCGCGCCCGGCTTCTCGGTGAAACCGGACCCGAGGCAAGTTTTTACGCGCGTGCCGATAATCTGCGTGACTGGCTGGCGCTGGTGGAGAAGCGGCTGGGCAGTCTGTCACAGCGATTGAGTGCCAGCGTCGGTCAGGTCCGCATCAATACCGGCCTGGCTGGTGATCGCGCTGTGCCTCGGTCCGGTTACCAGCCGGCCGAGCTGATGATTCAGACGCCATGGCTGGAAATCGATGATGTTTTCTATGAAGCGCGCGGTTCGACCTGGGCACTGATTCATTTCATGCATGCCATCGAGCGTGATTTCACTGAAGTGCTGCAGGACAAGAATGCCATTATGAGCCTGAAGCAGATCATTCGCGAACTGGAGGCGAGCCAGCAGGCGATCTGGAGCCCGGTGATTCTGAACGGTAGTGGCTTCGGCCTTCTCGCCAATCATTCACTGGTGATGGGATCGTATATATCGCGCGCCAATGCCGCCGTGCTTGATCTGCGCAGATTGCTGGCGGAAGGATAAAACGGTGAAGCGTGAATAGTGAATAGTGAATAGTGAAATATAGATTGTGATACTGAATACTTTCCTGCCGCGACTCACTTCTCACGTTTATCTTGGTGCGATAAACTTGCCATAGGCCCGCGGTCCTTCACCGACCTCGATGGTTTCGATAACCTCCAGCGTTTCGGTGTCGACGACCGAGACATTATTATCTCCCCAGTTGCTGACATACAGCGTTTTTCCGTCCGGATGCAGTTCAATGCCTTCCGGATACGTGCCAGTCTCGATAGTGGCAACGGTTTCCTGGATTTCCAGATCGATCACCGACAGAGTTCCGTCACGCTGGTTGGTGACGAACAGGCGGTTCACCGCCGGTACCTGGACACTGGCATAAGGGAACAATCCCACAGGCACGGTGGCTGTGACTTCGAATGCATGACTGTCGATGATACTGACATCACCGCTTTGTACATTGGCGGTGTATATCTGGCTGCCATCGGCGGCCACGCTCACGCCGAACGGCGCCGTACCGACCTCGATCGTATCTGCAACGGCGCTGCTTTCCAGATTGATTACGGATAACGTGTTATCGTCACGATTGGCTACGTAGAGTGACTGGCCATCCGGATGCACGGCCAGTCCCGAAGGTGATTGTCCGACCTTGATGTTGCTGAGGATTTCGAGACTGTCAGTGTCAATCACGCGGACCACGTCTTCATACCAGTCCGCGACATAGAACCGGCTGTTGTCCGGATGTAATGTGATCGCGACGGGGCCTTCACCCAGTTCGAAAGTCTTGATTACTTCATGGCGGTGGCCGTCAATCACCGAGATGCTCTGGCCTTCCGGGTTGGTGACGTAGATGCGGCGGTTATCTGTCGTCGCTGCTACACCGGCGGGCCGCTTGCCGACGGGAATGGTCTTTATCACACTGTAGGTGGCCGTATCGATTACGGATACGCTGTTATTACCCTGATTGGTGATATAGGCGTAAGGTTCAGCTTGACCGCCTGGCGACCACACCAGGATCAGACAGCCCAGAAAACGACCGAGATATTTCATCTGGAAAGGCTGCCCGGCCATGAGGCCGGGCATTGTGTCAGCAGGTTACTGTTCGGCCAGTTCCTTGATCCTGGCCATGCCGGTGTCATAAATGTTGGTTACCGCCTCGACGGCGGCTTCATCGGAAAGCTCCGGCGGTGGATCATTATTCGGATAGGCACGGTAAAAGAAACCTTTCCAGCTGAGCAGGGAACCGCCGTTGTCAGCGGCGTTGACATCGATGGTGGAACCATAAGTACCGACCGGTACGGCTTTTTCGTTCGGCTCGGTGATACGGTAACCGTAGAGCATCTCGTCAGCGTCGTACTTCAACAGTTCTTCGGTGAATGATTCACCGTTGCCAAGGGTCAGGACCCGGGTTGCACCCTCTTCATTACCACCGTTGGCCTCACACTTTTCAACTGCCGGATGCCAGGTCTCGATGGCACAGAATTCCGATATCACAGCCCAGACCTTTTCCGGCGGTGCATCGATCTCGATGTCCTTGACGACTTTCAGGCGGCTGGGCCCATGCGCCGTGGCGAGGGCCGGAATCGCAAACAGGGCGATCATGAGAAATTTATACAGATTCCGCATCGTTGTTATTCTCCATCTTGAGCATGAATGGTATTGCTTGACATTGTGACGCATACTGCCACGACGCACGAAAGCCTTAATGGTAATCCGAAGCTGCTGTCGGAGTCATGTCAAATCCACGTACCCGGGAAAAAATCAGATTGATCGCGTCAAGCCGGTTGATGGCTGCCTTATTGTTCAGTCTGTTGTTATGCCTGACCGGCACTGCCTGCGCCGGTCCATCCAGGCTGCAGCAATCACTGGTCGTGAATACACAGGATCAACGTGATGTCTGCCTCCGGGTCGAACTGGCGAATGATCCCGAATCACGGCGCCAGGGTCTGATGCACCGCCGCCAACTGGCTGACGACGCCGGGATGCTTTTTGACTACCGGCGTCAGCAGCAGGTTCAGATGTGGATGAAAAATACCTGGATCCCGCTCGATATGCTGTTTATCGATGAAGAGGGCCGTATTGTTCATATCGTGACAAATACACAGCCGCATTCGACCGCAATTATCGATTCTGGCAAGCCGGTCCGTGCGGTGCTGGAAGTGAATGCAGGTGTGGCGGCAAGTCACGATATCCGGCGGGGTGACCGTGTACGCCACGCCATTTTCGGTAATCCCGGTCAGTCGGATTGTGCAGTTGATGCATCTGAGCCGGCAAACCGATCCAGAAGCCGGCCGTAATAGTCACTTTTCAGTAACAGGTTACCGCGATCACCCAGTCGCGCCTGCAGGCAATTTATTTTGCCGCAGATACGGCGGCGCTCGGTTTCCTCTTCGGCGCGCTGGAGTTCGGCCCTGAGCGCGTCGATGCTCTTGCGGTCGATCACTTCAGGCGGCGCATAGCCGGCGTTTTTCAGGATTTTATGCGCCATTCGCAGTTCTTCGGGAATAAGGCGATCATCCTCGAAGTCCAGCGGTTCGCCCGCGCCGGGCAGATTGTCCAGGGTCCCGTCCTCAACGGCCTGCTGGATACGTTGTTCCGCCAGTTGATCCAGTAACAGCATCGTGAAATAACCTGTCGCCCCTGGAATGAGCCGTCCACAGGGCAAGTTGAAGCATAACGTAACATTCTGCCGTGGGAAGCGGCACCGGTCGGCGGTTTACATTCCCGCTCACGCTTTACCCTGAGCTGTTAAGTCATGTTCGCATTGTCGCTGTTGTCGGGCAATATCCCGGTGCCGCCCTCAAAACACTTGGCTCTATAGTAGACTACAGGGTTTAGACTGTTTCCTGGAGGTAAGCACCATGCAGGTACTCACAATCGGCCAGGTGGCCCGGCAGGCCGGGATCGGCGTTGAAACCGTGCGTTACTACGAACGCGAGGGTCTGATCCCCGCACCGCCGCGCAGTGCCAGCGGTTATCGGCATTATCCGGCGGACAGTGTGCGGCGCCTGGCGTTCATCCGTCATGCCAAGGCGCTGGGTTTCTCCCTGGCTGATATCCGCGAACTGCTGGCGCTCAGGACCGAGCCGGGTGCCAGCAGTGAACCCGTCAGGCAGCTGGCGGAAGCGAAGTTGATGGAGATCAGGGACAAAATTGCAGCGCTGGAAAAAATGCAGCAGACGCTCGAACACCTGATTGAACAGTGTCCCGGCCACGTACCGACTTCCGAGTGCCCGATACTTGATGCCCTGGCGGACCCTGAAGGTCCGCCAGCGAATACAGATGCAGGAAGGCATTAAACGGATGAGTGAAAGCCACCGTCAGCAACGGCAGCCTGACATGCGTATGCACGAGGGTCATCGTGGCCAGAGTGCACATGAATCGCAGGAGCATCAGGCAAAGCCTGAAGCCCGATCCGGCCGGTGGACCTGTCCGATGCATCCGGAAGTGATTCGCGACGAACCGGGCAGCTGTCCGATCTGCGGGATGGCACTGGAACCGGTCACTGTCAGTCTCGAGGATACAGAGTCACCGGAACTCACCAGCATGACGCGGCGTTTCTGGATCAGTGCCGTATTGAGCGTGCCGGTCGTTATCCTGGCAATGGGGCATATTATTCCGGGCAATCCGCTGAACGATTTATTGAGTGTACGCACACGTCAGTTAATCGAACTGATACTTTCTACACCGGTTGTGTTATGGGGCGGCTGGCCATTCTTCGTACGCGGCGTTCAGTCGGTGCGCAAGCTGAACCTGAACATGTTCACATTGATTGGTCTGGGTGTCGGTGTCGCCTATGTCTACAGTGTCGTTGCCGCGTTTTTCCCGGAAATGTTTCCGCCTTCATTTCAGGATAGTCACGGCCAGGTCGGTGTTTATTTTGAAGCCGCGGCCGTGATTGTGACCCTGGTGCTGCTGGGTCAGGTAATGGAACTGCGCGCCCGCAGCCGGACCAGTGCCGCCATCAAATCCCTGCTGGGACTGGCGCCGAAGACAGCACGCCGTATTAATACCGATGGCGGCGAGGAAGACGTGCCAATCGATAGTCTGCAGCCCGGTGATCGTCTGCGCGTCAGGCCGGGCGAAAAGATCCCGACCGACGGCAAGGTTATCGAAGGACGCAGTGCCGTCGATGAATCCATGCTCACCGGTGAACCGGTACCGGCTGAAAAGGCCAGAAGTGATCGCGTAATCGGTGCCACCATCAACGGCACGGGTTCGCTGGTTATTGAGGTAGAAAAGGTTGGCACCGATACCATGCTGTCGCAGATCGTACAAATGG
Organism: uncultured Enterobacteriaceae bacterium; assembly: GCA_964522485.1. Classification (GTDB taxonomy): domain Bacteria; phylum Pseudomonadota; class Gammaproteobacteria; order Methylohalomonadales; family Methylohalomonadaceae; genus Methylohalomonas. Next base: position 8,865 of record CAZFUS010000016.1, on the reverse strand, counting down.
TCGCCGAGGCCCAGCGCAGCCGTGCGCCAATCCAGAAGCTGGCCGATCGGGTCGCCGGCTGGTTCGTGCCGGCGGTGGTTATCACCGCCGTTATCACTTTTATCATCTGGGCGCTGATCGGGCCGGAACCGCGCTTTTCCTACGCTCTCATCAACGCTATTGCCGTGCTCATTATTGCCTGTCCCTGTGCCCTCGGTCTTGCGACACCCATGTCTATCATGGTTGCCACGGGCAAGGGCGCGACCGCCGGTGTGTTGTTTAAAAATGCCGAGTCTATCGAGGTGCTGCGTGAGGTCGATACACTTATTGTTGACAAGACCGGTACCTTGACCGAAGGCAGGCCGAAACTGCAGGCCGTACATACAGTAAATGGCTGGAACGAGGCTGATGTTCTGCAACTGGCTGCCAGTCTTGAGCGCGGCAGCGAACATCCGCTCGCTGCGGCTATTGTCAGTGGTGCCGAATCACGGGATCTGAAGATTGAAACAGCAGGTGATTTCAATTCCGTCACCGGCAAGGGTGTGACCGGCCGGGTGGCGGATTATAACGTTGCACTGGGTAACCAGGCATTGTTTGAAGAATTGTCCATCGACTACGGAGCGCTTGTGGAGACAGCGGAAGAGTCCCGGCGTAACGGCCAGACTGCCATGTTTGTCGCCATTGACGGCAAGCCTGCCGGTATCATCAGCGTGGCCGATCCGATCAAGGATACGACCCATGAGGCTGTCAAGACCCTGCATGATGAAGGTATCCGGATTGTCATGGTGACGGGTGATAACCAGACAACGGCCGAAGCCGTTGCCAGCCAGCTCGGTATCGACGAAGTCATCGCCGGTGTATTGCCGCAGCAGAAAGTTGCGACGGTCAAGCGCCTGCAGTCCGAGGGCCATGTCGTTGCCATGGCCGGTGACGGGATCAATGATGCCCCGGCGCTGGCCCAGGCTCACGTGGGTCTGGCCATGGGGACCGGTACCGATGTTGCCATGGAGAGTGCCGGTGTGACGCTGGTGAAAGGCGATCTGCGCGCCATCGCCCGTGCCCGGCGGCTGAGCCGGCTGACACTGCGCAACATCCGTCAGAATCTGTTTTTTGCCTTTATTTACAACGCGCTGGGTGTGCCGGTCGCGGCAGGTGTGCTGTATCCGTTCTTTGGCCTGCTGTTGTCACCCATTCTCGCCGCGGCGGCAATGACTTTCAGTTCGGTGTCTGTGATCGGTAACGCCCTGCGGCTGAACCGGGCGGCTATCTGACAGTCTCTAACAGAGCGCTGGAAATCCGATCGGTCCGGAAGCAAGCTATACTCGTAATTATACGGATTTGCGACTCAGGCATTCATCATGCAGCGACGGGCAAAGCTGTCCTTGTTGTTGATATTCATGCTGCTGCTGCAGTCAGCGGCAGCAGCGCAGGTTCATACCTGTGGCAATGCCGGCGGTGATTCGGATCAGCAACACGTGGATCATATGATTGATCATTCGCAGACAGATCATGGGATGATTCACGATGCCGGTAATGATTCTTCCGGTTCCTGCGAGTGTGACTGTTATTGTGGCGGTGTCTGCATGCATGCCTGCAGCTATGCCGGTGTTGCCGTACTGACTGCCGCCGGTCAAATACAGACACCAGCACTGTCTCCTTCACGTTTTACGTCCACCTGCCTTAATCCTCATACCACGAGACGCGAACGACCACCGAATATTACCTGAACGTCATCAGTTTCAGTGACGGGCCATGCCCGTCGCCAGTCATGCGTTCAGGAGGAATTTATGTGTGGTCGAATGATTCTTGTCGCCATTCTGGCAATGACACTGGCCGGTTGTGCCGGCAGTGTACCCCGGGATGGTGAATTCAGCGATGTTCAGCAGGTGATTGATACGCGGTTGGCACAGCGTGTCTACTGGTATCAGGGTGGCGCCGAAGATGAAAAGGTCCGGCAGGCTCTGACTGACATGCTGCAGCAGCCGCTGACCCTCGATGCGGCAGTTCAAATCGGACTGCTGAACAATCAGCATCTGCAGGCGGAATATGAACGTCTGGGAGTTGCCCAGGCTGATCTTGTACAGGCCGGTCTGCTTTCCAATCCAACGCTGTTTTCCAGTATCCGCTTTCCCAGTGGCGGCGGACGCACCAACCTGGAATTCGAGGTAGCCCAGAGTTTTCTGGACATTCTGCTAAGGCCGGCACGACAGCGTCTGGCAAGAGCCGAGTTTGAACGTGCCAAGCTCAGTGTCAGTAATACAATCATGGACTTTTCCCTGGATGTTATTGAAGCCTGGCGCGATATGCAGGCAGCCGCCAAGCTGGTCGAAGTGCTGGAAGTCATCAACGAATCCGCCCAGGCCGGTTATGAGATGGCACAACGTTTCGACGAGGCCGGCAATTTAACGCCTGTCAAACTGTCCCAGCACCGCGCGATTGCCGCAGAAGCCAGTACCGAACTCACACGTGTACGGACCGAACACCAGCAACAGCGTGATCGGTTATCCCGGCTGCTGGCTCTGACCGGCAGCGAGCGTGACTGGACAATGACGGCGGCGCTGCCGGAATTGCCTGATAACGATCCAGCGTTGAGTGAATCTCTGCAAACAGCCCGGGCACAACGACTGGATCTTGCCGAACTTAATCAGACGCATCAGCAACTGATTGCAACTCTGGAGATGACGCAGAATTACCGTTACATCGGTGGCGCAAAAGTTGGCGTCAATGCCGAGCGTGAAACGGATGGTAGTTCGCGCATCGGACCGAATTTCTCCGTTGAACTGCCCATCTTCGATCAGCGCCAGGCCGGGATAGCGAGACTGGAATCTTTATTGTATCGCTCTGAAGCCAGTAGACGTGCGCTTGAGGCGGATATTCACAGTGATGTGACCGATGCCATCCATCAGTTGCAGGGCGCGCGCAAACTGGCCGAACAGTATCGCGATGAAGTCATACCTGCCGGTGAAGCGATAGTGCGTTACACCCAGCGGGAACAGAATTACATGCTGACCGATGTATTCGATTTGCTGCTGGTCCAGCGCCAGGCTCGTTCTGCTTATCGCGGTTATATCGAAGCCCTGCGCGATTACTGGATCGCGCGTGCCGAACTGCAGCGCGCCATGGGTACTGGTGAGCTGTCTGTAGCGCGGGCGCCCGACAGCGAAGCATCACCAGTTGACGCGCCTGTCGATGACGTTCACAGACACGAATGATGAGAGGTAACTGAAATGACGACACGACGCAATTTACTGTTTTCGACCGGGCTGGGTATGCTCGGCATGGGCCTGTTACGCGGCACGCGGGCAGAGACTGACAATACTGCCGGTGCCATGACCGGCAAGCGGTCAGGTTATATGCCGGTACGGACACTGAATGGCCGGTCCCTGCCATATACGATGAAAGACGGCGTCAAGGAGTTTCACCTGGTTGCCGAGGAAGTGGAACACGAATTCGCGCCGGGATGTACAGCAAAATGCTGGGGCTATAATGGTTCGACACCCGGACCCACGATAGAAGCGGTCGAAGGTGACAGGGTACGCATTCTGGTCACGAACAAACTGCCTGAACATACCACCATTCACTGGCATGGCATTCTTTTACCTTCAGGCATGGATGGCGTCGGCGGTCTGAGCCAGCCGCATATCAAGCCGGGAGAAACCTATGTGTATGAATTCACGCTGAATCAGCACGGCACGCATATGTACCATCCACATGCCGATGAAATGGTACAGATGGCAGTCGGCCTGATGGGTTTGTTCATCATTCATCCAAAAGACGGTGATGAAGTGCCGGTCGATCGTGATTACGGTTTCATGCTGCATAACTGGGCGCTGCATCCTGGTACTTACCGGCCGGATCCGTCCATCATGACGGAATTCGATCTCTGGACCTTCAACAGCAAGGTGTTTCCGGCCATCGACGCGTTCGTGGCTCGTACCGGTGAACGCGTGAGGGTCCGCATGGCCAATCTGTCGATGTGGAATCATCCCATCCACCTGCACGGCCACAAATACTGGGTGACCGGCTCTGACGGTGGACGCTGGCCGCAGCCGCAATGGCGGGCTGAGACAACCGAAATTGTCGGCGTCGGTCAGACACGCGATATCGAATTCGTCGCCAATCCGGGCGACTGGGCGTTCCACTGTCACATGTCGCATCACACCATGAATGCCATGGGACACGGTATCGCCAACACACTCGGCGTGGATCAGTCCGGTGTCGCCGAACGAGTACAGAAGCTTTTGCCCGGTTACAGGCCGATGGGTGAAACCGGTATGGCTGAACACGGCAAGCATCTTTCGATGACCAGGCCTCATGATCCGCACGGCAGCACGCGGGGGCCTCGCAATACACTGCCGATGATGGCCGGTGAAGGACCTTTCGGTGCCATTGAAATGGGTGGCATGTTCACTGTCGTGAAGGTTCGCGATGATCAGCCCCGGGGCGACTACCGAGATCCCGGCTGGTACCAAAACCCGGAGGGAACAGTGGCTTATAAGGTATAATCAACAGCGGGGTTCGCCGCCTTTGCAGCCGGCCATGCAACCCGGTGGGATCGCGGCAGTCTTAATGATAGACAATCAATAAGGAGATATCTGCGATGCAGTGGATGAAATCACGGCTGTGCTTACGTACCGGGTTGTTGACTCTGCTTGCATTCAGCATGCCATCGCTGCCGGCTCAGGAAACGGCTGAGAAATCCTCGTCCAGTCCGGAGACATACGAACGGGACACGGTGATTGAGGATGCCGCCGACTTTTTGGGTGCCGGTGCCGAAGGGTTGGGCGATGCGATTGCAAAAGTGTTCGACGATCATGGCGAGCCCAATGCCATCATCAAGGGCAATGAAGCAAGCGGCGCCTTTGTCATCGGCGCCCGTTACGGTGATGGTGTCCTGCAGATGAAAGCCGGCCCATCAAGCCAGGTATACTGGACCGGTCCTTCGGTTGGTTTCGACGTCGGCGGCAATGTCTCCAAGGTTTATGTGCTGGTGTATCACTTGCCGAATGTGGACGCCTTATTCCAGCGTTTTCCGGCTGTAGACGGCAGTCTGTATTTTATAGGCGGTCTGAGTGTAAATTACCATCAAGATCAGGGCATCATTCTCGCTCCTATCCGTCTCGGTGCCGGCCTGCGTGCCGGGATCAACGTCGGCTATATGCATTACACGCCGGAAAAAACCTGGAATCCGCTTTAAGGAGGCCTGAACACGCCCACCCCCGGATCACTGGGCCGGGGCGAATTCCTGATTTGCCCGGACTCGGCTCTGCTCCACCGGATCAAGCATTTGCGTGCTTGATGTAGCCTGCCTCAGGCTTGAACGGGGAATTCATCGTTTATTCAGCCAGGGACGTACTCAATCAGAGTTGCCTTAGCCATAAACGGCACCGCTTGTCCCGACAGGACTATCCGCCGCCACCATAATCCCGTCCAGCATTGCTGCGGCTACGCCACTGTATAACTGCGGCGGACTTGATTTGGATCAAAATGGTTTTTCGCCGGCAGGACTATGCTAACCCATGAATATTGAATATTAGCCCGCAGGAGGCCACCCATGAACATTACCCGTTATGATCCGTTTTTCGGTACTTCCCGGTGATTTCAACCGGGATTTGTTTTCGCGCTTGAATCGGGTCTTCGGCGATCTGGAGGAAAGCGGGTTGACCGCCGAGTGGGCGCCCGCCGTCGATATCAAGGAGGAAGATGACAAGTATGTAGTCAGTGCCGATATCCCCGGTGTTGATCCAAATGATATTAATGTAACGCTGGAAAACAACATACTGACCATCAGTGGCAGGCGTGAATCAGAGAAAAAAGAAGAAAAGGAAGGCTATCGTCGTATCGAGCGCAGCAAGGGCCAGTTCTTACGTCGCTTCGTGCTGCCTGAAACAGTAGACGATACCAAAGTATCGGCCGATAATGAGAAGGGCGTGCTTTATGTAACGATTCCGAAGTCCGCGAAGCAGAAGGCAAAGCGTATCAAGGTCAATAGCTGATTCAGCCCGTCGGGCGAGGAGAAGTATAATGTCTCTGGCTAAAGTAATAGAAGTAACCTGTGAATCCGAAAAAAGCTTTGAAGATGCCATTGCAAGTGGTATCAAGGATGCTGAGAAGTCCGTTCGCAATATCAAGAGTGCCTGGATTGCGGAACAGAAGGTGCAAGTAGAGAAGGGTGAGATAACCGCGTACAGGGTGACGATGCGGGTTACTTTTGTGCTCGACAAGGCTGCCTGAAGTTATGGGTTGTCGTTGCCTGGTGCTTTCTTTCCACGCGATAAAGGCGCTATAAATAGGATACGGGCCCCCAGTCCCCTCAGTGAATAGGCTTGTGGCAGCTGTTTCCCCTGGGTGTCTGCCATATTGTGATGCCGGTTCTGTGTAACCGGCATTTTTTATTCCCGCCGCAGGAAAAATTTTGACTTTTGTTGTCCCATCGGGGATTTTGGACTGCCATGAAGCTAGGGCGGAATGTATTGCTGACGGCAGTCTCCATAGTCGGAATTATCATCATAGCCGTGGCAGCAGGTCTGTATTACATGTTCGCCATGCCGGGGCAATCCGCCGATGGCGATCTGCCGCGGCTGACTTCGAGCCAGCAGCAGCTGCGCGAGCGGCTGCAACAGCACGTCGAACATCTGGCCGGCACTATCGGCGAGCGCAATGCCGATGTGCCGGGATCGCTGGCGGCCACGCTCGATTATCTGGAGGCCCGGTTTGAGCAGATGGGCCTGGCGCCGCAGCGGCTGGAATATGCAGAAAAAGATGGAAAGGCGTTCGCCAACCTGGAGGTTGAAATACCGGGCACGGAACGTGCCGATGAAGTCATTGTGCTCGGTGCACATTACGATACCGTGTTTCTGACGCCTGGAGCCGATGACAATGCCTCGGGTGTAGCCGCGTTGCTGGAAATCGCGCGCGCCATGGCAGATCAGGAATATGCACGCACTGTGCGGTTTGTCGCCTTCGCCAATGAAGAATCGCCTTACTATGGCACCAGCCTCATGGGCAGCCGGGTCTATGCACAACAAGCAAGTGAGCACCAGGAAAATATCGTCGGCATGTTTTCACTTGAAATGCTCGGTTACTATGATGAAGCACCAGGCAGCCAGCAATACCCGCCACCGATGGCGATGTTTTATCCCGACCGCGCGCATTTCATTGCTTTTGTGGCCAATATCAACTCTCGTGATCTGCTGCACCGCACCCTGGCCGCATTCCGCAGGCACGCAGCGCTGCCCTCGGAAGGTCTGGCGGCACCAATCGGCCTGGTTCCGGACATAGCACGATCCGACCACGCCATGTTCTGGCTGTATGGATATCCGGCGGTCATGATTACCGATACTTCCAACTTTCGTAATGAGCACTATCATCACTTAAGCGATATGCCGGATACCCTCGATTATGAGCGCATGACTCTGCTGGTCGAGGGCTTGACTGCCGCCTTCAGCAGGCTCGCTGATGACGGCTGAGTTGTTCGCGCCCGCGGATTCCATTAATGTACCCCGTCAGAGCCGGAAAGTCCCGACCGGCTTATCCAGCGGCTACAACAACGATAAACTCATACATAAATCTGCAATCTGAATCCATGAAAAAAATCGTGATCGCCCCTGATTCGTTCAAGGAAAACCTGACCTCGTTACAGGTTGCCGCCGCCCTGGAAGAAGGCATTCGCCGCGTGTTACCGAAGGTCAAATGCGTCAAGGTGCCGATGGCCGATGGCGGCGAGGGGACGGTACAGTCGCTGGTCGATGCAGTGGGCGGCAAGTTCGTTCATAAACAAGTACACGGGCCACTGGGGAGTAAAAAGGTCAAGGCCCGTTATGGTCTGCTGGCCGACGGCGAGACGGCTGTCATCGAGATGGCCGAAGCATCCGGCCTGCCGCTGGTGCCCAAAGCCAGACGCAATCCGCTCAAGGCGACGACTTACGGTACCGGTGAGCTGATCATGGATGCCATCGGCCGCGGCGCGCGCAACATTATTATCGGCATCGGTGGTTCAGCCACGGTTGACGGCGGTGCCGGTATGGCACAGGCACTTGGTATCCGTTTTCGCGACAAATCCGGCCGCATTATCAAGGAAGCCGGCGCCGGTGGCATGTTGAACCGCATTGAGTCCATTGATATGGAGAAAGTGGCTCCTCAGCTGCGCGCTACGAAGATCATTGTCGCCAGTGATGTGGATAATCCGCTGATCGGGCGCAATGGCGCGGCGCATGTCTTTGGTCCGCAGAAGGGAGCCACACCGGCAATGGTCAAAACCCTCGATCAGAATCTGCGCCACTTCGGTAACCGGATCAAACGCGATGTCGGTGTGCAGGTGAATGACATGACTGGTGCGGGCGCTGCCGGTGGTCTGGGTGCCGGACTCGTGGCATTCGCCGGCGCCAAGCTGCAGAGCGGCATCGATATCGTGGTCAAGGCCACCGGCCTGGATCAGCATCTGCACGGCGCCGACCTGGCCATCACCGGTGAAGGCCGGGTCGATTTTCAGACCGCGTTCGGCAAGACACCAGCCGGCGTCGCCAAGGCGGCCCGCAAGCTAAAGGTACCTGTCATTGCGATTGGCGGCGGTCTCGCCGACGATGCCCGTGGCGTGTTCGAATACGGTATTCATGGCCTGGAGAGTGCAGCGGCGCGTGATATGTCACTGGAAGAAGCGATCAAGCATTCGCGTCAGCATCTGGCGAATGCGGCCGAACGGGCCTTGCGCCTGATCATGATCGGTCAGGAGATGGAAAAGACACGTTCGAGAAAACGCCGGCCAAAACGCGAAGCAAAGTGAATAGTTGGATAGAGGGAACTGAAAAGTTCCCCGCCATTCCCAATTTCGCTTCGCGCTTCACGATCAAAGAGGCACGAGAGTCGCTTCATTACCTGTAAGCTATA
>CAZFUS010000015.1:0-41656 GCA_964522485.1 uncultured Enterobacteriaceae bacterium | reverse complement strand
CCGACGACAATCTTCATCATGGTGCGAGCTGTTACCAGGAATGGCTGAATACCGAAACGCATCTGCGCGAACAGCTCAGGGCTTTTATCAATGCGCCTTCGGCTGACGATATCGCGCTGGTCAAGAACACATCCGAGGCGCTGTCGATGGTGGCCGGTGGTCTCGACTGGGTGTTCGGCGACAATATTGTCAGCAGCAACGAAGAATTTCCTTCCAACCGCATCGCCTGGGAAGCGCAGAAGCGCTGGGGTGTAGAATTCCGTGAAGTAGATTTGCACGCGGACGAAACCCCTGAAAAGTCACTGATGCAGGCCTGTGATGCCAGAACGCGGATACTGACCGTGAGTTCGGTGCAATACGGTAGTGGCCTGAAACTGGATCTGGCCGCACTGGGTCAGTTCTGCCGTGAGCGCGACATCCTGTTCTGCGTGGACGCCATCCAGAGTCTTGGCGCCCATGCTGTTGACGTACAGGCGATAGGCGCCGACTTCGTCATGGCCGATGCACATAAATGGCTGCTGGGCCCGGAGGGCATCGCTGTATTTTACAGCGCTGCCGAGCGACGCTACGAACTCCGGCTGCACGAATTCGGCTGGCATATGATCCAACAGATGGGTGATTACAGTCAGCGTGAATGGCGTCCGGCAGCGAGCGCGCGCCGGTTTGAGTGCGGCAGTCCGAACATGCTGGGCATCTTCGCATTCAGCGCCAGCCTGTCCTTATTCGAAGACGTGGGCATGCCGGTTATCGAACGGCAAATTCTGGACAATTGTGACTACTTGATAGAACGGCTGAAACGACTGCCGGATCTGGAGCTGATCACACCGCAAGCCCGGTCGCAGCGTGCCGGGATCGTTACCTTTCGTCTGGCCGGCCAGGACCCAGCTGTACTGCACCAGCAACTGAGAGAACGGCAGGTCATCTGCGCGCCGCGTGGTGGCGGTATACGGTTTTCACCGCATTTTTATACCTCTACCGCTACACTCGACCGGGCTGTTGAAACACTGCGATCTTTGTCCGCCTGATAATGAGTGGCTGCGAACCGGATAAAATCATCGACCGGATCCCGGCAGTCAGGCCGGCATCCGGGGCAGACGATGCACAATACCAATACAGCCAGGAGAGTGAACATGACCATCCATTTTGAGTTGATACCCCTGATTTCCTTGATTGCCGGTATTCTGATTCTGGTGCAGCCACGGCTGCTGAATTACATCGTGGCGCTGTATTTAATCCTGATTGGAGTGATCGGATTGTTCAATCTCTAACCGGCGGCAAGATATCGGTGGACCCGGTTTCACCGGATTCGCTGAAGTCGCTGACTGGTTCAGCGTGGCGAAACAGCGTGAAGAAATTGCGTGTGGTTTGTGTCGCCAAATCGGCATAGCTTTCCGATCGGAGTTCTGCCAGAAATGCCGCCGTGTGGCGCAGGTAAGCGGGCTGGTTCGGTCGGCCGCGGTGCGGCATCGGTGCCAGGTAGGGTGAATCGGTCTCCACCAGCAGCCGATTCAGAGGAATTTCACGCGCTGCCGCCTGTACGTCTTGCGCATTCCTGAACGTGACAATGCCGGAATAGGAAATGTAAAAGCCCATTTCCATGGCAGCCTCGGCGGTCGCATAATCGTCGACGAAGCAGTGCATGACACCGCCGACGGCATCGGCCCCCTCCTCCTTCAGTATTCGGATTGTGTCTTCACGGGCTTCACGGCTATGAATGATGAGCGGTTTGGCGGCCTGTTTCGCTGCCTGGATATGCGTACGAAAACGCGCCCGCTGCCACTCAAGATCGCCCGTGCTGCGGAAATAATCCAGCCCCGTCTCACCAACAGCGACCACATGCGGGTCCGCCGCCAGCGCCGCCAGCCTGTCTGCGTCCGGTTCTTCGTCGACAGTATGATTCGGATGCAAGCCTACGGAAGCGAATACCTCGGAATACTGCCGTGCCAGTTCCAGGACGCGGGGATAGGTTTCCAGGTCAACGGCAACACAAAGACAATGCCCGACACCATTGGCATGAGCATCAGCCAGTACGGTGGCCGCCTCGGCGCCGTCCATCAGCGGAATGTGACAATGGGAATCGACAAGCATACTGAAAATGAAAGGTGAGAAAGTGAAAAGTCAATTAAGTCACTGCTCAAATGTAAGTGTTTATATCGTGATCCATGATAATGGACCACGTTTCACTTTTTACATCGTGTGGGTCGGCCGATCGGACTTCAAAGCACCGGCCAGCTGGTTCTCAATCTTGTGCTTGGTCGCGCCTTTGTCGAGCTCGCTGAATTGCACGCCGATACCGGCAGTCTTGTTGCCCTGGGCGCCACGCGGCGTGATCCAGACTACCCGTCCGGCCACCGGAATCTTTTCCTTGCTGTCCATCAAGGTCAGCAGCATGAAGACTTCATCGCCCAGCTTGTAAGTTTTATTGGTGGGGATGAACAGCCCGCCGTTTTTGACAAACGGCATATACGCCGCATATAGCGCGCTTTTGTCGCGGATGGTCAGCGACAGAATGCCCTGTCTGGGATCACGCCCACCGGCTGCGTTCATGTCCGTTCGGTCTCTGCCGCACCCAGCCAGCTGAAGATGAAATCTTCCAGCAGTGCAGCTTCATTCGGACTATAGGGTCCGGTTAAAAGATGATTATTCTTAATAACTAAGTCGTGAATGTTCATAACTTGCCTCAGGGAGCGGTTCGCCGTCAAGTCCCTGAACGCACGGCCTGCATCCTGATTAATGATACCCTGCATTCCCAGCAGCCGATAGCGAACCATGTCACGCGTCAGACGATACAGCCAGATGTAGACTGCCGCCGCACCCGCCCGCGTCCAGCGCTCGGCAGTAGCCATCGGATCCGCCCGGTCGCGTTCCAGTGCCACCAGATCGTCGAGCAGCTGATCGCGCAGCGCCAGTCCGCCTTCCTCAGACAATGCCAACGCTGCCAGTGGTGCGGCATCGGCGGCAGCCAGCAGTTTTTCGGGGTCGGCTTTGTCGTCCGGCATTTCATGCCGCAGCCACTCGATCGTGGCTGCACCAATGCGCGGTGTCAGATCCAGAATCTGACAGCGGCTGCGGATAGTGACGGGTAAACGTGCCGGCTGCCCGCTGACCAGGATCAGAACAGACTGTGCAGGCGGTTCCTCCAGCGTCTTCAGCAGCGTATTCGCGGCATGCCGATTCATCGCTTCAGCCGGTTGAATAATAGCCACCTTGTAGCGACCGTATTGAGTTGTGAGACTGAGAAAATTGATCAGAACGCGCACAGCATCGACACGGATAGCCTTGCCCGCTTCCGGCGGCTGCAGGATTTGCAGATCCGGATGAGAGCCGGCGCCGAGCAGAGTACGCGCCCGATCATCCGTATCGGCGCCCAGCAGATATTCTGCCATCTGCCGGGCGAAGTCTGTGGTACCGGAACCGTCCGGACCGGCCAGCAGCAGGCCGTGTGCCAGCCGCCCCGCCTCCACTCGTTGCTCAAACTGCTGCCAGGCGGCCTGCTGCCAGGGATAGCACTCGGTCATAAAAATCGCTGCGCCAGGTGGGTGTGGATCTCGTCGGTCACCTCGGAGGCCGAACGGGCCGCGTCAATGACACATACGCGCGCTGGTTCTGCGCGAGCGATTTCGAGGTAGGTTTCGCGCACCGCAGTGAAAAAGCGCTCGGGCTCTGCCTCGAACCGATCAGCCGTGCTACTGCGTTGGCCGGCACGTTCCATACCGATCCCGGCGGGGGCGTCCAGTAACAGCGTCAGGTCCGGTTTCAGACCCTGCTGTACCCACGCTTCGAGCTGCGCAATCCGGGTGGCTTCGATGCCGCGGCCGCCACCCTGGTAGGCAAAGCTGGCATCGGTAAAACGATCACAGACCACCACCTGACCCGAGGCCAGCGCCGGACGTACTATCTCGGCCAGGTGCTGGGCGCGCGCGGCAAATATCAGCAGCAGTTCGGTATCGCCATCGATGCGCATGGCACTGTGTTTCAGCAACAGTTCGCGTACAGCTTCTCCCGCCGGCGTCCCACCGGGCTCGCGTGTTACAACGACTTCACGGCCGTGCTGGCGAAACCACTCGGCGATGGGTTCAATCTGGGTCGTCTTGCCGACGCCTTCGACACCTTCCAGGGTAATGAACAGGCCTTTGTCCATGTGTGTATCAGTCGCGTATTTATTCGTTTTTCAGTTCGATATCGCGACCGAGCTGATATTTGGCAACTGCGCGATTGTGTTCGGACAAGGTTTCCGAAAAGTAATGGCTGCCGTCGCCACGCGATACAAAGTATAGCGTCTTGCCTGCCGCCGGATGCAGAGCCGCGTGAATGGAGTCACGTCCCGCCAGGGCGATCGGCGTCGGAGGCAGGCCAATATGAACATAGGTATTGTAGGCAGACTCCCGGTCCAGATCAGCCCGCCGGATATTGCCGTCATAGTCAGCCCCCAGGCCGTAAATTACCGTGGGATCCGTCTGCAGTTTCATGCCCTTTTCCAGGCGGCGGACGAAAACGCCGGCGATTTCGTTGCGTTCACTCGGTACGGCGGTTTCTTTCTCGATGATGGAAGCCATGATCATGGCTTCATAGGAAGTATCATAAGGCAGATCGTCACTGCGCTCTGACCATTCATCCGCGAGCACATTCTGCATTGAGCGGTGAGCACGTTTTAAAAACTCCACGTCAGTCGTGCCGCCGGGGAAGTGATAGGTGTCGGGCAGAAACATGCCTTCGGGATGGGAATACGGAAACCCGAGCGCCTGGACGAGCGCGTCAGGTTCGTCGGCTATCTCGGGTGCCAGCGTCTGTTCCAGCTCCGGATGTTCCCGAACAGCCCGCAGCAGATCGCGATAGGTCCAGCCTTCTACAATCGTTAATGCATGCTGGACAACACGACCGCTGATTATCTGTTCCAGCAGGTGGACGGGAGTGGTGCCTGGCTGAACTTCATACTCGCCGGCCTGAAGCTTGCTGCCGCTGCCCTGCAGGCGCACATACAGTAACAGATAATACGGATGTTCGATCCAGCCGCGCGTCATCATTTCACCTGCAATAGCACGCAGGCTCATGCCCGAGTTGATGGTCAGGCGTTCGGTCTGTTGTAACGGCAACGGGGTGTGCAGCTGGGTTTGCATGTCGCGCCACAACCAAAAAGCCGTACCGATTGCAGCCAGCAAAAGAATGACGATGCTGATTTTGATGGCATTCCACATAATCAGTCCGGGCTGATGCAGTCGTGTATCAGCAAATGATCCCGAATCGCCCGGCTCGCCGGACCGGGCTCGTAGATTTTGTCTCCGACCGCCCGCACCGGCCAGATGCCGATAATGCTGTTGCATAGAAACAGTTCATCGGCGGCTTTCAGATCGTGCAGGTCCAGTGGTGCGATGATGATCTCCTGATCCAGCTCGCGTGCGGCTGCCAGAACGCGGCCACGAATCACGCCGGCGATACCCGATTGAGCGACATCCGGTGTAAACAGCGTGTCACCACAGCGCAGGAACAGATTGCTCATAGTGCCTTCGATTAATTGACCATCATGGTTTAGCATCAGGCCCTCGACGATATCCGGATCAGTCCATTCGGCGCGCGCCAGGATTTGTTCCAGGCGGTTGAGATGCTTGATACCGGCCAGTGCCGGATTCACCGCCAGACGTTGATGACACAGACGCAGCCGGACACCGTGCTGACGATAGTCCGGCGGATAATCCGGCCAGTCATGCAGGCTGAGCACGCGATTGCCACGCGCCGCCGGATCGGGGGTATAACCGCGGCTACCCGCCCCCCGGGTCAGGATGATCTTGAGGATAGCACGCTGAGTGTCGGCAACCAGACGCCTGGCTTCGGCCTGCAGTACGGTCATATCCGGACACGGCAAATCCAGTCGCCGGCAACCCTCCGCCAGGCGGATCAGGTGTTCATGCCAGCACAGCAGGCGGCCCTCACAAACGGCGATAGTCTCAAATACGCCATCACCGTAATTCAGGCCGCGATCGGTTACAGGGAGAGAATCAGCGAATTTGCCGTTGATCAGTGCCGATGGATTCACGCGACAAGTTTAATCCGTGAATTGTGCACCGTGAACCGTGAATCGTGGCTCGAACTGTACATAATACGATTCACGGACAGCGCCTTATGCTTCAACTAGATACGCTTGAAAATCAGAGTGCCGTTGGTGCCGCCAAAACCGAATGAATTCGACAGCGTTATTTCGATCGGCATTTCCCGGGCAGTATGCGGCACGTAGTCGAGATCACATGCAGGATCCGGGTTGTCCAGATTGATGGTCGGCGGCGCGACCTGATCGCGGATGGCGAGAATGCTGAAAATCGCTTCCACGCCGCCGGCGGCGCCCAGCAGATGGCCGATCATGGACTTGGTGGAGCTGATGGCGACCTTACCGGCGCGTGCGCCCAGGACGTGTTTGATAGCCAGGGTTTCGGCGATATCACCGGCCGGTGTCGAAGTGCCGTGGGCATTGATATAGCTGACTTCGTCACCGTTAAGACCGGCGTTGCGCAGTGCGTTCTGCATGCAGCGTCTCGCACCAGCGCCGTCTTCCGAGGGAGCGGTCATGTGGTAAGCGTCACCGCTCATGCCATAGCCGATGAGTTCGGCGTAGATTTTTGCGCCGCGCTTTTTCGCATGCTCGTATTCTTCCAGGACCACGGCACCGGCCCCGTCACCAAGGACAAAACCGTCCCGGTCTTTATCCCAGGGCCGGCTGGCGCGTTCCGGTTCATCATTACGATAGGAAAGCGCCCGTGCGGAAGCGAAACCAGCGACACCCGTTGGTGAGGTGGCCATCTCGGCACCACCTGCAATCATTACGTCTGCATCGCCATATTCGATCAGTCGGCCGGCGTCACCAATGTTGTGCGTACCTGTGGTACAGGCGGTGACGATAGCGATGTTCGGTCCCTGTAACCCGTACTTGATCGACAGGTGTCCGGAGATCATGTTGATGATATTGCTGGGGACGTAGAAAGGCGAAATTTTCCGTGGTCCGCCTGCCAGATAAGCCTGTGTGCCCTTTTCGATGCCGGGCAGACCACCGATGCCGGAACCGATGGCGACCCCGATGCGTGGCGCATTCGCTTCTGTAACCTCCAGGCCGGAATCTTCAAACGCCTGTATTCCCGCCACCATGCCGAAATGCATGAAGGGATCCATTTTGCGGACATCCTTTGGCGACAGATACTGGCTGATATCAAAATCCTTGACCGAGGCCGAGAATGTTACTGAAAAGCCGGTTGTATCGAAATGGCTAATGGGCGCTGCACCGCTTTTGCCGGCCAGTATGTTATCCCACGTTTCGGCCACGGTATGACCCACTGGACTGACCATTCCCAGGCCGGTCACTACTACACGTCGTCTGGTCACGATAATTACCTATTTCACATAAGAAAAAGGCCGCGAGGGGAGTCTCTAACGCGGCCTTAGAAGAAATAAAACGTGTTGTTATTCGCTATTGGCATTGATGTACTCAACCGCCTGCTGAACGGTCGTGATCTTCTCGGCCTCCTCGTCGGGTATTTCGGTCTTGAATTCTTCTTCGAGCGCCATCACCAATTCGACCGTATCGAGCGAATCGGCTCCCAGGTCATCGACAAACGAGGACTCAAGAGTAACTTCATCTTCTTTGACGCCTAATTGCTCGACTACGATTTTTTTGACGCGTTCTTCAACACTACTCATGATGGATAAATCCTCCCGGGACAGTGCACAGACCGTAGTGCGTTGTACAGTTTAAGGAAACGGTATTAACTTGCAAGCCGGATAATATTAATTTTTAAAAACAAATAGATATAAATTAATTCTAATCTAAATTATAGATTCAGATCAGGACATATACATGCCGCCGTTGACGTTCAGGGTTTCACCGGTGATATAGCTTCCGGCCGGTCCTGCCAGAAACGCCACGGCACCGGCAACCTCCTCTACTGCGCCGAGCCTGCCCAGCGCAATCTGGCCAACTAACGTCTGACGCTGATCATCACTCAAGCTCGCGGTCATGTCAGTTTCAATGAAGCCCGGGGCAACCGTGTTTACAGTGATGCCACGTGTCCCGACTTCACGAGCCAGTGAGCGGGTAAAACCGATCATGCCGGCTTTGGCGGCGGCGTAGTTTGACTGGCCGGCGTTACCGGCCAAGGCTACGACCGAGGCAATATTGATGATGCGCCCGTAGCGGGCTTTCATCATGCCGCGGATCAGCAGCTTGCTCAGTCGGTAGATGGAATTCAGATTGGTATTGATGACAGCCAGCCATTCGTCATCACTCATGCGCATCAGCAGGTTGTCGCGGGTGATGCCGGCGTTGTTGACTAGAATGCTTGGATTGTAGCCGTCAGCGTTTAACTGCTCGCCCAGGGCACCAACTGATTCGTCCATGCCGACATCAAGCACGTAACCCTGCCCGGCCAGAGACTGGTCATGCAGTGTCGAGGTCACACCCTCGGCACCGGTTTTGTTGGTAGCTGTGCCCAGCACCCGGGCACCCTGTCGGCCCAGCTCCAGGGCAATAGCCTTGCCGATGCCGCGACTTGCGCCGGTTACCAGCGCTATTTGTCCATTGAGTGTCTGCATCGTCCCTTTCAGTCGGCGCTGACGGTGTTCAGCGCGGCGCTCAGTGTATCCGGATCCTGTACCGGCATAGACTCAAGTCCGCGTTCGATTCGCTTGGTCAGGCCGGTCAGTATTTTGCCGGGGCCGCATTCAATCACGTATTGTACCTTGAGGCTTTGTAACATCCGTATCGTTTCTACCCAGCGGACCGGTTGGTACAACTGCTCGGTCAAAACGCGCCGAATCGATTCGGGTTCAGTATGTTCGCTGACATCGGCATTGTGAATCACCGGAATCCCGGGTGGTTTGATGCTTACCGCGGCCAGTGCTTCGGCGAAGGTTTTGGCCGCCGGTCGCATCAGTTCGCAATGCGACGGCACACTCACCGGCAGGACCACCGCCCGTCTGGCGCCAGTAGTCTTGGCCGCGTCAACGGCTCGTTCCACCGCCGCCCGGTCACCGGCGATCACCACTTGTCCGGGCGCATTGTAATTGGCTGGCGCCACATGTCCATCGCTGGCTGCCTGGCGGCAAAGTTCTGCCACCTGCTCATCGTCGAGACCCAGAATCGCGGCCATCGCACCACTGCCTGTCGGTACCGCCGCCTGCATGTCCTCTCCGCGCCGTTCCACCAGCTTCACGGCCTCGGCAAAACCCAGAGCGCCGGCGCAGACCAGGGCCGTGTATTCACCGAGGCTGTGTCCCGCCATGTACCGTGGTTTGGCACCACCCTGCGCCTGCCACAGCCGCCAGACCGCCACACCAGCCGTCAGCATGGCCGGCTGGGTACACCGGGTTTCATTAAGATCGCTCTCCGGACCTTCCTGGATCAACTGCCAGAGATTATATCCCAGGAGTTCGGAAGCCTCGGCAAAGGTCTTGTGAATAATCGTGTTCAGGTCTGCCAACTCGGCCAGCATGCCGACCGACTGTGATCCCTGTCCGGGAAAAACGAATGCCAGTGTCAATATTCAAACCTCAAAAGAATGAACGCTCTATACTCAGTCCGCGAATAAACGCAAATATACGCAAATAGAATGAAAAGCTTGAACCCTCATTACCAGGCTAGACAGAAGGCGTTTTTGGCCTTTATCAATAGCTGACGATTTAAACACCAGAAAATTGTCGGAGATCTAGTAACATTCAATATCTTTCTCGTTTTCTCTGGCTTTTTCACATTTGTGTTCATTCGCGTTCAGTTGCGGACTTGTTTATATGAGATTTTAATACCTGACCAGCGCTGAACCCCAGGTAAAACCGCCACCGAACGCTTCTAACAGCAACATATCACCATGCTGAATCCGGCCGTCTCTTACTGCCACATCCAGCGCCAGCGGTACTGAAGCGGCCGATGTGTTGCCATGCTGATTCACGGTCATGACGACCCGGTCCATGGACAGGTTCAGTTTTTTTGCCGTGGCCGCAATAATACGGACGTTGGCCTGATGGGGTACCAGCCAGTCGATTGCATCCTTGTCGAGATGATTGGCTGCCAGCGTTTCATCGACGATGTGGCCCAGTGTGTTCACTGCCATGCGGAAAACCTCATTACCCTGCATTTCGATAAACGCTTCGTTGTTCTTATAAGTCTCCGGTGCCAGCGATATACCCGCCGGCACGCGCAACAGATCCTGATAGGCACCATCGGCATGCAGATGAGTTGACAGAATACCCGGTTGCTCTGAGGCCTGAAGGATCATGGCACCGGCGCCATCACCGAACAGAACGCAGGTACTGCGATCGCTCCAGTCGATGATCCGGGAGAGTGCTTCAGCACCGACGATCAACGCGCAGCGGGCTGCATCAGTACGAATGAATTTGTCGGCGACGCCCATAGCGTAGATGAAACCTGTACAGACCGCCTGCACATCGAATGCCGCACAACCGTGTATATCCAGACGCTGCTGCAGCAAACACGCGGTACTGGGGAATACCATGTCCGGTGTGGTGGTGGCAACGATGATCAGATCTATATCAGCGGCAGTCACACCGGCCATGGTCATGGCCTGGCGTGCTGCCTGTTCGGCCAGATCGCAGGTGGTTTCGCCGTCGCTGACGATATGACGTTTTTCGATTCCGGTGCGTGCCTGGATCCATTCGTCGGACGTGTCGACGAGCTTTTCCAGATCCTGATTGGTCAGCACACGTTCAGGCAGATAACCGCCGGTACCGGTGATGCGCGCATGACTCAATTGGATTGCCTCTCGCTGAGGACACTCTCCAGCTCGGCGCTGATCCGCTCCGGTACGTTTTTGCGCGTTTCGATGACGGCTTCTTCAATTGCATAGGCAAATGACACCCGATCGGCGCGTCCATGGCTCTTGATGACAATGCCGCGCAGGCCCAGCAGGCTGGCGCCATTATAGCGCCGCGGATCCAGCTTATGCCGGATGGTCTTCAGCACAGGCAAAGCAACCAGCGCGGCAAATTTACTGTAAAGATTACGCCGGAATTCAAGCTGGGCATGGTGGTTGATAAATTCGGCAACACCTTCACTGGCCTTGAGTGCAATATTGCCGGTAAAACCATCGCAGACAATAACATCGAAACGGCCGCTGTAGATATCGTTGCCCTCGGCGAAGCCCGCATAGTTCAGATGGCTGCCGGCCAGCAATGCAGCAGCCTGTTTGACCTGATCGTTGCCCTTGATCTCTTCGGCACCAATGTTCAGCAGAGCCACCGTCGGTTGCGGCTTGTTGTTTGTGGCGTTGGCCAGCTGCGAGCCCATCACTGCAAACTGCAGCAGTTGTTCCGAAGAAACATCGACATTGGCACCGAGATCAAGCAGATGTGTCGGACCGTGGGTACCGGGCATGGTTGCGCAGATGGCCGGCCGGTCTATGCCCGGCAGCATTTTCAGCACAAACCGCGCCGTGGCCATCAGAGCGCCTGTATTACCGGCACTGACACAGGCGCCCGCCTGTCCCTGCTTCACCAGCTCGATGGCGACCCGCATCGAAGAATCCTTTTTATTGCGTAATACCATGGACGGCAGCTCATGCATCTCCACCGTTTCGCTCGCGTGGTGTATTCGCAATTGTTCGGATTCCGCGCTTTTATTCTGTTCCAGGACAGAATGCAGAACCTCCTGCTGGCCGACCAGAATCAGTGTCAGGGAAGGATTGTTCTTGAGCACGGATAGCGCCGCCGGAACGATCTCGGTGGGTCCAAGATCGCCGCCCATAGCATCTAGTGCGATGATGGGAAGCAAGGCGTTATCTCTGGTTGAAGATGGCTGATCAGTTTCGCGCTGCATGCATGAGCGACGCTATTTCAATTCCCGCATGCCGGTAGAAACATGGCAATCCGCCGGCAAACCCAGACGTTGCGGCGTTAAGTCCGGCGGATACGTGCTCGGATTTGAACAGGATGAATCAGTCCTGATCCTCTTCGGTTTCGAGCACCTTGCGGCCACGATAATAGCCATCAGGGCTGATGTGATGCCGGCGGTGGACTTCGCCGCTGTTCGGTTCGATGCTGATGGCAGGATTCTTCAATGCATCATGAGACCGGCGCATATCGCGACGGGATTTAGATTTACGATTCTGCTGTACGGCCATGGGTCGTTCTCCAATAATAATATCTGCTGATTGCCCGGTTGGTGCCCGGTCGATAGTTGATTTCAGTTCAATCTTTGTTTCTTTTTAGCGTCGCCAGTTCGGTGAACGGATACTGTCTGTGTCTGTCGGCTGACGCCGGCTGCCCTGCTTCAGCGTCCGCCATGTTAGACAGCAGACATTGTGTTTGCGAATGCCGGGGGGCTATCGGCAGCGCCAGCAACAGCTCATCTTCTATCAGGTCCTGCAGTTTCAACGGACCCTCGTCCAACTGCAACGGCTCATAACCGGGCGGCAGTTGTTCTGCTTCTTGTTCACCGCGGACGATGCCGAGCTGAATGTCGCCACTGACGTTGACCGCCATGGGCTGCAGGCAGCGTTGACAGATCATGCTGACGGTGACGCTAAAATCGCCCATTATACTCTGAATGCCGTTTTCCTCACGCCTGAATTCGAGTGTGAATTCGGCTTCGCCGGTGGCCTCGTGAACAGCCTGTTGCAAGCGCGCCATGGCAGCAAGCGGCAGACTCCCGTGTATATGGGCGCCTTGTCGGGCGAGGCGCAACGGCTCGATAAACTGCGGCGGTTGCGTCGGCATCAGGCGGGCAATATTAATGCGCGTCTGCTGCACTGTCAAAAAAATTCAGTGGCGGCAAAGGGTTACTGTGTGGCGGCGTTTGACGGGCGTTGGCAGATACAGTCTAATGCGCCGCTGACATCCTTCACCGGCTGGCATCCATCATGACAAAGGCCCGATGAGCGCTGATTCTTCCATGATTATTCTGGCATCAACATCGGTCTACCGCCGTGTACTGCTGGAGCGTTTGCAGGTTTCGTTTGATTGCCGGCCGCCGGCGGTCGATGAAGCTGCCGAGCCGGGCGAATTGCCCAGACAACTCGTATGGCGCCTGGCCCGGGAAAAGGCGCAAAGCGTAGCGGATCAGTGCGAACAGCCCAGTCTGGTGATCGGGTCCGATCAGGTAGCGATGCTGGACGATGAAATCCTTGGTAAACCCGGGACCCATGCGGCGGCTGTCCAGCAATTGCAGCGTATGCGCAGCCGGCGTATCGAATTTCTGACCGGACTGTGTCTGATCAATACGGTGAAAGGCACACATCAAATTGATGCGGTGCCGTTCAGTGTGAAGTTTCGTGACTACAGCGATACCGAAATCGAGCGCTACGTGGCTAAAGAGAAACCGCTGGATTGTGCCGGTGCTTTTCGGTCGGAATCACTCGGTATCAGTCTGGTCGAATCACTCACTGGCAGTGACCCCACTGCTCTGATTGGCCTGCCGCTGATCCGGCTGGCTGAAATGCTGCGCCGGGAAGGGGTTGAAATACCGTGAATTTATTTGAATTGAGGGAACTGAAAACTTCCGCGGCGTCATCATAACTTCCGGCTCACTGCTCACGGGAGCTTCAGCGCAGTTTGAAATTGTGTTCCAGCTTGGTCGCCAGTGCACTGCCGAGCTGACGTGCGAATCGATCCAGATAATTCTCACGTACGGTATAATCGACCATCTCTTCAGCACCGATCACTTCACGTGCGACATAACTGGCGCTGCCCAGCTCATCGACCAGGCCGAGTTCGAGACTTTCTTCACCGGTCCAGATAAGGCCACTGAATAATTCATCATCGTTTTTGAGGCGATCGCCGCGACCCTCTTTGACAATCCCGACAAACTGATTGTGGATATCATTGAGCATAGTCCGTAAATGCTCGACTTCATTAGTCTTCAGTGGGGAAAACGGATCCAGCAGTGCCTTGTTTTCACCTGCAGTGACCAGGCGCCGCTCGATACCGAGTTTATCGATTGCCTCGACGAAGCCGAAACCGGAGAAAATTACTCCGATCGAACCGACGATACTCGCGCGGTTGGCGTAGATCTTGTCGGCGGCGGCTGCGATGTAATAGCCCCCCGACGCACATACATCCGTTACAACGGCATAAAGCGGAATATCAGGATATTCTTCCCGCAGTCGCAGCATCTCATTATAAATATATCCGGCCTGGACCGGACTGCCACCGGGACTGTTTATGCGCACGATTACGCCGCGTGTCCGGCTATCTTCAAAAGCGCGACGCAGGCCGGTCACCACGTGATCAGCGCTGGCAATGGTATCGGCGCTGATAACGCCATCCACATCGATCAAAGCCGTATGACCACCTGATCCGACCATACCACCCCGCGTCCAGTCTGCAGGCAGATAAATCAACAGCAGTGCGAACAGGTACAGCGCCAGCAGACACTTGAAAAAAATACTCCAGCGTCGGGCCCGACGCTGTTCGGTCAGTGCTTCCAGTGCAATACGAGAGATGAGATTGCGTTCCCATGCGGTGTCGCGGGGCTCACCGGCGGATGCCGTTACCTGAGCACTGTTTTCGGGTGTCTGTTCTTCAGCCATTTCGATTATCCTGTTTCACAGACGCAGTCTTGTAAGGCTGCTGCTGCCAACTTGGCGGGAAGTTCATTGAAGATTTACTGTTAGGTGTATAAACACGGCATTGTAGCAGACGCATCGTGGACGTCGTCATAAACATCGCTGGGCCAGCTTCTCAAGCACTTCAATCAACGGATCCGGCAGTGGTGCTTCAATGCGAAGGCCGAGGCCGGGCAATTCCAGGCTGGCGGCGTGCAGAAACAGCCGGCGCAGTCCCAGGCTGCGCATAAACTGATTGAAATCGGGATCGCCGTACTTCCGGTCACCGGCAAGCGGTGCGCCATAGGCAGCTGCATGCACACGAATCTGGTGAGTGCGGCCGGTCAGCAACTCGACATCCGCCAGGGTGGCGTCTGTGTACAGCCGCCGCCGGCGAATACGGGTCGCTGATGCCTTACCGTCAGCATCGGTAACGACCCGGCGCTCGCCTACCCGTGGTCTGTTTTTACGGAGGGGTTCGGCTATCTCCAGGGAACGGCGCCCGAGCTGCCCTTTCAGCAATGCCACGTAATGTTTGTGAATACGTCCGCTCTGGAGCTGCTCATGCAGAGAACGCAGCAGCACCATATCCTTGGCCAGCAGCAGACAGCCGGACGTATCCCGATCCAGGCGATGCACCAGTTCGATGCGGTCGTCACCGCTGCGGGCGGCACGCAGGATCTCGATGACACCGTAGTCAATGCCGCTGCCGCCGTGCACTGCAAGTCCGGCCGGTTTGTTGAGAGCGATGAGGCGTTCGTCCTCGAACAGGACGCAGGCCTGCAAACGCGCGATCGCGGTGGCGGGCACCGGCTGCGGCCGGGCCACGGATGGCAGCCGCAGCGGCGGAATGCGGACGACATCACCATCTCGAAGGCGGTAATCCTGGCGTGCGCGGCTGCCGTTCACCCGGACCTCGCCCCGGCGCACCATACTGTAGACGCGGGATCTGGGGACTTGCCGGAAGCGGCTGCTGAGGAAATTATCCAGCCGCCGGCCCGCCTCGGTGCCGTCTACGGTGACGTTCTGAACCGCCGTTTTCTCTTTGGGAACCTGTTCCATGCTGTTGTCTACGCTGACAGATTGCTGCAATACAGTATCACTGCTATAGTATGCCTGAAGCTGTCAGAGATGCTGAATCCTCAGACAGTTATTCAGAAAAATTAAAAAGTTACTGAATAAACCCAATCTCCGGCCGAGGTCCAGAATTGACCATTTGCGCAGGACCAGGAGCCTGGATGATTTTATGAATACCGTTGCCCATGGGCCGGGATTCAGTATGGCAACCGTCATACAGCGAAATACATTCTACAGTCCCGTACCGGACTGTTGAGTAAGGGTTCAACTACCACTCGCCCCTGGAAATGAGTGGTATTCAGGAAGCGCTCCCATGGCGAATACAGGCTACCGCATGACTCAGAAGTTCTTGCTCGCGCCGTTTGCTGCCTACAGGTCGAGCGCTGTGCGGGTATATCAACATGAAAAGAATGCTGATCAACGCAACTCAGCCGGAGGAGTTGCGCGTCGCGCTAGTGGATGGACAACGGCTGTACGATGTTGACATCGAATCCACCAGCCGTGAACAGAAAAAATCCAATATCTATAAAGGCAAGGTTGTCCGCATCGAGCCGAGTCTCGAAGCGGCATTCGTAGATTTCGGCGCTGAGCGTCACGGCTTTCTGCCGTTCAAGGAAATTGCCCGCTCACTGTTCAAGGAGCAGGCCGGGCGTGGTCGTTTCAATGTCAAGGACCATCTGCAGGTCGGCCAGGAACTGATTATACAGGTCGAGAAACCTGAACGTGGCAACAAGGGCGCGGCCCTGACAACGTTTATCAGTCTCGCCGGCCGCTATCTTGTCCTCATGCCGAACAACCCCCGGGCCGGAGGTGTATCCCGCCAGATCGAAGGGGATGATCGTTCAGAAGCCCGTGAAGCCATGAGCGGGGTCAACATACCCCAGGGCATGGGCATGATCCTGCGGACTGCCGGTGTCGGCAAAAGCACGGAAGAGCTGCAATGGGATCTGGACTATCTGCTGCAAGTCTGGAAAGCCATCGAAAAAGCCGCCAGTGAAAGACCTGCCCCGTTTCTGATTTACCGGGAAAGCGAAGTCATTATCCGGGCCATCCGCGACTATCTGCGGCAGGATATTAATGAAATCCTGATCGATAACAAGGAAGTCTACGACCGGGCCAACGAGTTCATGCAGCAGGTTATGCCGCATAACCTCGGCAAGCTCAAGCTGTATACTGAACGCGATCCGCTGTTCACCCGCTATCAGGTCGAGAGCCAGATTGAATCTGCCTTTGCGCGCGAGGTTACCCTGCCCTCAGGCGGCGCGGTCATCATTGATCATACCGAGGCGCTGATCACCATCGACATCAATTCGGCTCGCGCCACTGCCGGCGGTGATATCGAGGAAACGGCGCTCAATACCAACCTTGAAGCGGCTGAAGAGATCGCCCGTCAGTTGCGGCTGCGGGATATTGGCGGTCTGATTGTCATCGACTTCATCGATATGATGAATCCGAAGAATCAGCGTGATGTTGAGAACAAGCTGCGCGATTGCGTGAAAGACGATCGTGCCCGTGTGCAGGTCAACCGTATTTCGCGTTTTGGCCTCCTGGAGATGTCGCGGCAGCGGCTGCGCCCGTCACTCGGTGAATCCAGTTACAATGTTTGTCCGCGCTGCAGTGGCACCGGTCACTTACGCAGTGTTGAATCCCTGTCGCTGTCCGTCTTCCGTCTGATCGAAGAAGAGGCGATGAAAGAAAACACCCTCCGGGTCATCGCCCAGCTGCCGGTTGAAGTGGCCAGCTTCCTGCTGAATGAAAAGCGCAAGAGCCTGCAGGATATTGAAGAACGTCTGGATATGGATATTGTGCTGGTGCCCAATCCTGAACTGGAAACACCCCGCTACAAAGTCCAGCGGATACGTCAGAATGAAGAACTGCAACCCGACGAGCAGCAGCAAAGCAGCTACAAGCTGACACGGGAAACCGAGGAAGCCGCTGAAACGGACAATAATACATGGTTCGACCGGCGCACCCCGCCGCAACCGGCTGTACAGCAGGTCATGCATGCACAACCTATGCCCGTCAGAGAGATGCCCCTGGAAAGCACCCCAGACAACGAAACTGCAGTGACTCAGCAGACCAAGGCCAAGGGCCTGATCAGCCGCCTGTTCGGCAATCTGTTCAGTATTCCCGAAGATAATGGCGGCGACAGCAAGCACGACACGCACCAGGATAATCAGCAACCGCGCGCTCCGCGGAAAGCGGCCCGCAGCAGCGAAGACAAAGAGCTGCGCGACAGTGACAGCAGCAGCACTTCGAATAGCCGTAGTCGCCGGAACAAGCGAAATGATAACACCGGCGGAGAAGATAACTATTCCTCCGAAGGGCGTAAGTCACGGTCCGGTTCCCGCCGCGGCCGTCGCGGCGGGCGTCGCCGGCGTCGGAGTGACGGCAGCAGCGATAATAGTGACAATAGCGGCAGTGGCAGCCAGAATAACGGCCGTTCCGGCAGCGATAACAAGTCAGAAGATCAGAACGCAACTGCTGCCCGGAAACCGGCACCCCGGACCGGGACCGCTTCCCGCGCCACCGCTCAGAATCGTACAGTTCCTGATTCAACGGAGCGTTCGAAAGCGGACGACCAGGCACAAGACACCGGCGGGCAGGTCAACCAGCGTCGCGACGATACGGGCACTGTCTCATCCAGCCGTCAGCCTTCGACAACTGATTCGACGCCTGCGAGGCCAGCGTCGCCTGACAGTCGTGGTAACGAACGGACTGCGGCCAAAGAGACATCTGAAGCTGACACAACCGGGTCTGCAGATGCGGCTGTCAGTAAAAGCCAGACTGAGACACAGCACGCGGCTACAACGGCACCTTTCCAGCCACAGGCACCGGATCACTCCACCACAACGGATAAGCTTCCAAGTGCTGCTGACGTTGCCAGCACAACTGATGATTCCACAGCCGGTAAAAGTGATAGACGGCGGCCACGGCCTTTATATGGAGCCGGCGCAGTGCGGAAAGACGATAATCACACTCCCGACCAGGATAACAATCAGCAGCGTGACACAAAGCTCGAGCAGGGTTCGGAAGTTGATTAGTACGGCACTGTAATTGCTATATCGCTTCTGGTTGGCGGGAAATTTTACTGTTCACGAGTGGCCTGAAACCGGATGTCGGGCCAGCGCTCCGCCGTCAGGTTCAGATTAACCATGGATGGCGCCAGATAGGCCAGTTCGCCGCTGCCGTCATGGGCGAGGTTTTCCTGCTGACGGTGTTTGAATTCATCGAGTTTTCCGCTTTGCGGTGAAGTCACCCAGCGTGCGGTCGAGACCGGAATGCTTTCGTAGGCGCAGTCAACGCCGTATTCTTCCTTCAACCGCCAGGCCACAACATCGAACTGCAGCACGCCAACGGCACCCAGGATGATGTCATTGGATACTAGCGGCCTGAATACCTGGGTCGCGCCCTCCTCGCACAATTCATTCAGTCCCTTGTTCAGCGCCTTGGTACGCAACGGATCGCGCAGCCGGACCCGGCGGAACAGTTCCGGAGCAAAATGCGGTACGCCCGTGAATTTAAGGGTTTCCCCCTGGGTAAAGGTATCACCGACCTGAATGGCGCCGTGATTGTACAAACCGATGATGTCGCCCGGCCAGGCATCCTCGATCTGTTCACGGTCACCGGCCATCAGTGTCATGGCGTTGGCTATCTGGATGTCACGCCCGAGACGGACATGATAAATTTTCATGCCGCGGCGATAGCGTCCGGAACAGATGCGCAGAAAGGCAATACGATCACGATGAGCCGGATCCATATTTGCCTGGATCTTGAAGACGAAGCCGCTGAAAGCCTCTTCATCAGGATTGACCATGCGTTCCCGCGCCTCGCGTGGTGTTGGCGAGGGTGCATCACGGATGATGGTGTCAAGACACTCGACCACGCCGAAATTATGCAGTGCGGAACCGAAAAAAACCGGGGTCTGTTCACCGCGCCGGAAGGCGTTCGGATCGAACTTCGGGCAGACTTCCCGGATAAACTCGATGTCTTCAAACAGTGCTGCCTGTTCATCATCCAGTAGCGATGACAGCGTCGCAGTATCGGTCAGCGCTATCGGTTCAGCCCGGCCGGTTTTATCCTGTTTGGCGCGATTCCAGGGATGAAACGTCTGATTGTAAAGATGGCAGATGCCTTTGCTGGCGCTGCCTGTGCCGGCCGGCCAGGTAATGGGCACGCACTGGATGTTAAGTTCGCGTTCGACTTCATCCAGCAGTTCCAGCGGCGTACGGCCTTCACGATCCAGTTTGTTCACGAAGGTAATGATGGGGGTATTTCTCAGCCGGCACACTTCCATAAGCTTGCGGGTGCGTTCCTCCACACCCTTCGCGGCATCGATCACCATGAGTGCCGAATCCACGGCAGTCAACGTGCGATAGGTATCCTCGGAGAAATCCGCGTGGCCCGGTGTGTCGAGCAGATTGATCAGCTTGTCAGCATAACGGAATTGCATGACGGAACTGGTGATGGATATGCCGCGCTGTTTCTCCATTTCCATCCAGTCGGATGTCGCATAACGCGCCGATTTTCTCGATTTTACGGTCCCGGCCAGCTGGATCGCTCCGCCCTTGAGCAGAAGCTGTTCCGTCAATGTCGTTTTGCCGGCGTCAGGATGCGAGATGATGGCGAACGTACGCCGGCGCTCAATTTCCTGTTTCAGTGAAGTCATCAGTCGTGTTGATCCAATAATCTTGATATTTTAGCCGTGCTGCTGCCTTGTAATTCACGCCTGGTTCAAAGGCGGGCTGCATCCATAAGTCGGCGCATTCTGGCAACGGCGGCTTCCATGCCGGTGATCAGCGCCTCGGCTATGATGCTGTGGCCGATATTAAGTTCGGCAATTTCGGTCATGAACGCAATCGACTGCACGTTCTGGTAATTCAGACCATGGCCGGCATTGACCTGCAGACCGGTGCGTGCGGCCTGTTCGACCGCCGTCTGTATACGCTGGAGTTCACGTGCCGTTTCAATGTCGGCGTGGGCATCAGCGAAATGGCCGGTATGGATCTCGACCATCGGTGCTTTGCATGCGACGGCGGCCTCGATCTGTTCCGGTTCGGGATCGATGAACAGCGATGTCCGTATACCCGCACCGGCCAATCGTCGGCAGGCGGTCTCTACCCGTTGTTTTTGGGCGACTACATCCAGCCCCCCTTCGGTAGTCAGTTCTTCCCGCCGCTCCGGTACCAGGCAGCAATAGGCAGGCTGTAAGGTTTCGGCAATCGTCAACATATCTTCAGTGACCGCCATTTCCAGGTTTAACGGTATACTCAGAACTTCCCGCAGCAGGCGCACGTCACGCTCCTGAATATGACGCCGATCTTCGCGCAAATGCACCGTAATCGAGTCGGCACCGCCGCGTTCAGCAGCGAAGGCCAGTTCGACCGGATCCGGATAACGGGTGCCCCGCGCCTGCCGAAGCGTTGCGACATGATCGATGTTGACACCCAGCTTGATGTTCTGCATGACTCGATATCCCAGTCAGAGGGATGTTAAAAGCGCGCTATTGTAACGATCCGTCCAGGTTGCGACTACGATCAATCTGACAAATCCTGGCGCTGCCTGCGGTTGGCCAGATAGGACTGATACAGCGCGCGGCTCGCCAGTGGCCGCGGACCGAGGTGCTGGGCCAGTTCCTGGCGCAGCAGGTGTTTGGCTTCATGCAGCGACCGTTCATCGCGGAAGCGGCCGGCCGCCAGATCGATCAGAGTGGAACCCTGTACACTGACGCAGGCCGAGGCAACCTGTCTGTCACCACAAGGGCCCTGCTCCGATACATAGTGGTAGCTTCGTTCCGGAGCGATCGGCTGACCTGTTTCAACGTCGTGATCCAGTACCAGGCCATAGCCGATCGTCTGCAATAATCGTGTTTCGAAACAGCGCAGAGCGATTTCATTATCCCTGTCATCGGATAAAGCTGCCAGAACGTTCTCATAAGCCGCAAACAGATCCGGATGACTTTCATGCCGATGCAACAGCCGCACAATCAGTTCGTTGATATAAAATCCCGCAATCAGCCCGCCGGCATTCATACTGCCGGCAGCGCCATCCGGCTCGACACTCGTCAACAGTCCGAGTTCTCCACGACCGCTCCAGGCAAGCGATAAACGTCG
The DNA here is from genome assembly GCA_964522485.1 of uncultured Enterobacteriaceae bacterium. Taxonomy (GTDB): domain Bacteria; phylum Pseudomonadota; class Gammaproteobacteria; order Methylohalomonadales; family Methylohalomonadaceae; genus Methylohalomonas. The sequence continues at coordinate 19,935 of CAZFUS010000015.1, read as the reverse complement.
AAACGGCTGCAGCAGAACAGCCTGTTCTGATTTCGGACGCTTGGCGCCCCGTGCCACAAGACCCAACCGGCCATGGCTGCTGGAAAAAATTTCCAGCAACCGACTGGTTTCCCGATAGGGTCGCTGATGCAAAACATAACAGGGATGAGACTCAACGCGCACGGTAGAGTACGTGGTGATTAATGTTCGTAACCAAATTCACTCAGACTACGCGTATCATTGGTCCAGTCTGCGCGCACCTTGACCCAGGTCTTCAGGTTCACCCGAGTGCCGAGGAACTGCTCCATCGATCGGCGGGCGGTACTTGCTATCTGCTTGAGCCGGCTGCCGCCATGACCGATGATTATCGCCTTCTGGCCGTCGCTTTCCACCCATATCAATGCGTGAATATGAGTGATATTTGCTTCTTCATGCACCGCTTCAATAACCACGGTAAGACAGTATGGCAACTCGTCACCCAGATGCCGCATCAACTGTTCCCGCAGTAATTCCGCCATGAAAAATCGTTCATTGCGGTCGCTCAATTGATCATCAGGAAATATTGGCGGATGTTCCGGGAGACGCTGTTCGAGTTCCGCTTCGATCAGGCCGATCTGCTCACCGGTTTGTGCGGATACCGGAATAATCGCGCCGAAATCGTGTTTGTCCCCCAGGCTTTCGATGAATGGCAGCAAACGGGTTTTATCTTTCACCTTGTCTATTTTGTTGACAACAGCCAGCAGTGGTACTGCCAGTGTCTTGAGTTGCTCGAGTACCAGTTCATCTTCCGGCAACCAGCGTGTGGCCTCCACCAGCAGCAGCGCTACGTTGATAAATGCCAGCCCCTCAGCTACCTCTCTGCGCATAAAACGGTTGATAGCATTGCCCCGCTGCCTGCTCACGCCCGGCATATCGACATAGATCAGTTGGCAATGAGCGGCTGTCTTGACACCCAGCAGATGCCAGCGTGTGGTATGAGGCTTTGCCGATGTAATACTGAGCTTCTGCCCAACCAGCCGGTTTAACAGTGTCGATTTGCCGACATTCGGCCGGCCACACAGACCGATATAGCCGCACCGGAAAGCTGTCGTAGTGTCGGTGGAAATTGCCATGAGTCTGTCTCAGGTGTCCTGCAGAGCGTGCAACACCTGCTGCGCGGCTGCCTGCTCAGCCGCCTGTTTGCTTAGCCCCTGCGCAACCACAGGCTCTGTCAGCCCGGGAACCCGGCATTCCACCGTAAATTCACGGGAATGGGCTTCACCGCTCTCGGCCACCACCCGGTAAACCGGCAGTGTCTGTCGCCGTGCCTGCAGATATTCCTGCAACAGGGTTTTGGCATCCTTAAATGCTTTTTCAGGCGAAGCCGAAGCCAGCAGATCCTGATAAACATTCAATATGCGTTGCCGGCAGATTTCCATGCCCGCATCCAGATATATCGCCCCGATAACGGCTTCCATGGCATTAGCCAGTATGGAGTCACGACGCCAGCCACCGCTTTTAAGTTCGCCGCTGCCCAGCTGAATCGATTCACCCAGCGCCATTTGCCGGCCCAGGCGCGCCAGTGTCTCACGCTTTACCAGACTGGCCCGCAAACGCGTCAGGCTGCCTTCTGACGCTTCCGGAAAACGCTCGAACAAGGCTTCAGCGATGACGAAACCCAGTATGGCATCACCGAGGTACTCCAGGCGTTCATTGTTATCATTTCCTGCGCTGCGATGTGTGAGCGCCGTCTGCAAGAGACGTGGATCATTGAATTCATGTCCAAGGCACTGGTGTGGCGATTCCGGTTTGCTCAATTGTTACCGTTACCCAGCTCAATCGTTCTGTCATAGACGAGGACAATATCCAGATTGCTGAACAGATTCTTGCGTCCTTCATAATATATGGTCATGGTGCGCGGGTCCTCGCCTACCTTGTTAGCCACCAGATAATCATCAATATTATCTTCCTTGAATCTGTCCAGCCCATTGATATAGGCGCTGCGCAGAAAATATTTCTGAATGTCGTTTTCACTGAGCTTTTCTGCCTCCGGCTGACTGGCAACCGATTTCAGCGACTGCGTTACGGCGAAGCTCTCGTTATAAAGCGGAAATAATTTTAATCCAAGCAGAATAAAGAAACAGATGAGAGCGACTACCATTATGAATCCCAGAAGGGTCAAACCGCCTTGTGTTTCAGTTTTCATCATGGCAATACCCCTTTTGACTAGAGAGTCTTTTCTGTATCAGTTTCACCTAACAGCCCCAGACGTTCAATATTGACGCCGCCATCCCAGTTCATCCAGATCAGGAAAGCCCGGCCGATCAGGTTGTCATCCGGGACAAAACCCCAGAACCGACTGTCACTGCTGTGATCGCGATTGTCACCCATAACAAAATAATGGCCTTCAGGTACTACCGTATCAATCTCAAAACCGGCCCGTTCCTGATCGAGTAATATTTCATGAGGGGTTTCAGGCAGATGTTCCAGTTCGACTATCAGGCCATTCATGTCACGACTTGAATTGTGCCCCTCATAAGGACCAATCCGGGTCTGCTCTATACGTTCTCCATTGATATAAAGCACCTTGTCCCGATAATCGATATGATCACCGGGCAGGCCAATGATACGTTTAATATATGGCGTGCTTGGATCTTTAGGATAGCGGAATACCGCTATATCGCCCCGGGCCGGTTCGCCCAGATCGGCCACTTCAGTATTGATAACAGGCAAGCGCAGACCGTAATCATACTTGTTGACGAGTATGAAATCCCCGATAAGCAAAGTTGGCATCATGGAAGCTGAAGGAATTCTGAAAGGCTCGGCAATGAACGAGCGAAGTATAAGTACGATAAGGAAAACCGGAAAAAAAGAACGGGCGTACTCAACCAGCACAGGTGTCCGTGCGCCCTCTTCCAGGCCTTCTTCCTGGATTGCCCGGTGGCGGCCAGGAGCGAGAAATATGGCGTCCAGCGCCCATATCAGACCACTGATCAGCGTCAGAAAAACCAGCAAAGCCGCAAAATCGAAATTCATTTATCTTTCCCCACATCCAATATGGCCATGAAGGCAGCCTGAGGGATTTCAACCAATCCGAACTGCTTCATCCTTCTTTTACCTGCCTTTTGTTTTTCGAGTAATTTACGCTTGCGGGTAATGTCACCGCCGTAACACTTGGCTGTCACATTCTTGCGCAGAGCTTTGACGGTTTCCCGGGCAATAATATGTGAACCGATGGCAGCCTGAATGGCGACATCAAACATCTGCCGTGGAATAACCTGTTTCATCCGTTCTGTCAGGCCCCGGCCATGCTGCTGCGCTTTGTCCTTGTGCGCAATAATCGATAGCGCATCTACGCGTTCGCCATTGATCAATACATCAAGTTTGACCAGATCGGCCGGCTGATAACGGCGAAAAGTGTAATCAAACGAAGCATAACCGCGGCTTACCGATTTAAGCCGGTCAAAAAAGTCAACCACAACCTCCGACATCGGTAACTCAAAGTCAAGTATCACCTGATTGCCGAGATATCGCATATTTTTCTGAACGCCGCGTTTTTCGATACACAGTGTAATGACATTGCCCAGGTAATCCTGCGGGACCAGGATGTCAGCGTGGATGATGGGCTCATGAATCGATTCAATCTGATCCAGGGGCGGCAGGCGGGACGGATTATCTACCTGCAGAACATCACCCTTATGGGTATGAACTTCATAGATCACGGTCGGCGCTGTGGTAATCAGATTCAGATCGTATTCGCGTTCCAGGCGCTCCTGCACTATCTCCATATGCAGCATACCCAGGAAGCCGCAACGGAAGCCGAACCCCAGAGCCTGTGAAGTTTCGGGCTCATAATGCAGAGCCGAATCATTCAATCGCAATTTTGCCAGTGCCTCGCGCAAATTTTCATAGTCGGCCGATTCCACTGGAAACAGGCCGGCAAACACGCGCGGTTTAATCTGTTTGAAACCCGGTACGCGCTCCGCTGCCGGCCGGTCTGACTGGGTCAGTGTGTCACCGACCGGTGCACCATCAATCTCCTTGATGCCAGCCATTACATAACCGACCTGCCCGGTGCGCAGCCGGTCAACCCTGGTGCGTTTCGGTGTCGATATGCCGACCTGATCGACTTCATAGTCATGCTCCGTTGACATGACACGAATCTTACGTCCGGGGACAAGTTCTCCATCAACGATTTTGACCAGCGATATAACGCCCATGTAATTATCAAACCAGGAATCGATGATTAGTGCCTTTAGAGGGGCTTGTGGATCACCTTTGGGCGGAGGTATGAATCTGACGATCTCCTCCAGAACCTCCCTGACGCCCTGCCCTGTCTTGGCGCTGACACAGAGTGCTTCACTGGCATCAAGCCCGATGATGTCACCAATGTCCTTTTTTACCCGCTCGGGATCCGCTGCCGGCAGATCGATTTTATTCAGGACCGGCAACACCTCGAGATTCTGCTCGATGGCAGTAAGGCTGTTGGCAACCGTCTGCGCCTCGACCCCCTGGGCGGCATCGATAACCAGTAATGCACCTTCACAGGCATACAGAGAGCGCGAAACCTCATAATTGAAATCGACATGTCCCGGTGTATCGATCAGATTGAGCTGATATTGCTGTCCGTCATCGGCCTTGTAATTCAGAGTGACGCTCTGCGCCTTGATCGTAATACCGCGCTCACGTTCAAGGTCCATACTATCCAGCACCTGATCAGCCATTTCACGCTCGGTGAGTGCGCCACAGATTTGCAAAAAACGATCAGCAAGTGTCGATTTGCCATGATCGATATGAGCTATGATCGAGAAATTGCGGATATGGTCCATCAGGCGCCTATCGGTTGCGAAGGCCGAACCGCTTCCGGGCCTTAACGGACGGGGACATGGGGCTGGCCTTTATCAAGTCTGTAGCGTTAATCGGCTTGCCGGCCGGTCATCAGCAGCGCGCGATTCTAGCTTATCTGGCCAGCGGTATAAACAGAAACCCGGCGGCCCACCCCCATTCAAGGCGAGCCGCCGGGTATTATTGAGTTATTCTTTTATTTTCAGAGCCAAAAACTCTGGGCCACCGCGGCGCTGTACCAGAACCGGGATTCGTTTTCCGGCCGGCAGCTCGGCGACCAGTTCTTTGAAGTGGTCGACGCCACGGATTTTAGTGTTATTCAGCATCAGCAGAATATCGCCCTCGCGAATGCGGGCTTCGCGTGCCGGACCCTTGTTAACCTGCTCTACCAGCACCCCGCCCTCGGGCAGATTCAGCTGTTCACGCTGCTGGGCAGTCAGCTCCCTGACTTTGATGTCCAGCCGATTATCGATTCTGGAACCGCTGTCACTGCGCGTACTGGCAGCAATCTTGCCGTCTTCTTCCGGCAATTCATCGATCTCGACCTGCAGGGTACGTTTGTTACTTTCACGAATGATATCAACAGGTACGGTGGTGCCGACTTCGCTGCTACCGACCAGCGGTGGTAAATCCGAGGAAGTGGAAACTTCATCGCCATTGAATCGTACGATGATATCACCGACTTCCAGGCCGGCCTCGGCAGCCGGGCTGTCCGGCAGCACCTGAGAGATAAGTGCACCATGGGGTCGCTGCATGCCGAATGATTCGGCCAATTCACGGGTTACGTCCTGGATCAGAACCCCCAGCCAGCCCCGTGACACGCGACCCTTTTCACGCAGCTGATTGTAGACACTTTCAACCACATTGATCGGTACCGCAAATGACAACCCCATGAATCCGCCGGTGCGGCTGTAAATCTGGGAGTTGACACCGATAACTTCGCCATCGAGATTGAATAACGGCCCGCCGGAATTACCGGGATTGATGGCAACATCCGTCTGGATGAAAGGGACATAGTTCTCGCGCGGCAGACTGCGACCCTTGGCGCTGACAATGCCGGCAGTGACTGAATGATCAAAGCCGAACGGTGAACCAATTGCGAGCACCCATTCGCCTACTTTCAGATCAGACGAATTGCCCAGTTTGGCAGTGGGCAAATCCTCACCTTCGATTTTTAACACTGCCAGATCACTACGCGGATCGCTGCCTATTACTTCAGCCACATATTCACGCCGATCAACCAGACGCACGACGACTTCGTCGGCATCCTTGATAACATGGTTATTTGTGATCACATAACCATCGCTGGAGATAATAAAGCCTGAACCGAGTGAGGACATATCTTCATACGGTTGCTGCTGACCTTCGGGCATCTCTTCCAGAAATTTACGGAAAAAATCGTAAAACGGACTGTCTTCCGGGATATCGGGAAGATTCATGCCGGGCGGCAGCTGCCCTTCTTCCTGCTTCAGCGTGGTACTGATATTCACGACGGCCGCCGCATTGTTTTCGACGAGATCAGTAAAATCAGGTAATGGCTGTGCTTCAGCACTAACGTTACTGAGCAGCAGCGCAGCGATTAAGACACCATAAAAACTTTGCGCGATCTTGGTTACCATTTGACTAGCCACCATACTGTTTCAGTTTGTTCAGTTTGAAGTTGATCGATTCGTGATCGCGATAGGGGTTCCCGGTATTATCACTCGAACTGCGCCGGGTTTGATGATCGAGGTAATTCAGGGAGAGTATGCCACCGAGTTGGCCATTTGGCGAACAGTGCCCAGTGGCACCTCGCCCATCACCATTACCTGATGACCATCGGTCTGGCGCGCAAATGCGTTGACAGCACCAACGCTGGAAGGGCCGATCATGGGTCCTTTCTGCTTATCCAGTTTTTCCACGAATATGGATACGGTTGCCAAACCATCGGAAAAAATCATGTGATTGACAGGTCGAGGTCTGTTGGCAATCAGCTCGTCTGCATGTTCGTTGAGCTTGAAACCAACCGGTAACCATTGTACTTCCCACTGGCTGTCGGCAGAGGGATTATGCATATCATCCGCATTCTCGTACCACGTAAAGTCGGCACCGTGTATCGCCGGCTTCAGATATTGTTCCGGAATCGTATCCATGATCTCGATGCGAGTGAACATGATCTTTTCACGTGGCTGACCGCGTTCATCCAGAAGCTCGGATTTCAGCAGCAGCTTGGATTGCTGATCGATCCATAACCGGTAACCATAACGGAACTGATCTCTGGGCAGGATGTTGACTATCCAGGTCGAACGACTCGCTATCCGATCCTGGCCAGTGATACTGAAGGTGTAATTATCCGCCAGTTTAGACACCGGCTGAGGAATCTGGCTTGACAGCAGCTTGTAAGGCCGGCTTTTCTCCACCAGCACTGCCCTGTCATCCGGAAATATACAGGTCACGGACTGATCGTTACGCACAACCTCCCGGGCATTACCAGTCAACGCCACGAGCCGTTCGCGCTCACCGTTGCCATTGGCCTGGTGAATGATGCGCATGGCATCGAGCTGGGCGCCACGCTGGTAGACAAACACGCCATCATAGTTGAGCGTTCTTGACGCTGTTGTCATTTCATCCAGAAGTTGGCGTGCGTCACCTGCCTGCGTCTCGGCGGCAGCACTTGACAGACCTGCTGCCAGCCACAGAAACAGAACCGGCAGCTGCGTACAGAGTGCCTTACTGCTCGTTGTCATTCGGAGCAACGATTCGCGCGTAAGGCATAATTCCCCGAACACCTGAGTTAGCCCGGTATTCGTTATGATTAATCAGGTAGCTGCTGAAGCCGTACTGCCCGCCAGACTGCTCCTGGGCAGATGGTTGCAGCGGCGGCTGAGAATCGGTCGAAACCGTGCGAGCCAGAGGTGCCTGTGGTGCCGGCTGCAGTGACTGAACCGGATTGTCCTCTGTGGATGCCGAGTCCGTCGCCGCTACCGTCGGTGAGCCGGTAGTGCTGGTTGCCTCGTTCAGGCCACGCAACCCGATGATGGCAACCATCGCCACCGAGGCGGCAATCGCCAGACCCGCTACGGGTTTCAACGCTCGCTGGACAGGGGATTTACGCCGGGACGCCGGGCTCAGGATAGCCGGTTCGCGGTCCACGGCGACGGCAATGCTCGCTGCCAGTTCGGGGCCGGTCAGATGCCCGGGCAGCTGCCCGCGCATGGCATCACCGATCAGATGATAACGTTGCCACGCGCCGCGTAGCGCAGGATCATTACTGATGCCGGCCATAATGGTTTCAGCGGGCTGATCGGCCTCGCCGTCCATAAAGGCGGAAATTTGCTCTAACCTGTTCACTGTATGCACCCTACCCGTCAGATATTAATGGTTTTAACTGCTTATCTATGGCCTCGCGCGCTCGAAAAATACGTGACCGGACCGTCCCTATCGGGCATTCCATCACAGCAGCGATATCCTCGTAACTCAAGCCTTCAACTTCGCGTAATGTGATGGCAGTCCGCAGGTCCTCCGGCAGTTCCTCGATGGCGCGAACCACTGTGGTCTGAATTTCATCCCGGAGCAGCATGTGCTCAGGGGTGGCCTGGTCTCTTAGAACCCCACTCGAGTCAATTTGTTCAATTTCCTCGTAATCCTGTTCTGCCTCCTGCGGTCGCCGGGACTGCACGGCCAGGTAATTCTTCGCCGTGTTGACCGCGATCCGGTACATCCAGGTATAAAAAGCACTGTCCCCCCGGAATTTGGGCAATGCCCGGTATGCTTTGATAAAGGCTTCCTGTGTGACATCCATAGCATCGTTTGGGTTCCGCACGAACCTGCCCACCAGATTCAGGATGCGCTGCTGGTATTTGATCACCAGCAGGTCGAAGGCGCGTTTGTCCCCTTTCTGGACCCGTTCGACCAGTTGCTGGTCAGATTCGCGTGCGGTCATTTCGCCCGATCCTCTCTCGCCGTATGCTTCCTGTTACAATCGTTATCGGACGGCAATAATCCGCCGCAATAGGCCCGCGGGCGACCGCCCGGCGGGCACTTGCTGATGTCGCTGTGATGGATTAAATGGGCCCGGAATAAAGCAAGGGTTCACCCGGGCTACCGGAGACCTGTCTCCCAGCCCCCATCAATACCACAGCGGAAATTTCAACTTCCGCCTGTTTCAAGCAGTTATAGTCGAGCAATTATAACAGTTCTCATTGATGTCTCAGCAACACTTACATGATGTCCTGATCATCGGCAGCGGTGCCTCGGGCCTGTCACTGGCGCTGCAGCTGGCGGATCACTGCCGGGTGGCGGTGCTGTCCAAGGGCATTTTGACGGAGGGCGCCACATTCTATGCCCAGGGTGGCGTCTCGGCAGTACTCGATACCCAGGATACTATCGAGGCTCATGTCACCGACACGCTGGTTGCCGGCGCCGGATTATGCCGCGAAGATGTAGTCCGCTTCGTGGTCGAACAAGGGCCGGAGAGTATCCGCTGGCTGATCGATATCGGCGTCGCTTTCACCAAGCAGGCCGGAGGCGACGGTCAGGCGGAATACCACCTGAACCGCGAAGGCGGCCATAGTCACAGGCGTATTATCCATGCGGCTGATTCTACCGGCATGGCCATTGAAACCACTCTGGAAGGCCGGGTCCGCGCCCACGCGGCTATCGAGTTGTTTGAAAATCACACCGCGGTGGACCTGATTACCGCTGCCAAGCTGGGAAACGCTCCGGATCGCTGCCTGGGAGCCTACGTTTTCAACCAGAACAGTGGCCAGGTGGAGGTCTTCAGCGCCCGTTGCGTGGTCCTTGCGTCGGGTGGTGCCGGCAAGGTTTATCTCTATACCAGCAATCCGGATGTCAGCACAGGTGACGGCATTGCCATGGCCTGGCGTGCCGGCTGCACCGTCGCCAATATGGAATTCGTGCAGTTTCACCCCACCTGTCTGTATCACCCGGCGGCGAAGTCGTACCTGATTACCGAAGCTATCCGCGGCGAAGGAGGCATCCTGCGCCTTCCGGATGGCGAGGCCTTCATGGCACGGTTCGATGACCGTGCCGAACTCGCACCTCGTGATATTGTCGCCCGCACCATCGACCACGAGATGAAACGGCTCGGCATCGACTGCGTCTATCTCGATATCAGTCACAAACCGGCTGCCTTCATTCGCGAGCATTTTCCGTCGATCCACGCCACCTGCCTGAAATATGGCGTCGACATGACTCGTGAACCGATTCCGGTTGTGCCGGCGGCGCATTACCTGTGCGGCGGCGTTACCGTGGACAAGCGCGGCCGCACCCGCCTGCCCGGCCTGTATGGCATCGGCGAGGTTGCCTGCAGCGGGCTGCACGGTGCCAACCGTATGGCAAGTAATTCACTACTGGAGTGTGTGGTGTTCGCGCACGCCGCCTACAAGGATATATTGCGCGAGCTGCCGCAGACGCCGGCAGCCGGCAGACTGCCGGACTGGGACGAAAGCCTGATCACCGATTCCGATGAGGAAGTTGTCGTATCCCATAACTGGGATGAGATCCGTCGCTTCATGTGGGACTACGTCGGCATTGTCCGTACCACCAAGCGTCTGCAGCGCGCTCAGCATCGTATCCAGCTGCTGCAGAAGGAAATACACGAGTACTACAGCAACTTTCGCCTGACCAACGACCTGATCGAGCTACGCAACATCTGCGCGGTGGCCGAGTTGATCATTCGCTGCGCCCTCATGCGCCGGGAAAGCCGCGGACTGCATTACATTACCGATTATCCGCAAATCGACCAGAGCCAGCCGCCGCAGGATTCCGTTCTGAAACCGCCGCCTCGTGTCAGAACCGTGGCCTGATATCGCCATCAGAGACATCGATATCGCGCCTGGCGTGCCGGGCATTTAAAATTGCCGGCCGCGCCCATATCTAGATTCAATAACCGCTGGGCGGGTATCGCACCGGCGAAAAATATCGGACAGATTCACCAACGACGCGCATAAATGGAATACAAAGACTATTACAAGATTATGGGCCTGAGCCGTGATGCCAGTGCGGAGGACATCAAGCGCACCTACCGCAAGCTGGCGCGCAAATATCATCCGGATGTCAGCAAGGAGCCCGGCGCCGAAGACAAATTCAAGGAAGTCCAGGAGGCATACGAAGTGCTGCGCGATCCGGAAAAGCGCAAGGCTTATGACAATTTCGGCAGTGACTGGCAGGCGGGACAGGACTTCCGGCCACCACCCGACTGGGAACAGCAGCAGGGGTTCGAACGCCATTTTTCGGAAGCCGATTTCAGTGATTTCTTCGAAAGCCTGTTCGGTGGCGGTCGTGCCCGTGGACCGGGCGCTCATTCGACCCGGTTTCGGGCGGCGGGCCAGGACCAGCAGGCGCGGCTGCGCATTTCACTGGATGAGGCCTATCAAGGCGGCACCCGCAGCATTAATCTGGCGGTACCTGAAGTGGATGCTCAGGGTCAGGTACGCCATCAGCCACGCGAACTGAAAGTGCGCATTCCACCCGGCGTGAAAGCCGGCCAGCGCATACGGCTGCAGGGCCAGGGTGGCGCCGGCTTCGGTGGCGGACGCGCTGGCGATCTGTTTCTTGAAATCGAGCACGAACCGCACCCTCTGTTTGAAGTGCGGGACCGGGATGTTTACCTGGATCTGCCAATCACGCCCTGGGAAGCGGCGCTGGGCGGCAAGGTTACGGTGCCGACACTGGGTGGCGAGGTCAGTCTGAATATCCCGGCCGGCTCACAGAGCGGCAAGCAGTTGCGCCTGCGCGGCAGAGGACTGCCCGGGAAACCGGCCGGGGATCAGATCGTGCGGCTTAAAATCGTGACACCTGCGGCCACCACTGATAAGCAGCGTGATCTGTACGAACAGATGAAACGCGAGATGCCAATGGATCCACGCAGGGATCGGGTGATGAATCCGGGAGGGTCGTCATGAGCCGGAATCACGACATTCTGAAGGCCGAAATCTTCGACGACCAGCGCGAAGTCAGCCTGGATGAACTCTGCCAGCTATGCGGAGTACAAACGGCACTGGTCATGGAACTGGTGGAAGAAGGCGTGCTGGAGCCCGTCCAGCAGCGGACCACGACCTGGATTTTTGCCGGCACCAGTGTCAAGCGTGTGCAGACTGCGATGCGGCTGCAGCATGACCTGGACCTGAATCTGCCGGCAGTTGCTCTGGTGCTGGATCTGCTGGAAGAACTGGAAGAACTGCGACGTCAGGTGCGACGATTCTGATATGCCGCCCGTATCTTGTTCATATTTTTCAGCGAGAAACGAGCGACGAGATACTGTTAACTTTGGCTACTGCCCTTAAGCAGTTTCAAGAAGTCATTTTCACCTAAAATTTCAATTCCCAACTCCTCCGCCTTGTCCAGCTTGCTGCCGGGATCATCCCCAGCCACTATATAATCGGTTTTTTTCGAGACGCTGGCGGTGACCCTGGCGCCGAGCGTTTCCAGTGCAGCTTTGGCCTCATCGCGGGTCATAGCGGTCAGTGTTCCGGTCAGCACGAAAGTCTTGCCCGCGAGCGAACTGTCCTTTGATTTCTGCGGTGGTGATTCGAGCCTGAAGCCGGCTTTCAGCAGCTGATCGATCACCCGGCGATTACGACGATCGCGGAAAAAGGCCGCAATATGCTGGGCAACGACCGGACCGACGTCCGGTACCTGTTCCAGTACCGCCTGGTCAGCCTGTTCGATTGCCTCCAGAGAACCGAAGTGTGCTGCCAGCGCCTTGGCGGTTGCTTCGCCAACTTCACGAATACCGAGGGCGTACAGAAAACGCGCCAGGGTCGTCTGCTTACTCTTTTCCAGCGCATCGACAAGATTCTGAGCCGACTTCTGGCCCATGCGATCGAGTTCGATCAGCCGATCAACGTCAAGCTGATAGAGATCACCGAGACTCTCAACCCAGCCTTTTTCCACCAGCTGCATTACCAGCTTTTCACCCAGACCCTCGATATCCATGGCCCGCCTGCTGGCAAAATGGATCAGCGACTGGATGCGCTGCGCCGGACACACAAGACCACCGGAGCAGCGCGCCACCACCTCGCCTTCCGCACGGATAACCTCGGAACCGCACTCGGGACACTGCGTCGGCATCTTGAAGCGGCGGCTGTTTTTCGGCCGCCTGTCTTTGATCACACTGACGATCTCGGGGATGACATCACCGGCGCGGCGAACGATTACAGTGTCACCGACACGTACGTCTTTGCGTCGCACCTCGTCTTCATTGTGCAAAGTCGCATTAGTGACGGTGACGCCGCCAACCTGCACCGGTTCGAGTCGGGCAACGGGCGTCAGTGCACCGGTACGACCGACCTGCACTTCGATATTCAGCAGTTTTGTCGTCGCTTCTTCGGGCGGGTATTTATAGGCGATCGCCCAGCGTGGTGCCCGGGAGACATAACCGAGCTGTCGCTGATAGTCGAAGCGATCGACCTTGAACACGACACCATCGATGTCATACGCCAACGACTGGCGCCGGTCGCCGATACGCCGGTAATACTCGAAACAGCCGTCAACATTCTTCACGACTGTAGTTTCAGCAGAGACCGGGAACCCCCAGTTCTGCAATTTCGCAAGCATGTCGCTCTGTCGATCAAAAACCTCGCCACCCTCGATCACGCCGATACCATAAGCGAAGAAATGGAGTCTGCGACTGGCGGTAATGCGCGGATCCAGCTGACGCATACTGCCGGCAGCGGCATTGCGCGGGTTTGCGAACTGTTTGCCTCCGTGTCTGGCCTGATAGTCATTAAGCGCGAGAAACGACTGTTTGGTCATGTAGATTTCGCCCCGGACTTCAAGCCGATCGGGCCAGCCCTTACCCAGCAGGCTCAGGGGGATGGCTGCAACGGTACGCACGTTGGCGGTGACATCCTCGCCGGTCGTCCCATCGCCGCGGGTGGCGCCGCGCAACAGTTGACCACTTTCATACAGCAGGCTGATCGCCAGTCCATCGAGTTTGGGCTCGGCGTTGTATTCGACTTGCTCCATTTGCAGACGATCGCGGACGCGTCGATCGAAGTCACGCAACTCGGTTTCGTCAAAGGCATTAGCCAGTGACAACATGGGCTGTTCATGCCGGCTTTCCGCGAAAGCTTTGGAGGGTTCGCCACCGACCCGCTGGGTGGGTGAATCAGGCGTAATAAGATTCGGATATTCCTGTTCCAGCGTCTGCAGTTCACGGAACAGTTTGTCATACTCGGCGTCGGGAATTTTCGGATCGTCGAGCACATAGTAATAATAGTCGTGCTGTCGGATTTCTTTGCGCAGGTCTTTGACGCGCTGCTCGGCCTGCGCACGATCGGAGCCGGCGGTTCGGGCGGCGGTCATGGCTGTTCAGCCGGTGATGAGAATGCTGCGAAGACGCTCGACGGCCATGCCATCCAGGGGTTCGTGACGATCATCATGCAGTTCACCACCGATTCGTTCGGCGATGAATTCCGATTTGGCCAGTAAACGCTCGAATGCCTGGATTTCATCAACGGGTCCCGGCAACTGCATGAACAGCGCCAGACCGCGGGTACTGAACTGCTCGGCATCGTCGGTCGCCAGCGTGCCGGGTTCGAACAGATTGGCAACACTGAACAGAATCGCGCCCTGCTCGTCCTTATCATGATAGATGCCCATATCACCCAGACCGAGACCGGCTGTGTCCAGTGCCTCGAACAGGGCCGGTCCCATGAATACATGATCGGCCGGCGCCTTCAGATAGAGCACGATCAGCCGCTCTCCACGCGCGGCATTGTCGCTACCGGCATCTGCGGCTGGAGCCGGTTCGCGGTTTTCGACGGCCACTTCAGCCGTCGCTGCGTCTGAACCATCACCGGCGGCCCCGGATTCCTCTGTGTCCATCAGGGTTTCATCCATTGTGTGTGCGCCATGTGGTTCAATATCGGCATCGGCCTCTGCAGAGCGGCGCTTTTCACTCATCAGGGAATTCAGGTCGGCGAGTGCGTCGCGGTAATGATCACCATCTTCGGTCGGACGCGGCGCCATGCTGAAATCATGATCGTTATCCTGACCGAACCAGCGTTCACTGACACGCTGATGCGCGTGACGGCGCTTCATGCGATCGAGGCCATAGATAGCCGCAATCAGCAGTACGCCAAATACCAGCAATATCCAGCGTAGTTCATCCATGGTGAGGAACGTCAACCGGCAGCGGCCATGGCGACGGCTTCATCCATATCGACCGTCACCAGCCTCGAGACGCCGGCTTCCTGCATGGTGACGCCGATCAGCTGACTGGCGATTTCCATGGTTATCTTGTTGTGGGTTATGAAGATGAACTGGATGTCGGCGGACATCTTGCGCAGCATATCGCTGAAGCGGCTGACATTGGTATCGTCCAGCGGTGCATCAACCTCGTCGAGAATACAGAACGGCGCCGGATTAAGTTTGAATATGGAGAATACCAGTGCCACTGCGGTCAGCGCCTTTTCACCGCCAGACAGCATGTGGATGTTGCTGTTACGCTTGCCGGGCGGCTGCGCCATGACAGTTACGCCGGTCTCCAGCAGATCCTCGCCGGTCAATTCCAGATAGGCGTGACCACCACCGAACAGTTCCGGGAACAATGTTGCGAGGTTGTCGTTGAGCCGGTCGAAGGTTTCACGGAAACGCGTCCGGGTTTCCTTGTCAATCTTACGAATGGCGCTTTCCAGCGTTTCCAGTGCCTCGCTCAGATCGTTGTGCTGGCTGTCGAGGTATTCCTTGCGTTCGGATAGTTGCTTGTGTTCATCGATCGCCGCCAGGTTGATGGGCCCCAGACGCTCGATTTTTTTCTGTACTGCGGTCAGTGATTCACGCCATGCAGCCTGGGATGCCTCGGCATCCAGTTCTGCCAGTACTGCATCAAGATCATGACCCGCGCTGCTGATCTGTTCCTGTACTGTTTCCTGCCGGACCCGCGTTTCCTGGGCTGCCAGCCGCGCGCTTTCCTGCTGTTCGTGAGCCTGTTCAAGCTGCTGGTCTGCCTCGTTACGCTGCTGTTCCAGCCCGCGTAATGTTTCATCCAGACCCTGCAGGCGTTCGCGGGCCTGCTGCAGACGTTGTTCGGCCGACTGTTTATCAGCCAGTCGTGAATTGAGGTGCTGTTCGATGCCGTCCAGCGGTGCCTGCGCTTCGGCAATCGCCTGCTGCAGTTCCTGAGTCCGGGTTTGATACTGCTCAAGCTGACGATCCAGACGCTGCACTCCCTGCTCCAGGGACGCGCGCTGGGAACTCAGTGATTCCAGTTTGAGCGCGATACCATGACTTTCCTGGTGCGTTGATTGCCATTGCTGCCGTGCCCGGTCCAGAGCCTGGCGGTGATGCTCGCGTTTGGCGGCCAGGCTTTCCCGCTGGGCTGTTTGTTCCTGGCGGGCCTGTTCCTGCTGTTCGAGGCGCTGGCGGACAGTCTCGATCTCGCGGCTGTCGCTGTCTATCTGATCGGCGAGATCCTGTAATTCGTCTTCGATCTGACGGCCACGGCTGTCCATCTGTTCGGCGCGTGCACCGGCGGCTGCGAGTTCGGAACGGCAGGTCGCGACAGTCTCCTGGGTGCGCTGCAGTTCGCTCCGGGTGTCTTCCAGCTGCTGCTCATGCCGGGCCAGTTGTTCACGGCTGTTGCGGATCTGTTCCTGCAGCGCCTCCAGTGCCTGTTCATCCGTACTGACCTGTTCGCGTAATTCACCCAGCTCGCGCTCGCGGCTGAGGGTACCGCTATCCTGTTCGCCCCGCGCGGACGTACGCAGCCAGTCAGGCCCCAGCCACAGACCGTCAGGTGTTACCACTGACTCGTGCGCTGCCAGCCGTTCCCGCATCGCCACTGCCGCGTCCTGGTCCGCCGCGGTATAGACTCCGGCCAGCAGGCCGGCCAGCGGCCCCGGCGCTTTGATCCTGTCGGCAAGCCGGGCGCGGCCGTCATCCGGCAGGCTGACTGTCCCGGCCGCATACGCACCGAGTTCGCCGGCCGGTGCCGACTGCAATTGCCGCATCATTGCATCGAGATCGTCCAGTACCAGACTCTGCAGGTGTGGTCCGAGTACGGTTTCCAGCGCCAGCGTCCATTCGGGTTCAACCTGCAGCGCCTGCGCCAGGCGTGGCAGCTCGGCGTAACCATGCTCCTGCAACCAATCGCTCAGAGCCTGTTGATCCTCACCAAGAGCCGCCTGTTGCAGGGTCTCAAGCGAGGTAAGACGGTTGCGTCGCTCCTGCTGGGCCTCGCGTTGCTGCTCCAGTGATCGGACCTGATTTTCAATACGGCTGCGCAGTTCCCGCACGGCCTGCTGCTCGTCGGTCAACCGCTGGCTCAGCTCAGCCTGCTGACTTTCGGCCTCCTGCAGGGCCTGCTGCAGGGTTTCGCGTTGCCGGCGTTCATCGTCTGGCTGCAGATCGCGCCGTTCCCGTTCCAGCTGTTCACGCCGGTGGCCAGCCTCTTCCAGCGCCAGCTCAAGATGCTCCAGACGCGTGCGCGCATTTTCCTCGGCGCGGACGGTTTCCGAGAGCTGTTCATTGAAAGCCTCCCATTCCGTCTGCCAGGCCTGCATGGCCTGTTCGGCTTCGTTGAGGTACTCATAGGCCTGCTCGCTTTCATTACGCGAACCCTCGAGCTGCGGGTTGAGACGCTCAAGTTCGCCGGTCAGACTACTGAGACGTTCGCGATCATGGTCCTGCTGCTGACGGGCGGCAGCGGCATCCTGCTCCACCTGCTCCTTATCGCGCTCGAGCGCGGCGATGCGTTCGCGGGTGTGCTCGATCTTCTGTTCCAGATGCGCAATATCGGCACCGACCTGATAGTATTCCGACTGAACTGTATTAAAAGCTTCCGTGGCATCGGCTACATCACTGCGCTGCTGCTCCATGGCCGCTTCGACCTGCCGCACCCGCGCCCGTGCTGCTTCGACCGCGTTTTCCGCTTCACGCAGGCGGCCGCTGTGTTCGTCTGCCTTGGCTTTGAGCTGACGCCACTCCAGTGCCAGTAATTCAGCCTGCAGTCCGCGCTCTTCCTGTTTCAGTGCCTGGTAGCGTTCCGCCGCTCTGGCCTGGCGTTTCAGTTTCTCCAGCTGTTTCTCAAGTTCATCTCTTATATCATTGAGACGATTTATATTTTCTTTGGTGTGCCCGATTCGCAATTCAGTTTCGCGCCGGCGTTCACGATACTTGGATATCCCGGCCGCTTCCTCGATATACAGACGCAGTTCGTCCGGCTTGGCTTCGATAAAACGCGAGATCATGCCCTGTTCAATGATGGAATAACTGCGCGGACCGAGCCCGGTGCCCAGGAAGATCGCGGTAATATCACGACGCCGGCAACGGCCTCCGTTCAGAAAATACTGGGATTGGCCGTCGCGGTTGAGCTGACGCTTGATGGAAATCTCACTGTAGTTTGCGTATTGACCACCAACCCGACCGTCGCTGTTGTCGAACAGCAATTCAACCGTTGCCTGACCGACGGGTTTACGCGCACTGGAACCGTTGAAGATGACATCCGTCAGTGCATCACCGCGCAAATGTTTGGCCGAACTTTCACCCATCACCCACATCAGGGCGTCGATGATGTTGGATTTACCGCAGCCGTTGGGACCGACAATGCCGACCAGATCTCCGGGAATCGTGAGCGTGGTAGGATCGACGAAAGATTTGAAACCGGAGAGCTTGATCTTGCGCAGTCGCATGGCGCGTTAAGATACCGGGTTCAGGGGTGTGACACAAGCAACATCAAAAACGATTTTTAACTTTAAATAAATTATTTATAATGTTGATATTATTGGGTAATTAAAAACTTTTTCATGCGACTTCTGAAGTCACTTTCGGTTCATCAGCAAAGGCATCGTTCAGCATGACGACTACTCCCGGCAGTACTCTGGAAACGTTTTCCAACCCGGCACCGGATAACGACTATACCGTGCGCATGCGCATCCCCGAATTCACTTGTCTGTGTCCGAAAACCGGACAGCCGGACTTCGCTGTTCTGCGACTCGAGTACGTGCCGGATAAACTGTGCGTGGAACTGAAATCCCTGAAACTTTACATCTGGCATTACCGGGATCAGGGCGCCTTTCACGAAGCCGTCACAAACCAGATTCTGACCGACCTGCTGACCGCCCTCGAACCCCGCTTTATGCGCCTGACTGCAGACTTCAACGTACGGGGCGGCATCTTTACCACTGTCGTCGCCGAGTACCGCAAACCCGGCTGGCAGCCGCCGGGCCTCGTACAACTGCCACCGGGCGGCAATGAAACAACGACCAGCGCTGGTGCCTGATCAAATGAATCCCGGTTTTGGTGACGGCGCCCGGGCACTGCTCAGCGGCTTCAGCCTGCTCGGCAAACCGGGTGTGCGCCTGTTTGTCATAATTCCACTGCTGATCAATATCGCCCTGTTCGCCGGCACCCTCTACTACGTGTTCCAGCAGGTCGGTGCATTACACGCTTTTTTCGAGCAACAGATGACTGGCTGGTGGGAATGGCTGGACTGGCTGTTATGGTTGTTGTGGCCATTATTGATTCTGGTCAGTCTGCTGGTGATCTATTTCGGCTTTGTCATCATCGCCAATTTCATCGCTGCACCGTTTAACGGTTTCCTGGCAGCCGCCGTGGAAAAACATCTCACCGGAGTCTGGCCGGATGACGGCGGCAGCCTGAAGCAACTGCCGCGTGAAATCGTCAAGATACTGAGAGGCGAAATCAGCAAATTGGGCTACTTCGCCGTGCGCGCCCTGCCCCTGCTGCTGCTCTTTGTCATTCCTGTACTCAATGTTACGGCGCCACTCATCTGGTTCCTGTTTGGTGCCTGGATGCTGGCGCTGGAATACATGGACTTTCCCATGGGCAACCGGGGCTATACGTTTCCCGCCATTCGGCGGATCATGTCGGGTCGACGGCGCGCAACTTTCGGCTTCGGCATGGCCGCGCTGCTGCTGACCATGGTACCCGTACTCAATTTTGTTGCCATGCCGGTAGCTGTGGCCGGTGCCACGCGTCTGTGGGTCGAGCATCTGGCACCGACGCACGGCCGCTAGCTTTACGCTGAACGGTCGTTACGCCAGACCCTGCCCCGCTCTGTAGCAGGTATTCCTGACGGACATTATTGCCTGCCACAATCCTTTCTGGTATAGATGCACGCCTTGTTTTGCAGCCCCAGAGAAACTTGATGGCAGCCAGGAAGAA
>CAZFUS010000014.1:0-42689 GCA_964522485.1 uncultured Enterobacteriaceae bacterium | reverse complement strand
GTGTCATTCATTCTCTCGTGCAGTATTGCGATGGTACTGTACTGGCCGAGCTGGGACATCCCGATATGCGCACACCCATCGCCCATGCACTTGCCTGGCCGGAGCGTATGGAGGCCGGGGTCGAACCGCTGGATCTGTTCAGTGTGGCGCGGCTGGATTTCGAGCCACCGGATAGCAATCGTTTTCCCTGTCTGCGTCTGGCGGCCGCAGCCATGCGCACTGCTGGTACGGCAACAGCAGTATTGAATGCCGCCAATGAAATTGCGGTGGCCGAGTTTCTGGCCGGCCGCATACGCTTTACCGACATTGCCCGTGTTGTCGAGGCAACTCTCGCAGACAGCCGCATCGAGCCTGCAGCCGATCTGGACACTGTCCTGGCTGCTGATCGCAACGCCCGTGCCCAGGCCCACGACTATATCCGCAGGCAGGCTGCCTGATGGACGTACTGCAGCAAATCCTGGCCTTTATCGTTGCCATTGGTGTCCTGGTGACATTTCATGAGTTCGGCCATTTCTGGGTGGCGCGCCGCTGTAATGTGAAGATTCTGCGCTTTTCCATTGGCTTCGGCCGGGCGCTGTGGCGCCGGCGTTTCGGCGCTGATCAGACGGAATTTGTCATCGCCGCGGTACCGTTGGGCGGTTATGTGAAGATGCTGGACGAACGCGAAGGTGAGGTGCCTGCCGCGGAGGTTGAGCGCGCATTCAACCGTAAGCCGCTCGGTCAGCGTTTTGCCATCGTGCTGGCCGGCCCATTGTTCAATTTCATTTTTGCCGTGTTCGCCTACTGGCTGATGTATATGGCCGGACTGACCGGCCTGAAACCGATCGTTGAAACCGTTGAGCCGGCCTCGATTGCAGAGGCCTCGGGTTTTGAAGCGGGCGATGAGATCGTTGCGGTGGATCAGCATGAAACGCGGACGTGGTCTGCCGTTGCCGAGACTATAGTGACCGGAGTGGTAGAAGGTGAGCACATAATGGTGACGGTCCGGACAGCGGCCGGCGACAGCCGTGAACGTGAACTCGACCTGGCCTCGATAAGTATTGATGATGTTGCCGGAGGTGCCTTGCTGGACCAGCTTGGACTGACACCGCGGCGGCCTGACCTGCCGGCGATCATCGCCCGGATTGTGCCAGACAGTCCGGCCGCACAGGCGGGATTGCGTTCCGGAGACCATATCACGGCGATCAATGGTGAACCGATTGAAGACTGGTTTGCGATGGTCGAACGTGTCCGCAATCATCCGGGAAAAACAATCGAGCTGGAGGTGTTGCGCGACGGTCGTTCCATGACGCTGCAATTGACGCCTGCTTCGATCGAAAATGACGAAGGCGAACGGGTTGGGCAAATCGGTGCAGCGGTGGATACAGAGCCTACATTGCCACCCGAACTGCAAGGCGTGGAACGCTATGGTCCGCTGACGGCTTTCATTAAAGGAGTGGTACGTACCGGCGATATGTCGCTTCTGACCCTGCGCGTGTTGGGCAAGATAATTACTGGCGATGCATCGATTAAAAATCTCAGTGGTCCGATCAGTATTGCTCAATATGCCGGCTATTCCGCCGCTGTCGGTTTCGCCGCATTTCTCGGCTTTCTGGCAATAGTCAGTGTCAGTCTCGGCATTCTGAATCTGTTGCCGGTCCCTCTGCTGGATGGTGGACACTTAATGTATTACCTTATTGAATTTGTAAAAGGCAGCCCCGTATCGGAACCGGTTCAGGCGGTAGGCCAGCAAATCGGTCTCGCTCTCCTGCTGGGTTTAATGTCAGTTGTTATTTATAACGATATTGTCCGCCTTCTCGGCTAGTGCACAGACCTAAAAACAAATTATAAAAAACGTTATGCAGACTCACATCAAGCAAGTATTACAGCTACTGTTTTTCCTTTTCATGTTGCAGATCAATGCCCAGGCGGCGGAAGAATTCGTTATTGAAGATATTCGCGTAGAGGGCCTGGAACGAATCTCTCCGGGAACGGTTTTTAATTATCTGCCGGTGGCGGTCGGTGACCGCTTTGATGATTCCCTGTCGGGTGAGGCTGTCAGGTCACTGTTTCAGACGGGGTTTTTTAATGATGTGCGTCTGGAACGCGATGGTAATGTACTGGTTGTCATACTCAAAGAGCGGCCAGCCATTGGCAATATCACTGTAACCGGCAATCAGTCTATAGAGACCGAGGATCTGATGAGCGGCCTGCGCCAGGTCGGCTTCG
The DNA here is from genome assembly GCA_964522485.1 of uncultured Enterobacteriaceae bacterium. Taxonomy (GTDB): domain Bacteria; phylum Pseudomonadota; class Gammaproteobacteria; order Methylohalomonadales; family Methylohalomonadaceae; genus Methylohalomonas. The sequence goes on along the minus strand of CAZFUS010000014.1, from coordinate 40,481 downwards.
CCGAAGGGCGGGTTTTCGATCAGTCGTTGCTGGACAAGGTCGAACAGGAACTGCGCCGGCAGTATTTTTCGCTTGGTAAATATGCGGTCAAAATCAACACTGCAGTCGAAGAACTTGATAACAATCGGATCGGTATTTCGATTGATATTTCCGAAGGAAAAACCGCCCGTATCAAGGATATCAATATTGTCGGGAATGACTCCTATGATACCGATGATTTGCTCGATGAATTTGAGCTGACTACGCCGACGCTGTTTTCGTTTTTTACCAAGTCGGATCAGTACTCACGTCAGAAACTGGGAGCGGATCTCGAGAGCCTGCGTTCCTACTATCTGGATCGGGGTTATGTAAATTTCAACGTCGATTCCACCCAGGTCTCCATCACTCCCGATAAGAAGGATATCTACATCACGATTAACGTTACTGAAGGTGAACAGTTCACAATCGATCAGATCAAACTGGCAGGTGAACTGATCCTGCCGAAAGAAGAACTGGTGCAGCAAATAGAGGTGTACCAGAATGATATTTTTTCACGCAAGCAGGTCACGGAAAGCAGCACGAATCTGTCCGATGCACTGGGCGACATCGGTTATGCTTTTGCAAATGTGAATGCCATTCCTGATATTGACAACGAGAACAAAACGGTTGATTTGACGTTCTTTGTTGATCCGGGTAAGCGGGTTTATGTACGCCGCATCAATTTCTCGGGCAACAGCAAAACCCGTGATGAAGTACTGCGGCGGGAAATGCGCCAGCAGGAAGGTGCCTGGGTTTCAACCAAGAAAGTTGAACGGGGTAAAGTCAGACTGCAAAGGCTCGGCTATTTTCGAACAGTCAACGTTGAAACACCTGCTGTCCCGGGCACGACCGATCAGGTCGATGTTGATTATTCAGTTGAGGAGATGCCATCCGGAAATTTGCTCGCTGGCATTGGTTTTTCGCAGAATCAGGGCCTGATTTTTCAGACCAGCATTACGCAGGACAACTTTCTGGGCAGCGGCAAGAGCGTATCTTTTTCATTCAATAACAGTGACGTTAACCGTCGCTTTGGCCTCGGCTATAATAATCCTTACTATACCATCGATGGCATCAGCCGTGGTTTCAATGCCTTTTATCAGGAAACGGATGCCTTTGAAGCCAATATTACTCAGTTCGACTCGACTATCTGGGGCGGTGGTGTGAATTTCGGTGTTCCTATCAGCGAATTCAATTTTCTGAACTTCAGCCTCGATTACGAGAATACCGATATTGAGGCAAATCCGCTTTTTGCCTCGCAGGAAGTGATTGATTTCATCGATCTAAATGGTGGCCAGTTCGATATTTTTCGATTGGGAACCAGCTTTACCTATGATTCCCGCAATAAGGCCATCTTGCCCGACTCCGGAACGCTGCAAAGAATCCGCGCCGAGGTCGCCCTGCCGTTTCTGGGCGATTCCCTGGAATTTTACAAGGTTGATTACAAGACTCAGTGGTTTTTCCCACTGGTCGAGGATTATATTCTGTCTCTCGGGGGTGAGGTGGGTTACGGTGATGGCTACGGTTCTACAGAAGATCTGCCGTTCTTCGAGAATTTCTATGCCGGTGGCCCACGTACAGTGCGCGGTTACGAGGAAAATACACTCGGTCCCAGAGATACGCCATTGCCAGGTAACATTCGCGGGCCCAGACCGTTAGGCGGTAATCTGAAGCTTGTTGCCTCGGCAGAAGTGATTTTGCCGGTACCTTTCCTGCAGGATCTGGAAGCAGTTCGTGTATCAGGCTTCTTCGATGCCGGTAATGTCTATGGTTCCGGCGAGGATGTGGACCTGGGAGAATTGCGCTATTCGGCCGGTCTGAGTGGCATCTGGATTTCGCCTTTCGGTGTGGTCAGTGTCAGTATCGCCGCACCAATCGGCAGTAAAAGCGGCGATGATACTCAACCGTTTCAGTTCACTTTTGGTACATCGTTTTAATTATTTGGAGTTGTCCCTTGAACAAAATAATCCCTTTCAATTTACTGTTGTTTTCACTGTTATTCATGTTGTCTGCAGCGCAGGCACAGGAGGTGAAAATTGGTGCGGTAAATGCTGTACGTATTCTGGAGAATTCACCGCAAGCAGAAGCTGCGCGTGACAAGATTCAGAATGAATTCGCGCCACGTGATCGCAGCCTCATTGAAGAACAGAAAAAACTCAAATCGCTTGAGGATCGCCTGGCCAAGGATGGTGCGATCATGAGTGAATCAGAACGCGCCAATCTGGAACGTCAGATTGTACAGATGAAACGCGATCTTCAACGTAGCCAGGATGAGTTCCGCGATGATCTGAATTTCCGCCGCAATGAAGAATTCGGGCAGATACAGAAGGTGATATTGGAGGCGATCCAGAAAGTGGCCAAAGATCTCGGTTACGATATCGTGCTGGGCGAGGGTGTGATTTACGCCAGTAAAAAAGTTGATATCAGTGATCAGGTAATTGAATACCTTAAGAAGCAGCATCAATCAGGAGGCGGTCAGTAATAACCTGTTAGCTAATGGCGAGTAAATTGGGCGATATCGCCGACCATATCGGTGCCGAACTGCACGGCGAGGCAGACAGCTACATTCATGCTATCGCCCCGCTGGAGGATGCAAGTTCAGGCTGTATCAGTTTCCTCTCGAACCGCAGATATGTAAGACAACTGAAATCAACCAAGGCTTCCGCTGTTATTTTATCTTCAGGCCATCTCGATGACTGTCCGGTTCAGGCGCTGGTGATGGATAATCCTTATCTTGGGTACGCACTGACTGCACAATTACTGTATCCGCAAAAGAAGCCTGCGCCGGGTATTAATGATTCTGCGGTGATTGATGCTTCCGCTCAGGTACATTCCAGCGCCACTATTGATGCACTAAGTGTTGTAAAAGCTGGTGCTTGTATTGCTGCCAACGTTCATGTAGGTCCGGGTTGTATTATCAGTGAAGATGTGGAGATTGGTCAGAATACACATCTCGTCGCAGATGTGACAATTGCGCATCATGTCAAAATCGGCAGTCGAGTTCTAATTCATCCGGGCGTTGTTATTGGGGCTGATGGTTTCGGACTGGCCGAAAAACCGGATGGAAGCTGGGTAAAGATACCACAGATAGGCAATGTTGTTATTTCGGATGATGTTGAAATCGGCGCGAATACAACCATAGATCGTGGAGCATTGGGCGATACTGTTATAGAGACGGGAGTCAAAATCGATAATCAGGTACAGATAGGACACAACGTTCACATAGGCCAGTACACCGCAATAGCCGGCTGTACTGGAATAGCAGGCAGTGCAAGAATAGGTAGACGCTGTCGGATAGGCGGTGGTTGTGGTATAGGAGGACATTTGGAAATTGCTGACGATGTAATTATAACGGGCATGACAGTAGTCAACAACTCCATCACACAGGCAGGTGTCTATTCATCACCTCTCACAGTTACAGATAACAAAACCTGGCGACGTAATGTCGCGCGATTTCATCGACTGGACCAGTCTTTGAAAAATATTTATGAAACGCTTGGCCAAAAGAAGGATAGTTGAATTCAGGTTTGGGATGGGCGATGAGGAATTCTGAATGAAATTACCAGATATTAATAAGATAAAAAAGTGTCTGCCACATCGTTATCCTTTTTTGTTGGTAGATAAAGTGATTGCATATGAGCCTGACAAATCGCTCATAGCAATCAAGAATGTCACTATTAACGAGCCTTATTTTCAGGGGCACTTCCCCAATAGGCCTGTTATGCCGGGAGTGCTCATTATCGAGGCCATGGCTCAGGCGACAGGCCTGTTGGGCTGCTACAGTAACAATCGTACTGAAGCTGATGATTCTCTGTATTATCTGGTAGGTGTAGATAAGGCAAGATTCAAAAGACCAGTAGAACCAGGTGATCAACTGGTTATTGACGTTAAATTTGATCGGGTAAGACAGAGCATCTGGTGTTTTCAGGTTACAGCAACAGTGGATGGAGATCTCGCCGCTGCCGCCAGGCTGATGACCACCAAAAAGGATCCGGTGAGTTGATACATTCAACAGCAGTCGTTGATGCCTCTGCAAATATTGATGAGGGCGTCAGCATTGGCCCGTTTTCCATCATTGGTCCGGATGTCAATGTCGGTAGAGATACCGTTATTGGCGCGCATGTCGTGATAGTCAGAAATACCAGCATTGGCCCAAACAATTACATTTACCAATTTTGTTCTATTGGAGATGACCCGCAGGATAAAAAATTTTCAGGTGAAGCTGATTCAGTGCTGGAGATTGGTGCAAATAATTGCATACGTGAATTTTGCAGTATTAATCGCGGCACCAGACAAGGCGGCGGCATTACTCGTATAGGTGACAATAACTGGATTATGGCCTATGTGCATATCGCACATGACTGTATGATAGGGAACAATAATGTGTTTGCAAACCACACCACATTTGCGGGACATGTTGTTGTAGAAGATTTTGTCACGCTGGGGGGGTTCACAGGTGTGCATCAGTTTTGCCGCATAGGCAGCTATAGTTTTACAGCTATTTCCTCGGTCGTCGTCAAGGACATACCTCCATATTTGCTAGCTGCGGGCAATACAGCGCGTCCTTTTGGTCTTAACAGTGAGGGGCTTAAACGTCACGGCTTTGATAAGGCTACCATTACGGAACTGCGACGGGCTTATCGAGTGCTTTATCGTCGGGGCCTGCTACTGAATCAGGCGATTGATGAACTTGCAGACACTGAAAAGCAGTCTGATCAATTGGCTAATTTATTGAATTTTATAAAAACATCAGAGCGTGGCATCATTCGCTAAAAACATGTTCTTGCTGACTGACAGGCGGTCTCATAGCTATGTTGAGAATCGGTATTGTGGTAGGAGAGCCATCCGGAGACCAGCTGGGCGCTGATTTTGTCAGACTTTTGAGAGCAAACGGTTGTGACTTAAGGGTCGAGGGTATTTTGGGGTCGCAACTGGTCGCGGCGGGTGGAAATGCCATTTTTCCGATGGAACAACTGGCAGTTATGGGTTTGGTTGAGGTTCTCGGACGTTATTTTGAATTGACCTCGATACGTAACAGGATGAAGCAGTATTTCTTACGTCATCCGCCGGATGTGTTTATAGGTATTGATGCTCCGGAATTTAATCTCGGACTTGAAACCGGGCTGCGGCATGCCGGGATACGTACCATGCACTATGTCAGTCCCTCTGTTTGGGCGTGGCGTTCTGGCCGGGTTAAAAAAGTTGCGAGAGCCGCTGACAAGTTATTGACGTTATTTCCTTTTGAAGCGCAATTTTATAGTGGACTCGATCTTGATGTGGAATATGTTGGTCACCCACTGGCCGACCAGATTCCTCTGCGAGTGGATAAATATCAGGCTCGTGAAAAGCTGGAATTACCCGCAAATAAAACCATTATTGCATTAATGCCGGGAAGCCGTGCATCAGAGTTAAAACATCACGTGCAACCGTTTATAGAAACGGCTTCCTTATGTGACAGCCAGTATCCAGATCTGCATTTTGTAACGAATATGCTCAGAGATGAGGCAAAGCATTATTTTCTGGAGGAATTGAACAGGATTGCACCAACACTGCCTGTATCTGTCTATCAGGGTCGATCGCGGGAGGTGCTGCAGGCTTGTGATGCAGCTTTACTGGCCTCAGGAACTATTACTCTGGAGGCTATGCTGTTAAAGAAGCCCATGGTTGTAGCTTATAAAGTCGTGCCACTGACCTATTATATTCTGAGGAAACTCATTAAAAGCCAATGGATCAGCCTCCCGAATATAATTTCCAACACGACACTAGTGCCGGAATTCTTTCAGCGTGATGTCAGGGCAGAAGTCCTTACGCCGTCACTGATGCACTGGATTGATGATCAGTCTGCAAGAGTGTCATTGATGGCAGAATTTGAGCGATTGCATAAAAATATGCAATTAGGTGCGAATGATCGTGTTGCCGCTGCAGTTTTAAAAATGGCACAGACATGATCGGTATCAGTGATTGTCATGAGCCAGTCAGCGGGCTGCTGGTGGCTGGTGTCGATGAGGTAGGGCGAGGTCCTCTGGCGGGGCCGGTAGTGGCAGGTGCTGTTGTTCTCGGTCATGATTGCAGGATAGCGGGTCTGACTGATTCCAAGAAACTTAGCAGCGGGCGCCGGGAACAATTGTCGAATCTCATCATAGCTAATGCGTTGGCTGTTGGTATAGGCAGTGCGCAACCGGAGGAGATCGATCAGCTAAATATACTTCAGGCTTCTTTATTGGCCATGGAACGGGCTGTACTATCCTTGGATCCTGCGCCACAACATGCCTTGGTCGATGGTGCTTATTGTCCGAAACTGACTTGTACTGTAGAGGCTATTATCAAAGGGGATTCTCTGATTCCCGCTATCAGCGCTGCATCAATCATCGCCAAGGTCTATCGTGATAAATTAATGGTCTGCTTCGATGAGCAATATCCGGGCTATGGATTTGCCCGGCATAAAGGTTATGCTACAACAGACCATCTAACGGCGCTTAAAAAATTAGGGGCGTGTGAAATTCATCGCCGGAGTTTCAGTCCGGTTGCAGCCTGTATGACATCTTAGCATGAATATGCCCACCCCTTTCATTCATCTGCATGTACACACTGAATATTCCATAGCCGATGGACTGTTTAGAGTCGACGATCTGGTTTCCAGGGTCAGTCAGCTTGGTATGCCGGCCATTGCTGTTACTGAATTCAATAATCTGTTTTCTGTGGTTAAGTTTTATCGAGCGGCTGAAGCGGCTGGTATTAAGCCGATCATCGGGGCTGAGGTATCCGTAGTAGATGCTATAGATGACAGTCGCACATCCAGTCTTCTGCTTTTATGCCAGGATAAGACTGGTTATCAGAATTTATGCAGATTGATAAGCGAAGGCTACATTTCGGGTCAGAGACGAGGCGTACCGGAAATACAAAGACATTTATTGAGAGATCATAATAGTGGTTTGATCGCTATTAACAGTTTTTCTAAAGGAGATATTGCACTATCTTTGCATGCTGGCAATGCTGATCTGGCGCGGGAGCAGGCTGAACAGTGGCTTGAAATATTCGGTGATCGCTTTTGCCTGGAGTTGGTGCGCTGTGGCCGACCGGATGAAGAAGAACTCATGGAACAACATATTATTCTGGCGGCTCAGCGCAATATACCACTGGTTGCCACAAATGACGTCAGGTTCGATCGACCCGAAGATTATGATGCCCATGAGATCCGAGTCTGTATACAGCAGGGGAGGACACTGAATGATCCCAGGCGTAGACGTGATTATACTGAGGCACAGTATCTGCGATCGCCGGAGGAAATGTACGAATTATTTTCAGATTGTCCTCAGGCATTGGAGAATACCTGGCGTATTGCTCAACGCTGCAACCTGGTATTTGAGTTTGGTATGCCACAGATGCCTGATTATCCGGTGCCTGAAGGCTATGATCAGAAGCGTCTGCTATTGGAAGAGGCCAATCGGGGTCTGAACGACAGGGTTTTAGTACGCGCCCGTAATCGACATCAGACAATTGATGAAGATATCTACCGACGAAGACTTGAGCATGAACTGGATGTAATCACATCCATGGGGTTCCCCGGCTATTTTCTCATCGTTTCTGATTTCATTCGCTGGGCCAAGACACAGAATATACCAGTAGGGCCGGGCCGTGGTTCTGGTGCCGGCTCACTTGTGGCATATGCTCTTGGAATCACGGCTCTTGATCCGCTTGATTATGATTTGCTATTCGAACGCTTTCTGAACCCGGAGCGGGTTTCACTCCCGGATTTCGATATAGATTTCTGTATGGAACGCCGTGACGAGGTTATTGCTTATGTTGCTGAGCGTTATGGACGAAACCAAGTCTCGCAGATTATTACTTACGGCAGTATGGCCGCAAAAGCTGTTGTACGCGATGTTGGCAGGGCTCTGGGCCATCCATATGGTTATGTTGATCAGATAGCCAAACTGATTCCCTTTGAATTAAATATGACCCTGACCAAAGCTCTCGATGAAGAGGAAAATCTTCGTCAGAGATATGAAACGGATGAGGAAGTCCAAATACTTATCGATCTGGCACTGAAGCTGGAAGGTTTGTGCCGTAATGCTGGCCGGCATGCTGGAGGTGTGGTCATTGCTCCCAGGCCACTCATTGAGTATATGCCGTTATATGCAGAACAGGCTGGCAGCAGCACAGTCACCCAATTTGATATGGGTGATGTAGAAGCGGTAGGTCTGGTCAAATTTGATTTTCTCGGGCTACGCACGCTGACCATCATTGAATGGGCTGTCAGTGATATTAACCGTCGGCGTCGGGAACAGGGTGTCGAGCCTCTCGATATATCAACCATCTCGCTGGAAGATCAGGCAGCTTTTGATCTGATTCGGCGGACAGATACCATGGCCGTTTTCCAGCTTGAATCTGAGGGTATGCGCAAACTGATCAAGCGATTGCAACCGGATAGTTTTGAAGACTTGATCGCTCTAGTGGCGCTTTTCCGGCCCGGTCCTCTGCAGTCCGGTATGGTGGATGATTTTGTTGACCGTAAGCACGGTCGGGCAAAAATTCATTATCCACATCCGAAGCTGCAGACTGTACTCAAGTCCACATACGGGGTAATTCTGTATCAGGAACAGGTTATGCAGATTGCTCAGCTACTGGCCGGATATACACTCGGCGCAGCGGATCTGCTGCGCCGTGCCATGGGTAAAAAGAAACCTGAAGAAATGGCAAAACAGCGCGATATTTTTGTCGACGGTGCGGTGGCTAATGATGTCAATCGGGAAACAGCAGTCTATATATTCGATCTTATGGAGAAGTTCGCGGGATATGGTTTTAACAAGTCCCACTCAGCAGCCTATGCTCTCGTAGCCTATCAGACAGCCTGGTTAAAAACTCATTATCCTGCCGCATTTATGGCAGCGGTGTTGTCATCCGATATGGACAATACGGACAAGGTAGTGTTGCTGTGTGAGGAGCTGCGGCGTATGAATCTGAATTTATTAGCGCCCTGTGTTAACAGCTGTTACTACGAGTTTACAGTAGCTGATGATCGCACTGTCCGCTATGGGCTCGGGGCGATTAAAGGAGTAGGGCGCGGTGCCGTCGAGTCTATTATAACTGCCAGAGCGGAAGATCCTTTTACTGATCTTTTCGATTTCTGCAGACGCTGCGATCTGAAAAAGGTCAACCGCCGGGTCCTGGAAGCATTGGTGCGTAGTGGCGCGCTTGATAGCCTCGGCGGCGGCCGAAGTACACTTATGGCAAGCCTCGATATGGCCATTCAGCTGGCTGAGCAGACATTAGCCAATAATCGACGCGGCCAGAATGATATGTTTGGTCTGGAGGCGGGATTGAATAGTGGCACCGATGTGCAGGGACACGTCGCCACCTTGAACCAGGTGCCCGAATGGAGTGAGACAGAACGTTTACAGGGAGAGAAGGATAGTCTGGGGTTTTACCTGCAGGGGCATCCCATAACGTATTATGAACAGGAACTCACACAGTTTATCAGTGCACGACTGGATGCGCTGCAGCCGGGTGAAGCGCTCGTAACGGTAGCCGGCTATATAGCCAGCATACGCACACGGTCGGGCCGCAGAGGCCGGATGGCTGAGGTGCGACTGGATGATCGTACCGCGCGTGTTCCGGTCACAGTTTATGCTGAACAGTACCAGAAATACCGCAGTCTTCTGGTCAAGGACAGACTGATCATTGTAAGAGGAAAAGTCGAGCGGGATGATTTCTACGAGACAGGTTATACAGTCACCGTCAGTGAGATTCTGGATCTGGATGCAGTCAGGGCAGAGCGTGCAACGCTGTTACTAAAAATAAGGCAGAAAAATGATATAGGTAATTTCATTCAAACACTAAAGCAGATGCTGACTCGCTATCGTGAGGGGAGGAGCCGCGTTGCAGTGGAATATCATAATGGTCAGGCTTTGGCTCAACTCCGACTTGGAGAGGCATGGAAAGTCCGTCTGGATGATGAACTATTGGGCAATCTGCGTTCCTCACTTGGTGAGGATAATGTTAAGATCCATTATGACAGTTAAGACAAAATTCTATAACTAATTGACTGTAATGAATAATCGAACAACATCGCCGGTAACGAACTTTCTCGAATTTGAGCGCCCAATCGCTGAGCTGGAAGCTAAAATCGAAGAGCTGCGTTATGTTGGGGATGACAAAGAAATTAATATCAATGAAGAAATTACGCGTCTGCGCAAGCGCAGTCGTGAATTAACCCGCTCGATCTTCTCTGATCTGACACCCTGGCAGGTGGCTCAGGTAGCCCGGCATCCGCTGCGCCCTTACAGTCTGGATTATATTCAGTACATATTGACTGATTTCGAAGAGCTGCATGGTGACAGGGCGTATGGAGATGATGCGGCAATTGTCTGTGGTATCGGTCAGCTGGATGGCCGATCGGTTATTGCCATAGGTCATCAAAAGGGTCGGGATACCCGGGAAAAGCTGCATCGTAATTTCGGAATGCCGCGTCCTGAGGGTTACCGTAAGGCTCTGCGTATGTTCAAGATGGCGGAACGTTTCAAGCTGCCGGTACTGACATTTATTGATACACCGGGTGCTTATCCTGGAATCGGCGCCGAGGAACGTGGTCAAAGCGAGGCAATTGCACAGAATCTGTTGACCATGTCGACACTCGAAACGCCGATAGTTACAACAGTCATCGGCGAGGGCGGTTCCGGCGGCGCACTGGCTATCGGTGTATGCGATCGACTGTTGATGCTGGAATACAGCACTTATTCAGTAATTTCGCCTGAGGGATGTGCATCCATTCTCTGGAAAAGTGCCGACAAGGCTGCGGATGCTGCAGAAGCTCTGGGTATCACTGCAGCACGTCTGCAAGAACTTGGCTTGTCGGATGAGATTATCTCCGAACCGCTGGGCGGGGCTCACCGCGACTATGAGTCTGTTGCCAAGAGCGTCAAAACTTCCATCGTCAAGCATTTGCAGGACATGGACAATCTCGGTCTTGATACAATGCTGGCAGCCCGCAGCAAACGGCTCCGTGACGTCGGATTTTTCCAGGAGCCTTGAGGAGCTGGCCTTTTACCGTCACGTGCCGCTGTTTTGAAGCCCATGGCTTTCACAATCCAGAAGCTGGATGCGATTCTGTCAGAATATCTGCCGGATCAGAAGCTTGCCATCGCCTACAGTGGTGGCCTTGATTCCCATGTGTTGCTGCATGCCATGTGTTCGCTGGCTGGAATGCGAAATTGGCAACTGCAGGCGATACATGTCAATCATGGGTTACAGATGGCAGCTCCCGGATGGGCCCAGCACTGCCAGGATGTTTGTCGGGATCTGAATATCCACAGCCAGATCGTCGAAGTCGATGCCCGCGCAGAACCGGGGGAGAGTCCGGAGGCCCGTGCCCGAATGGCACGCTATGCTGTAATGGCGGAGTATGCACAATCCGGATGGATTATCGTGACTGCACATCATCAGGAGGATCAGGCCGAAACATTTTTACTGCAATTACTGCGCGGTAGTGGCCTGAAGGGGTTGGCGGCCATGCCCCGACTGCAGCAGTTAGCCGGCGGCTGGTTGCTGCGGCCTTTATTGGATTTCAGGCGTGCTGATTTGTACCGGTATGCTAGGGATCATCAGCTCGATTGGATTGAAGACGACAGTAATGCCGATGTGTCCATTGACCGCAATTATTTGCGGCATGTTCTGTGGCCACATTTATCCGCGCGCTGGCCGGCTGCCGGCCGCACTATAGCGAGGGCGGCGGAACACGCGGCTGAAACCGCAGCACTCGCCGAGGACATGGCGCGCCAGGATCGCACAGCCGCCACAAGGGCCGGAGAGACGGCTCTGCAATTAGGGGTGCTACGAAGCCTGTCGCTGGCCAGACGTCGCAATCTGCTCCGCGTCTGGATCCGCGACCATGACCTCAGCGTTCCCTCAACTGACGTGTTGGAAGAAATTGTGACGAACCTGATAGACGCGGGATCGGATCGCGATCCAGTCGTTCACTGGCACGGTCATGAATTCCGACGCTATCGCGAACGCCTCTACCTGTTGCCACGTCTGCCGCGGATCGCGCCTGAAACCCGTCTGTCCTGGGATATGCAGTCGTCTCTGGCTCTGCCGTTGGGTGAATTGCGAGCTTGCCGTCATCATGGGCCCGGCTTGAAGACAGAAGTTTCTGCCCGTGATGATATTGAGGTTCGTTTTCGTCGCGGCGGTGAAGCGATCCGGCTTCCCGGACGCCGACACCATCACACCCTTAAAAATCTTCTGCAGACTTCCGGTCTGCCGCCCTGGCTACGCGATTTTCTGCCGCTGGTGTATATCAACAATGAGCTTGCTCTGGTTCCGGGTATCTGTGCCGGCGCGAACTGGATGGCCGAACCACCGGAGACAGCCATCAAGGTCTTGTGGACACTGCCAATGCCGCTGCAGGAGGCAGTTGCGTCGGTCAGACCTGTTAACCAGGAGTCTATGCGCGATGTTGATTAAAACACTATGGTTACGTTGGTTCGGGCGTACCCCGAGCCGCTCCGAACCGCTACCCGATTCAGTCACGGTCGATCCCGGCATTAGCCATCAACGTGCGCTGGAATGGATCGGGCAGGACCGGCTTGAACGTCAGCACTTTTATGAGAAATGGGTCGCCCGTGAAAACTGGCTGGTTTATACGGAAGGTCTGCCATTATTGCTTGGATACGATCCTCAAGCCGGGGATCTTGAGCAGGATGACGAATACAGACAGCAGCGACAGATCTTCTGGGAACATCTGCAGCTTTGCGTGCATCAACGGCTCGCCCCAGCCCTCGTGAATCCGGCAGAAAATCCGGCTGGCTGGCGGGCGGCGCCGGTCGAACTGTATCGCTGGGCCGTGGCGGCGCGCGTGCCCATGCCAGACGAACTGGATACGCTCCTGTCTTTCGTCAGCAGCACGATCATTGCGCAACAACCACGTCAGACGGAAGAACCAGCGCAGCAAACGCAGCATGGTCATGAGAAGGCAGAGCAGGAATCGCTGTTGGCGCGGGAACAGGTCTTGAGCGCTTTGCTCAGTCTGAGTCTGCAATCCCTGCATCAGGTCTGTGGCCGCGATGGGGATACGCTGCGCAAGGAACTGCTGGAATCACTGTACGGGAAATCGTCGGCCTTCTTCAATGCGCGGCAACCGCCCCTGAGCAGACCGGCACTACATGATCTGATCGATCGCAGTCTTGAAGCTGCTGGTTTATACCGCTAGTGAATGCGGGCAGGCTTTTGCTGGATTATTTCTCCGGGAATAGCGGGTCGGGTAAATCGTAAAACACGATCGGCGCATCTGCCGCCCCTGCCCGCGTATTGTCCTGTACCTGTGCTCGCATAGAACCTTCTTCGTTAAGCTCCCCGAGTTGTGGCATGTCCTGTTTGAGTTTTGCATTGGCGGTAATGACGGCTTCGTGTAAACGATCCGAATAAGGCAGTTTATAAGCCCGGGGTGCACCGTACGCCGTCAGATCATCGATTTGTGTGATCCAGAGATAAATCGACCCTTCTGTTCCCATTGCTTTATCCGGTTGCTCGACATGTGCAGCCAGTAGCTTGAAACGTTTTGGTGGATTCTCTGTCGTCGGCCAGCCAAGCAGGGGTGGAAACGAAAGATAGCTGATTACATAAAAAATCGTGACGACCACGATGGCGCCCGCCTTGATGCGCCACGACCAGTTTGAATAAAGATTAAGGCTTAATAATAGCAGTGCAACCAGCACATAAGCGGTTATCAGTCCAGCAATCCCTAGTGCCACAATACCTTCTCCTCGACCTTTATTGTTGATTTTATCAGTTTAATTGCACCAGTTGTTTCGGCAGAAAGTTGATATCACTGACCTTGCCGTCGCGACCGATCCTGAAACGCAGGGCGGTTTTTTCATCACCCGGTTCTTCAAGTTTCACTGTGCCGTAATAAACGACCTCGAGTGCGGGATTGACCTTGACCAGGTTGACATTGACCTCCTCGGCCTTTTGAGTTTCCGACGCATAGTAATGCAGATTAACCACGTATTCCCCCTTGACGACACCGCGAATAGTGATCACTTCCTGATTGAGTGGATTGTCGATCTCTTTCCCTTCAACTGTAATTGTGTCATTCACCATGCCACGATCATCACGGTCCAGATGCAGCAAATTGGCTTCCGGATTGCGGAACCACACCAATTGTCCATCGGGGTCCTCAACCCAGACATCAATATCATTGGGACTGAAGTCTTCCCAGGTAATGGTCAGGATATACTCTGCCTTGGGATCGATGATGCCGGTTTTAGCTTCCGGATTCATGAACATGATTGCGACCAGAAACAGGAAGGTAAAGCCAAGCAGCGCGTTGAACAGCAGATCCGTGAACGGGTCGAAAACTCCACGGTGGCGGCTGTTTCGGACCAGTTTCATTTCAAGCGTCGTTGCGCTGTATCAGTGCCGGTTTCAGTCGCACTTCTGCAACGTGCTGCATGGCTTCCAGCATCTCATCCGCACGCCGATCGAGCATGTAGTATTGGGCACTGGCAAGCATACTGCAGACTAAACCCGCCAGGGTGGTATATAGGGCCGTGCTCATGCCCGCACTCATCAACTGCAGAATTTTCTGCATAGTGGCAACATCGAAATCGGTCACATTAGCCACTGCTGCAAGCATGAGGATAAACCCGATAATTGTCCCGAGCAGTCCCAGTTTCAGCATGATGTCGGCAGCGAACCAGCCTATTTCCTGCGGCCCTTTCAGTTTGGCAGCATAGACCTCAAGAAGATCACGACTTGCACCAGTCTCATCGGCAGCTCGCGGATCTTTATGCTGATAGATCAAATCACTGACGAAATCGCTCATCAGACAGTCTGGCAAAGGTCCATAACCGGCCAGTCTGATTTCGTGGCCATCAGTCTGCAGCGCGCTTTCCGGGTATGCGTGGATCAGGCGGCTGATAGTGTCCACATGATTGGCTTCGCAGGAGATTCGATAAACACGGAGGGCGCAATGTGCCGTGACCAGCAGATAAATGAGTGTAATTGCAAGAGAAATCTTGCTCCGGTCGGCCTGATAAAGGGCCATCAGCAGGTCTTCCTGCCAGGCCAGAAACAGGCCGAAAATGAGCAGGCCGGTGAATACCAGCCAGACAAGCAACAGGTGATGTTCCGTTCGACCGCCAGCATGCTGTCTGGATGTATGCATTGCTAAGCTGTCAGTTGCGGTAGCCATACTCGTGACCTTATTGATGAGGGGATTCCCGGGTGAAGCGGCAGGAACCGGTCATTATTCCTGGATGATGACGCGTGTTCCGATGCTGACGTATTGACGCAAATCCATAATCTGATCATTAGTGAGTGCTATGCAGCCGGCTGTCCAGTCCTGATCTTCATGGATCAAGAGCTTTTCATCATTTTCCTCACCGATACCGTGAATGCCGATATATCCGCCCAGGGCCGTATCCTGGGGTGGAATATCATTATTTTTAAACGCCGCCGTAATAGTGCGGAATTCACCGGCACCGATCACTTCATTTTTATAGCCGTACCACGCATCCAGCTCGTTGGGATAATCCAGTTGCATGAAAAAGTGAAACTGGCTGTTATCTTTAAACTTGACGATTCTGTAGACACCGACCGGTGTTTTTTTATCCCCGACACGGCGTTTCGAACCCTGGCCGCCGCGGCCGGTGGCGGCACGATAGCGTTTAATAGTCTGGTCACCTTTTTTGACCAACAATTGCTGGCTGGACTTGTCGATGACAATTTGGTGTTCGGCGGTAACGACAGCCTGCGTAGCAGCAGGCACAGACATCAGAATCATGACCCAACAGCTCACTACAATTGCAATTGTTGTTGTCTGTAACATGGCAGATATTATCGCTATTGGCATCGCACCTGTTTTGATTAACTGATTTTAATAGCAGATATCAGCAGTTGAGACAACCAATTGGCTGGCAATTTACACCATCATCCCCGGCGGGGCGTGCTCAGGATTCTAGCCAGACTCTCCATGACCGGTGCCTGGGAAAAACGCAGGCATGCCGTTGCCAGGGCCAAAACAATGTAGCCTGCTTGCACCAGCAGGTCGATTGTAACGCTGAACTCCGCGCCCAGCCCAAGCCCGGCCACGTCGCCACCCTCAAGCAGGGCATGCTTAAGCAGATCGACGCCATAACTGAACGGATTGATGAGCGTAATGAACTTCAGCCAGAACGGCAGATGTTCCACCGGATACAGTGCACCGCTCAGAAAGAATACCGGAAAGATGACGAAGTTCATGATAACCGCGAAATTATCCAGGCTTTTGCTGAAAACGGCTATGAGCATGCCGAAACTGGCACAGAGTAATGCAGTCATGGACAAGCCCAGAACAAACAGGCCGAGATCGAACGGCCAGGCCAGAAAGCCGATTGCAAATAAAATAATGACCAATAATAAGGCCTGTACCAGCCCGGCGATGGCCGCACTGATTGTGCGCGCAAGGATTATCCAGTAGTGCGCGAACGGCGCTATGACCAGCATGCGCATGACACCGGATTCCTTATCGTACACCAGCGACAGTGACGCCAGCATCGCACCGAACAGTAAGACCATGCACAGCAGGCCGGGGATAAGAAATTGTTGATAATCCGCCTGGCCGAAACGTTGCAGCATGGCGCCGAAGCCACCACCGATTACCAGCAGCCATATCAGCGGCCGTACCATGGCGCTCAGCAGGCGACCACGCTGGCGCAGCATGCGGGTCAGTTCGCGACCGATGATAGCCGCCAGAGCACGCCGAATCACAGGGACTCCGCTCTCGATATGGAATCCGGCTGGTTGCGCCAGATATAGACATCGTTAAGGTCGGGCTTGCGCAGGTGCAGGGCGCGTACCTCCTTCTGCAGGCGCTGTTGCAGCTCGCCGATCGAAAAGTCCGAATTCCGGATCGCGAACAGCAGACGCTCATCCTCACGTACCGGCTGGCCGAGTTCCGTACTGAGGGTGGCTGCATGCCGGTCGGGTGTGTCAGTTTCAATCTCAAGGATGTGGTGCCCCAGATCCGCGATCAGATCCTGCGGACAGCCGCTGCCGATCAGACGTCCGGTGCGCAGAAAGGCCACCTCGTCACAGCTTTCGGCCTCTTCCAGGTAGTGTGTGGTCAACAGAACGGTCATGCCGTGTGCCTGGCGCAGACGGCCGATAAAGCGCCAGATGGCACGGCGGTTAATGATATCCAGGCCGATGGTTGGTTCATCCAGAAACAGAACTCGTGGCCGATGCAACACGCCGCGGGCTATATCCACGGCCCGGCGCATTCCGCCCGACAACGCCGCGACTGCGACGCTGCGCTTGTCGTTGAGATCAAACAGGGTCAGTAATTCGTTGCTGCGTTCTTCAACTGTCGGCTTGTCCAGACCATACAGGGCGCCGGCGAAATGCAGATTCTCCTCAATGGTCAGGTTGCGATCCAGCGCCGATTCCTGAAACACCAGGCCGATGGAGCCGCGCACGGTGACGGGGTCCTCAAGAACATCGTGACCGGCCACCCGTATCTGCCCGCTACTGGGCCGCACCAGTGTGCTCAGCATGTGAATGGTGGTGGTCTTGCCGGAACCGTTCGGCCCGAGCAGCCCGAAGAAGGTTCCTTCAGGGATGGAGAGGTCCAGTTCCGCCACGGCCGTAGTATCGGCGTAATGCTTGCTCAGTCCCCGGGATTCGATCGCAAAACGTTTCATGTCGCCCTGTACATGATTCAAACCGGCGTATTGTAGCAGTCAACCGGTGACTACCGGAGATCGGGGAGATCATGGCAATGATGCTGGAAACAGCCAGAGTCAGTGTTGGCGATCTGGTCTATATCAACCAGTCAGCGGATTCGTTATACTGACCAGTATGGCGTTGCGTCGACCCAAGTCACTGAAAAATCTGCTGTTCGTCCATGAAGTCGCATTCTTGTTGCTGGTCACCGTGACAGGTCTGATCGGTGGTCTGTCCACCTATTTCTGGCAGGAGACTTCGTCCGAGTCGGTCCGTGTCAACAATCTGGCCTATCTGAACGAGCAGATCCGGGGCGAGCTGTTTCGCCAGATCCAGGCCATGATTCGCGCCCGGCTGATGGAAGAGGCGGAAGCCGTCCGCCGTTACGCCGATTATTCCCGCCACATTGATGAACTGTTCAGTGAAATGAGCGAACTGGCCGTCCGCCCGGCTGAAAAAAATGGTATCCAGGAACTGCAGGAAGCCTATCGTGTACTGCAGAAAGACATGAACAATATCTTTCGGGATCCCTATGTGACCCAGTCGGTACGGATCAACCTGATCAACCCGCGTTTCGCGGAGCAGATGGTGGGAGAGTACGAACGGCAATATCAGGATTTCCAGATACTGCTGGAAGACCTTCAGCAGGAAGTGGACGAAACGGTAGAACGCTGGACTCATCTGGCGCCGATTCTGATACCTGTCGTGCTGCTGCTGGCGCTGCTTCTGGTATTGTTTACTCGTTATAGTCTCAAGCAGCGCTTCCTGCTGCCCATGGGCGAGGTAATCTCCGGTGCCCGGGTCATGAGTGGTGGCGAACTGGATCATCGCATTCCCGAGCAGGGTGCACGCGAGGTTGCAGATCTGGCTCATGCCATCAATCAGATGTCCCGCGATCTGGCCGAGAGTCGGGATGCGCTGATCGAAAGCGAACGCCAGGCTGCCCTCGGTGCGCTGGTGCCGGTCGTCGCGCACAATATCCGCAATCCCTTGGCCAGTATCCGGGCCACGACTCAGGTACTGGATGGTTCGGAAACGCCTGAAGAACTGCAGGAAAGCAAGCAGGCGATACTGGACACCATAGACCGGCTCGGGCGCTGGGTCAGCGCGCTGGTCAGTTATTTACATCCGCTAGAACCCCAGTATCGACAGGTTACCGCCAGCGGCTTGTTCGAGGGTGCACTGGCGCCGCTGCGATCGAAGCTCGAAGAAAAACGCATGCAGATTCAGCAGCTCAACTGGGATCAGGACAGAACTCTGTCGGCCGATCCGGATCTGATGGAACAGGCATTATATGGTCTGCTGTCCAATGCCGTGGAGGCCTCTTCCGACGACAGCACGCTCGTTCTGGGCATTGAAGCTCTCGATGCCAGCGATCAGGTCCGTCTCACCATACGCGACAGTGGACCGGGCATGCCATTCTGTCCGCAACCGGGCAATCTGGCACCCGGACCCAGCACCAAGCGTTTCGGTACCGGTCTCGGTATACCCATTGCCTACAAGATTTGTCAGGCGCATGGCTGGCGACTGGAATTCAACATCATGACCGGTGAGGGAACGGAAATTCTGATCACAGCTCCGATACAGGCCCACGAGTCCATTTCTGATGAGGAGTCCGACCATGGCTGAAACCAGGGCCTCAGACAAGACGGCTGACGGGAACCGCAGCGAAGCTTCCGGCCATGCCGAAGTGCCGCTGCAGGAAACTTCCATCCTGATCGTCGAGGATGAGAACGTCTTCGCCAGGGCCGTTGCCAAGCGTCTGCAGCGGAATGCCTATAAAACCACCATCGCGCCGGATCTGAAAAGCGCGACAGACGCGTTCCGCGAAAATACTCCGGACATGATCCTGCTGGACATGCGTCTGCCGGATGGTTCCGGCCTCGATTTCCTTTCGAATCTGCGGGAGCAGCAGGGATCCAGTGTGCCGGTGCTGGTGATGTCGGCTTATGGTGAACTCGAGGATGCGGTTGCCGCCATGAAACTGTCAGCATCCGATTACCTGAAGAAACCGATCGATCTCGACGAACTGGTGCTGAATGTCGAGAAAGTGCTGGCCAAGGATGAGCTGTCACGCAAACTGAGTTATTCGACCACCCGGGAACGTCATGCAGCGGCAGAGGGGGTGGAGTTTCTCGGCGAGTGTGCGGCCCTGAAGCAGGTGCATGAACAAATCGAGCGTATCGTCGAGCTGACGGCGAAATCCGACTCTATCCCGCCCACGGTACTGATTCTGGGCGAGACCGGTACCGGTAAAGACGTACTGGCCAGGCTACTGCACGGCAAGAGTGGCCGCCATGACAAGCCCTTTGTTCAGGTGGATTGCGCGTCACTGCCCAAGGATCTGATCGAGGCCGAGCTGTTCGGTCATGAAAAGGGCGCCTATACCAGCGCCCACGCCACCCGCGTAGGGCTGATCGAGGCCGCCGAGGATGGTGTCCTGTTTCTGGATGAAATCGCCGAAATCCCACTCGATTTGCAGGCCAAGCTGCTCGCGGTACTGGAACGCCGGGTGGTGCGCCGCGTCGGCAGCACCCAGGAACGTCCGGTGGCAGCCTGGATGATTGCGGCTACCAACCGCAACATCGAGCAACTCGTTGAGACGGGGGAATTCCGTTCGGATCTCTACTACCGGCTCAATGTGCTCAGCGTCAAACTGCCGCCGCTGCGCGCACGTGGCAATGATATCCTGCTCTTGGCCCGGCACTATGCCGAGCGTACGGCGAAGCGTTACGGACTGGAAACAGTCGAGTTCGACGACAGTGCGGGTCAGGCTCTGCGGGATTATACCTGGCCGGGCAATATCCGCGAATTGCGGCATGTTATCGAGCGGGTCGTGCTGTTGTCCGGTGGCGGTCGGCTGAGCGCCGATGGCCTCGGTCTCAGTCAAAACGAATCACAAAAAGAAATCGCCGGTGAAACCACGCTGGCGCCGGAAATGACGCTCGATGATGCCGAGTACCAGCTTATCGAACAGGCGCTGCAGCGCACCGGCGGCAATGTTTCGCAGGCCGCCCGCGAACTCGGCGTCACCCGTATGGCGCTAAGGTACCGTATGAAAAAGCACGGCCTGGACGGATAACGCTATACTCTGTAATGCTAGCTGTGGCAGCAATACCAACGACAAATCAAGCACCCAAATCAATTACACCCGGTTAAGGGTGGGGGAGATGGCAGGTATGGCTAAAGTCAGCATGCAGACCGAACTCGATGTGCCTATTCAGCAGGTCTGGGACCTTATCGGCAGTTTTAACGCCTTGCCGGACTGGCATCCGGCGGTCGAGCGCAGCACGCTGGAAAACGGCGGTCAGGTCAGAAAGCTCAGCCTCGCCGGTGGTGGAACGATTATCGAGCGCCTGGAACGTATTGATGATAACGAGCATTTGTATACCTATTCAATCATCGATAGTCCGCTGCCAGTGAGCGAGTATACTGCCACCATTCGCGTACGCCAGGATGACGAGGGTGACAAAACTGTCGTGGAATGGTCGAGTTCCTTTACACCCTCCGGCGCGCCCGAAAACGAAGCCGTCAAGGTGATCGAGAACATCTATCAGAGTGGTTTCGATAATCTGAAACGAATTTTCGGGGGCTGAACAGCGCCGCATAATGGATAGTCAATAGTCAATGGCACACAGGCACGCGGACTCAAATCCGCGCTTGATTGAAAGCCGGCTTGAGCCGAGCTAATGTGCTATTGGCTACTGCTTATCAGCCCATCATCAATGCATTTTCATGCGCGGCTTGGCGCGCCGCGTCAGCAGATTGGCCAGTGTCGTCATAAATACACGCAGCGGCCCGTGCAGCGCGAGCAGATGCATTTTATACAGTGAGTAGTACATCAGCCGCGCCATGATGCCCTCAATCACGACGCTGCCCGACCACTTTTTGGCAATACTGCCCATCAGGCTGCCGACAGTCGAATAGCGGCTCATATTGATCAATGAACCGTAGTCCACGTAAGTGTATTCAAGCGGTGATTTGCCGGCGAGGCGCCGCTTGATCGTTTTCACCAGTCTTGCAGCCTGCTGGTGTGCCGCCTGTGCCCGCGGTGGTACGGTCTGGTTGTTATCCTGCGGGCAGGATGCACAGTCGCCAAAGGCGAAGATATTCTCGTCGCGGGTGGATTCGAGGGTGCGTTTGACCAGCAGTTGATTGATCCGGTTGGTTTCCAGACCGTCCAGGTTGGCCATGAAGTCGGGTGCCTTGATACCGGCGGCCCAGACCTTGATCTCCGCCTGAATGAAACGTTCTTTATCGGTATGAAACCCGTCCGCCGTCGCCTTGACGATGCGTTCACCGGTCAGGAGTTCAACACCCAGTTTCCGCAGCTGTTCGGCCACCTCGTCCGTCAGGCGTTCGGGCAGTGCCGGCAGAATACGTTCGGCAGCCTCGATGATGGTGATTTTGATATCGCGCTCGGGATTAACGCCGTCGAGGCCAAACAATGCCAGTAGCCGGGTTGCGTCGTGGAGTTCGGCAGCCAGCTCCACGCCGGTGGCACCGGCGCCGGCGATGGCGATACCCAGCTGGCCGGGCCGGAGTTCACTGGTACGTGCATGCGCGATGTAGAAGCTGCGCAGCAGCTGCTGGTGGAATTCGTCGGCCTGCTGGCGGCGGTCTATGAAATAGCAGTGTTCACGCACGCCGGGGATGCCGAAATCGTTGGTCTCGCTGCCGACGGCAAATATCAGCGTATCGTAATGAAAATTGCGGCCGGGAATAAATACGCCGCCGTCGTCGTCGAGCGTCGGCGCGGTGGAGACGATTCGGTTACTCCGGTCCAGCTGATCCACGCGTCCGAAACGGAAATAGAAATGATGCCAGTGCGCCTGAGCCAGATAACTGAGTTCATCTTCATAGGAATTCAGCGTTCCGGCGGCGACTTCATGCAATAGTGGTTTCCAGAGATGCGTCAGGGTCGCGTCGATCAGCGTAATGTCAGCCTGCTGCTTGCGGCCCAGCTTGTCCCCCAGCTTGGTGGCGAGTTCCAGGCCGCCGGCGCCGCCGCCGACGATCACGATTTGATGACGCTTTTGATCCGGGTTGCTCATGGTCTCTGGCTCGTGGGTGGGTTTGCAGCAATGAGGCGCGTTATAATAACGGAAGAACCTGCCGAAACAAACGAGTGTCATAATTGGATGGTGCCCATGACCCTGGATGACAAAACCCGTACCGAACTGGAGGCCGCCGCCTTCCGACGGCTGGTGGCCCATCTGCGTGAACATACCGAGGTTCAGAATCTTGATCTCATGAATCTCGCCGGCTTCTGCCGCAATTGTCTGTCGAAATGGTACATGGCCGCCGCTGAAGAACGCGGCATCGAAATCGACTACGAAGCGGCCCGGGAGTTGATCTACGGCATGCCCTATGCCGAATGGAAGGCGAAATACCAGACCGGCGATAAACAGAAGGTCTGACAGTCGCTGATTAAACCGGATCAGTCGATCCGTGTCAGCGTATAGCCCGCTCGTTCCAGCCGCTTCAGCAGGCCGCCCTCATCGGGCAGATGCAGGGCACCGACGGCGATAAAGCTTGCGCCCTGTTCGATGTACGGCAGCATGCGTTTGATCATGCGGGAATTGCGTTCATATAAAACGGTGTCCATGAACCGCTCGAATACCGCTTCGTCGTAATGTGACTGTTTATTGAAAGCGACCATGCCCGCCAGGTCACCTTCCAGATACATCTCCAGCAGGATCCGACTGTCACGCATGATCTGTGCGTGATTGCAGAGAGTATCTTCCAGAATGGTGAGCTGATCATCGCGTGGCAGAGACGCCAGTGCTTCGACCAGTTCGGTCATGGACTCCAGACCAATGACCGGTTTACCGGACTGCCGGGCGGTCTGATAGAGCAGCCTGTCCAGGGTCGGTCCGCTGACCGGTTTGGGCCGGCCAATCTGACTGAACGCCGCCCACGGTGCCAGTTCATTCAGGCGTTCGGTGGACAGGCCATAATCCCCGCTGAGCTGTCTCAGCCGTTCATAAAGTGGTGCCGGCAGACGCTCGTCCAGACCAGGTTCGGCGTCTGAGTACATCGAGTCCCGATAGATCTGGTTGGCTTCGGCATCCGGTACAACTTCGATTACCAGTCGTTCGCTGCGGGCCAGCGTCAGCCGCACATACGGCTCCAGACCGGTGACCCGGCGATCCTGTGAATGCAAAGTGCCGAACAGGTGGCTGGGTTTTGTGTCCGTTGCTTCAATCCGCCACAGTACACCCTCGCCATAAGGGATTTTCGTTTCATTGGCCGCTGCATCAGACTCGATATCGGTATAAGGCGCACAGACCGCCTCGAGTTCCTGCTTTGCTGCGGTCGGATCGGCAGACAGGCTGCAGGCCAGCGCCATCATCGATAAACCGGCCGACCATTGCAGGCGAAACGCGGACATGGCTTTACTTAACGGTCGAAAACCCAAATAATTCATTAACTAATACTCCATTCCAGTGAATTCCAATCAGCATCCGGGGGCTTCATGTTCAGGTTTATTTCAGTGTATTGGCTTAGTGTGTTGACCGTTGTGCCGGCAGTCGGTGCCGGGGAACCGAATATCGTACACGGCGAGATGCCTTTCGAAACCTGTTTACAGGCGGCGCTCGACACCCGTTCAGGCATGGTGATCAAGGTCGAGATGAAAACCGAAGACGAGCGCTACGTATACGAATTCGACATCCGCGATAATCAGGCACGTGACTGGGATATTGAATGCGAGGCTGACACCGGCGAGATCATCGAAATCGAGCGCGAGGTTACGACGCCCCGGCATCCGGATTTCCAGGCGTGGATGAAAGTGTCGGAAGCACAGGCCCGCGAGGCGGTGCTGGAAGTCTACCCAGGCGAGATCATTGAAGTTGAATACGAGATTGAGGCTGATGGTCGTGCGGTTTACGAGTTCGACATAAAACAAAAAAGCGGCGTTGAAATGAAAGTCGAAATTGATGCCGGTACTGGGGAGATTCATGAAGCCAATCAGGAGCACTGGCAAATCGGTTACGAGTAAGCGTAAACGGCGCAGTTTGTCTACCAGCAGCAGTTACCGGACAGCAGACCCGTTCAGGCTGCGCCTGTCATGCTGAATCTGCGGTTCTGTCTGAGCCAGTCGTTCGGCGTCAGCAGTCTGCTGGCGCTGTTGCTGGCAGGCTGTGCGGCACCGCAGTCGTATACACCCGCACCGATCGATGCCAGACAGGCATTCACGACCTACACACGCCAGAATCTGGACGATCCGGCCCTGCGTGATTTCCTGCAGGCGCATGGCCAGACGATAGACGCGTGGCCCCAGCAGCGCTGGGATCTGACGGCATTGACCCTGGCGGCCCTGTTTTTCAATCCCGAGATCCGAGTGGCAGAGGCCCGCTGGCAGCTGCAAAAGGCTGGCGAAATAACCGCCGCCCAGCGCATCAATCCCACGTTCAACCTGCCTCTGGAATGGCACACCGATACCAGTGACGGTCAGTCGCCGTGGCTGCTGGGCACTGTCCTGGACCTGGTGCTGGAAAGAAAAGGTAAACGCGAGGCCCGTATCGATCAGGCGCTGCTGCAGACCGCGGCGGCGCGTATCGATATCGAGCGTGTGGCCTGGGATATACGCAGCCTTGTATATACAGCCCTGACGGATTTTGCTGCCGCCAGCCAGACCCGTGAGGCGCTTGAACAGCAGCAGGCGGTACTCGAAGATATTTTTGCCGTACTGCAGCGGCGCGAAGAGCTGGGCCAGGTCGGCGCTTTTGAGTTGAGTACCACGCGGCTGGAATTGCAACGCATCCGGCTCGATCTCAGCGAGCAGCAGCGGCTCATTGACGAGGCGCGGGTACGTCTGGCAACAGCGATAGGAGTCGAGCCGGCGGATCTCGAGGGAGTCGAGTTGCTGGCACCCGATCCGGACACGCTGCCGACGGCAGCCGATCTGCCGACTGTCGATATCCGCGGGCTGGCGCTGCTGAACCGCCATGATGTGCGCCGGGCACTGGCCGAGTATGCGGCCCAGGAGGCTGCGGTCAGGTTCGAAATCGAAAAGCAGTATCCCGACATTACCCTGTCGCCCGGTTTTATATTCGATCAGAGCGACAATGTCTGGGCACTTGGCGCGGCCTGGGTGTTGCCACTGCTGCACCGGCATGAAGGTCAGATCGCCGAGGCCATGCAACGCCGTGCCCTGTTACGCGAGCAATTCACCAGTTTGCAGGCCGCGATCGTCAACGAGGTCTATCAGGCTCGCAGCACTTACCTGGGCCGGCTGCGTACCTACCAGGAGGCCCGGTCACTGCGGGCCGAGGCGATTGATTACCAGGAGCAGATTAGTGAGCAGCTGGACGCCGGTTACGCTGATCGCCTGCAATATCTGCGCGCGCACCAGGCCCTGACCGAGGCCGGGCAGGCCGCCGTGGCAGGCCGCGCGGCACTGCTGCAGGCTTTCGCCACACTTGAGCAGGCGCTGCAGTATCCATTGCAGGGCGCGGACTGGCCTGATATCGCTGTCGATCTGGTTGACGCCGGGAAAGACGATAACAAGGAGAACAATCAATGAAATGGCTGCTGCCGGTAATTGTCAGCGTGCTGCTGGTGCTGCTGTTTGTGACACCGCAGGGGGAAAGATTGCGGCTGGCTTTACTGGATCTTCAGGGCAGCGGGCCAGTCGCCGAATCCGCGCGAACCGGTGAAGCGTCCGAAAACGATAGCGATGACGCAGATGATGACGATGATGATGTGCCTTCACGGCTGGTTGTCCGCGACGGCGTCATGGGTATCTCACTGACACCTGAAACCCAGGCGATCAGTGGCCTGCGCACCCGGCCCGCCGAGGCCATGCAGTACCGCGAGGAAATTCAGGCGCTGGCCGAAGTCGTGACGATCAAGCCGCTCCTGGATCTGCGCGTGCGCAGCCACAATCTGAGGGCGGAAATCGATCTCAGCGAAGTCGCATTGCGGCGTTCGCGTGAAGCTTACAAGCGCCTGGAGCTGCTGCATCGTGACAATGCCAATATTTCGGCCCGCCAGCTTGAAGAGGCCCGGGCCCGGCTGCAAACCGACGAAGCCCGGCTCGCCTCCCAGCAACAGCAACTGCGCAGTCTGCGGACAGAGGCGATTCAGAGCTGGGGCGAGACTCTGGCCGGCTGGGCTCTGGATGAGAATTCCATCCTGTTCGAGCGCCTGGTTAACCGGCAGGAGGCGCTGTTGCTGCTGACACTGACCCAGGAGCAGACCCTGCCGCCCGAGACCCGGGTGATCTATATCAACCGCAATGATAACCGCGTGGCGGCACGCAAGGCCTACCTGGTCTCGGCGGCCCCGCGTATTGAACCGGGCCTGCAGGGCGAGACCTATTATTTCCGTACCCAGGCCGATAGACTGCGCATCGGCATGCGCACGCATGCCTGGATTCCTGTCTCAGGCGAATTGATCGAGGGCATCCATGCCCCCGCCCAGGCGGTGGTCCGGCAGGCCGGTCAGCCGTGGATCTATCTCAAACAGGGCGAAAGCTTCTTTTACCGGCGCAGCCTCGATGAGCCGGTCAAACTCAGTAACGGCTGGTTCATCCCCGCCGATCAGGTTGCGCCGGGTACCGAGATCGTCACCACCGGTGCCCAGATGCTGTTGTCAGAAGAGTATCGCTGGCAGATACCGGATGAGGATGACGACGTGTGATCGGCGGATTCTGACATGCTGGCGGCCATCGTCCGTTTCTCCATCCGTTTCCGCGGCGTCATCCTTATGCTGGCGCTGGTGGCGATGGGGTATGGCGCGTACCGGTTGGGTAATGCGGGTCTGGATATTTTTCCAGAGTTTGCACCGAAAATGGTGCAGATCCAGACCGAGGCACCGGGGCTGTCGGCCGAGCAGGTCGAGATCCTGGTCAGCCAGCCCATCGAACAGGCCCTGGCGGGCATCATTGGCCTGGAATACGTGCGTTCGGAATCGATTCAGGGCCTGTCGATCATCACGGCGATATTCGAAGAGCAGACCGGGGTTTATCGCAACCGGCAGCTGGTAAGCGAGCGTCTGGCCGGCGTCATCAACGATCTACCGCCCGGTGTCGAGCCACCGGTACCGGCGCCCCTGTCTTCGTCCTCGGCTACCGTACTCACCATCGGGCTGACATCCGATGACTACAGCCTGATGGAGCTGCGCGATCTGGTCGACTGGACGCTGGTGCCGAGCATTCTCAGTGTGCCCGGCGTCGCCGATGTCAATATATTCGGCGGCGATATCCGCCAGCTGCAGATCCAGCTCAAGCCTGATCGTATGAATCGTTTCGATATCGGCATGCAGACGGTCGTCGATGCCGCGCGGCAGGCGACCGGTATCTACGGTTCCGGTTTCGTCGAGAACGACAGTCAGCGCATCACGCTGCGGGTACAGGGTCAGCCGGTAACAGCCGGAGAACTCGAGCAGGTCGTGCTCAGACGTCAGCAGGGCCGCAACATTCTCATAGGCGATGTCGCCGGTGTCACCATGGCGCCGGCACCGCCGATCGGCGCCGCCTCGATCATGGGCGAGCCGGGCATCGTCATGATGATCATCGGCCAGTACGGGGCGAATACGCTGACGGTGTCCCGGGAAGTCGAGCAGGTACTGGGTGAATTCGAGACGATAATGGACAGGGAGGGCATCACGCTGTATCCGGAGCTGTTCCGTCCCGCCAATTATATTCAGGATTCGCTCAAGAACATCAGTGGTCATCTGCTGGTGGGTGGTCTGTTTGTAATCGTGGTGCTGCTGGTGTTTCTGTTCAACCTGCGCACGGCATTGATATCGGCGCTTGCGATCCCGTTGTCATTGCTGAGTGCGGCGCTGGTATTGCTGGAACTGGGCATGAATCTCAACATTATGGTACTCGGCGGCCTTGCCATTGCACTGGGTGAAGTCGTCGACGATGCCATTATTGATACCGAAAATATATTTCGCCGGCTGCGCGAAAACCGGCAGCAGAAGAACGCGCGATCGCCACTGGATGTGGTTTTCGATGCCTCCATGGAAGTGCGTGGCTCGGTTGTCTACGCCAGTTTCATCGTGGCCCTGGTGTTCGTACCGCTGCTGACTCTGGGCGGTGTCGCAGGACGACTGTTCTCGCCTCTGGGCTTTGCCTATATCCTGGCGATTCTGATGTCATTGCTGGTGGCGCTGACGGTAACACCGGCACTGTGTTATCTGCTGCTTGTGCGCGGCCGGCTGAGTGACAAGGATCCGCCGCTGATCGCCCTGATCAAGCCTGTTTACGCTGCAGCCCTGCGGTTACTGGGCCGGGCGCCCGCGGTGACCATTCTTGCCAGTCTGATCTTCTGCGCCATTGGTCTCGCGATCCTGCCGCGGCTGGGCGGCCAGTTTCTGCCGGAACTGCGCGAGGGCCATTACATAGTTCACACGACACTGTTGCCGGGCACCTCGCTGGCGGAATCGATCCGGGTCGGTAACCGGCTGACCGAGGAATTCCTCGACATACCGGGGGTGCGTTCGGTTTCCCAGTGGGCCGGACGCGCCGAGCGGGGTGCCGATACATACGGCAGTCATTACAGCGAATTCGAGGTCGATCTGGATCGCGGCCTGTCGGGTGCCGAGCAGCAGGCGATACTCGATGAACTGCGGCGCATTCTGAGGGATTTCCCGGGCCTGCTGTTCGAGGCGAATACATTTCTGATCGAACGGGTGGATGAGACCATTTCGGGATATTCTTCCCCCGTTGTTGTGAATGTTTACGGCAATGATCTCGAATATCTGGATCAGAAAGCGGCGGAGATCGCGACACTCATCGGAGAAATCGATGGTGCCACCGATGTCCAGGTGCGCTCGCCGCCGGGAACACCGATGCTTGATATCCGGCTGCAGCTCGACAAGCTGGGTTTCTGGGGACTGCGGCCGGTCGATGTCCTGACCGCTGTGCAGACGGCCTATGAGGGTCAGGTCGTCAGCCGCATCAGCCAGGGCAATCGCCTGTTTGATGTGGCCGTGGTTCTGGATGCGTCGTTGCGCCGGGATGTGGACGATATTCAGCAGTTGCCGCTCAGAAACAGCGATGGCGAACTTGTGCCGCTGGGTCGGGTGGCGCACATTGAACAGACCTCGGGCCACTATAATATCCTGCATCAGGGAGGACAGCGGCTGCAGACCGTTACTGCCAACGCCGAGGGACGGGATATTGCCGGCTTCATGGACGAGATCCGGCAACGTATAGATAGCGAAGTCAGCTTCAAGCCCAATACCTATCCGGAATTCACGGGCGCGGCCGTTGAACAGGCCCAGGCAGGCCGCGATCTGATCCTGCATGCCAGTATCATCGGTCTGCTGGTACTGATGCTGATTTACATTGCTATCGGCAGCCTGCGGCATATGCTGCTGATGCTCATCAATATCCCTTTTTCACTGGTAGGCGGCGTGATCGCCGCCTTACTGACCGGCGGCACTCTGTCCGTTGGATCGCTGGTCGGATTTGTGACTCTGTTCGGTATCACAGTGCGCAATTCGATTATGCTGGTTACTCATTATGATCACCTCGTGACGCGGGAAGGCAGACTGTGGGATCTCGAGACCATGGTGCGCGGTGCCCAGGAACGTCTGCCGTCAATCCTGATGACGGCGTTGGTAACCGCACTGGCGATGCTGCCCATTGCCGTTGACAGCGACAATCCGGGCCGTGAAATTATGGGGCCTATGGCTGCCATCATTATCGGCGGACTGGCTTCTTCAACCGTGCTGAATCTTCTGATTCTGCCGGTGGTGATGCACAAGTTCGGCCGCTTTGCGGAGCGCAGCGATCCAGTCAGGGGATGAAAAGCCAACGCACATGTGCAGGCATGCGTTACAATTCGTCCACTTGAATAATCAGCTCGAGCGTACAGTCTAAAGTCATGCGTATACTCATTGTGGACGATTCAAGGGATTTTATTGCCCTGTTGAGCTTGTATCTTAAACGGGAATTTCCCGGCGCCGGGATTACGGCGTATGATTTCACGAAAATGGGCAGGCCCGGAGCGGACTTCGAATGGTCTGCCTACGATATCCTGTTGCTGGATTACAAGCTGAGTGAGACCGAAGATGGTCTGGAATGGTTGAAGCTTTTCGGTAGCCGCAACGATTTCCCTCCCACCGTTATTCTAACCGCTGAAGGCGATGAGTATATCGCCGCCCGCGCCATCAAACTGGGTGCAGCCGAGTACATCAACAAGAAGGATGTTTCCTCCAAGCGCCTGGCGGCGGTTATTCAGGCCACACTGAATATCAGCGCCGAAAAGACGGCCGAGAAACAGGCCATCCTCAAGCAGGATTCGGAGATCATCGACCAGCTCCGGCGGGATGATAAATTCGAGGGCAAACGCACGCCCAGTGATTACAAACTGGTGCGTCTGATCGGCCGCGGTGCCATGTCACATGTTTATCTGGCCGAACGTGGCGCAGACAGTCTGTCCATCGTGCTCAAGGTGCTGGATATCCGTAACACAGCCCAGCCACAGTTGCGACGCTTTCTGCAGGAAGCGGAACTGATATCCGATCTCGACAGTCCGTTTGTGGTCAAGATTCACGAGCATGGCGTAACCAACAAGTACGGTTATATTGCCATGGAGTTTTTTTCACGCGGTGATATGAAACAGCGTCTCGAAAACGGGATTGTGGATACGGAGACGGCGCTCAGCTATATGACGCATATCGCCTACGGACTGAATGCAATCCATAACGCCGGCATTATCCACCGCGATCTGAAGCCCGCCAATATCATGTTCCGGGGTGATGACAGTCTGGCACTGGCGGATTTCGGTATTTCCAAGCGTCTCGATAACCGTGGTGATTTAACGACTATCGGCAAGGTGCTGGGGACGCCGCATTACATGAGTCCGGAGCAGGGACAGGGTCTGGAACTCGATGTGCGGTCCGACATCTACAGCGCCGGGGTGCTGTTCTATGAACTGCTGACCGGCAAGAAGCCGTTCAAGGCGGATGCCCCCGCCGCCATGATTTATCAGCATATCTATGCGCCGCCGCCGCGGCTGTCTGCCTCGCTGGCACCCTATCAGTCATTTATTGATCGGTGTCTGGCGAAGCAGCCCGCGGAACGCTATCAGTCGGCTAAGGCTTTGATCAGCGCACTTGCGGCACTGCCGCAGGGCTGATTGAGCCGTCATCAGTGTTTTCCTGCTTGCGGGTCTGCTCTAACTGCTGCAGCCAGTAGTTGGCGGTGTCACGGGTGTTGCTGCCATCCAGCGCGGCGTTTAACGCCTGTGCGGCGGTGTCATACTTCTCCAGCTTGTAGGCGCTGATGCCGAGTAACAGCTGGGCCTGAGAAAGATTATCGAGTTCACTTGCTGCGACTGCTTCTGTTAAGGCCTGATAGGCTTCGTCCCAGCGCTGCTTATTGAACAACAGCTGGCCCTGGCGCATGTAATAATCGGCGTCGCCGAATTGCCTTGCGGCCTCGCCATAGGCCTTGATGGCTGCGTCCGTTTCACGGGCCATAAAATAACTTTCCGCCAGCAGTTGCATGCTTTCCCGTGTCTTGCCGAGACCGCCCTGATCGATTTCCCGCTGCAGGAACTTGGCCGCCTGATAAGGCGATTCCTGGTGCAGGTACAGGCGTGCCAGCCGCAGCTTTTCCTCGGCATTCAGCAGATCGCGCCGGTAGGCCAGCTCCATGACAGCCAGTGTTTTCCCATCCTGGTTCAGAAGCTGGTAGGTCGACGCCAGTTGTTTCCAGTACTCGCCATTATCGGGAAACAGCTGCAGCAGCGTTTCCAGCAGTTCGGCAGCCTGTGAGTAATTCTTGGTCTCAAAGTAGGCAGCCAGCAGCAGCTGATACAGGCTTTCGTCGACACTCTGGCCCTTGCGGATGGCAGCGCGTGCCTGCTCGATGACACCCTGATAGTTACCGGTCTGGTAGTACAGTCCGGCTGCCAGCCGGTGAGCATCGGCTCCGGGATCCGGTTCATCCTGGAACCAGCGTTCGAGATAGGTCAGGGCGCGTTTGTAATCTTCGTTCTGTGCCAGCAACTGGGCGATGAAATATTCAAGTTGATGGCTGACATCCGGTGGCAGCGCATCGCTGTCGACGGCGCGGATGAAGGATTCGGCTGCCCGGTCGTAACGCTTGAGACCGTTATAGGCATACCCCAGCGTCTGATCAACGACGGCCTGTTCGTAGTCGTCGTCAGAAATTTTGTCGTCGAGAACCTGTAATTGACGCAGCGCCGCCTCGTAGCGATCGTTTTGCAGCATTTCATTGATTTCAGTCAATGCATTGTAAGTCTGTTCCGACAGCAGGTATTCACCGTCCTCTCTTTGCTGCGTGTGTCCTGACAGCGGCGCCAGGCCGGCAGTGATCGCCATGCCTGACAGCAGGATCAGCAGTGGCCATGCAGTGGGACTGAGGGATAAAAATCTCATATCATTGCAGCTTGAAGCGGACCACCTGACGCGCTCGTCGTTCGACGACCTGACCGTCCACTTTTTCCGGATTGAATTCCCAGCGCTGGATCGCGCGTAACACAGCGTCGTTGAAGATATGTGGCGGATCGGCGTCGATGATTTTGGGATCTTTCACGGAACCGTCGGTGGCGATGGTGAATTCCACCGTCACACTGCCCTCGATACCGGATCGCAGGGCGCGTGGCGGGTATTGCGGCGGTATACGTACCGTCGGCTTGACATCCGTCAAGATGCTTGAGGTATCTGGTTGTGTCTGCGGCTCGGGTTCCGGTTCCGGCGATTTCATAAAGTCACCGACGTAAGGTACCCCGTCAATGCCGAGTGGAATGTCAATGTTCGGACTCGGAACGTCGGGCTGTGGCTGCTGCGGTTCCGGCGGTTCGGGTTGAGAAATTTCCGGCGGCGGTTCCTCCGGTTCTTCCGGTTCCGGCTTGTCCGGCGGTTCCTCTTCCTTGCGTTGCTCCTCGGGTTCCGGCGGTTCTTCGCGCAGGCGCACAAACTCGATCAGTCGGAGGTCCTCGTAAGTATCAATAGCTGACGGGTCGTTGCTCACCATTTGCTGAATGAAATAAAACAGCAACAGGTTCAGGGCAATTGCGGCGATTGCGAACAGCGAGAATCTCAATGCCATTGGTCAACCTGTCCGGTGTGCGGCTGATATCATCGGTACAGCATGATCGGCCTGTCTGGATTCACTGCGCCGCGCCCGGGCGCTTGGCGGCGATGGCAACGCTGCTGACACCGGCCAGCCGGACCTGATCCATGACATTGACCATCAAACCGCTGCGGGCATCCCGGTCAGCGGTAATGATGACCGTCCCTTCAGGATTCTGGGCATGCAGCCGCTGAACGTGGCCCCTGACTGCACGGATATCCACCTGTTGATTATCGATCCAGATTTCGCCGTTCGCGCTGATGGCGATCACCAGGTTGCCGCGTTCCTGACGAACGGCGGTTTCCGCGGACGGACGGTCGACATCAATACCCGCCTCCTTGGTAAACGAGGCGGTGACCAGAAAGAAAATTAAAAGTATAAATACCATGTCGATGAGCGGCGTCAGGTTAACGCCGACGTCGGCACTGTCACGTTCGGTGTGTGAAGTTCGCATGGTTTCAGTCGCTGATGTTAAGCCGGTCCTGCGCCTGCTGGCGTTCAAGGCGGGCACGGTGACGCAGATTTACGCTGAAGGACAGGCCCACGATTGCGGTGGTCAGCCCGGCAGTCGTCGGCAGCAGGGCGCGGGAGATTCCGTCGGCCATGCCGCGGGCATTACCGGTGCCGAACACCGTGATGACATCGAAGATGGCGATCATTCCGGTCACCGTGCCGAGCAGCCCCAGCAAGGGCAGAATGTGGGTGATGGTCTGTATCGGTGACAGGTAGGATTGCAAGGCGAGATTGATCTCCGCAGTCAGTCCCTCGCGCAGCCGCAGGGCATACCAGGAACGGCGATCCGCGCGCTTTTCCCAGCGCTGCACGATGGCTTCGAGTTTTCTGGGATAGGTGAAATTCAGGAACCAGTAGCGTTCGAGGATTAGGATCCATAACAGGGTTGAGACACCAAGCACACCTATGAGGACAGGCCCGCCACGCTCGAAGAAGATCACCAGCTGTTCTAATTGATCAGGCATTGGCTTTGGTGTTGTTCGAGTGGTGCTCGGATTCGGCCAGTACGGCGACGTAGGCGGCGCTCTGCTGATCCAGAATCTGGATAATGGCATTGCTCTTCGATGACAGGAAACTGTGTATCAGCAGCAGCGGGATGGCAGTCAGCAGTCCGAGTACCGTGGTAACGAGGGCCTCGGAAATACCGGCGGACATGAGCTTCGGATCGCCAGTACCGAATAATGTAATCGACTGGAATGTCTCGATGATGCCAGTGACCGTACCCAGCAGGCCCAGCAACGGCGCCACTGCGGCCAGAATGGCGACGGTACCGAGACCGCGTTGCAGCGGATTGACCTCGCGCAGAATGACTTCATCCAGCTTGTGTCCCAGTGTCTCGGTATCGACATGCTTGTTGTCGATATACACTTGCATAACCCGGCCAAGCGGATTCCTGCCCGGCGTCTTGTCACGCAGTTGCCGGCTGACCTTGCGGTAGATCTGCGACAGGACAAAGAATCGTTCCAGAGCCAGCAATAGTCCGATAATACCGAGCGTAATAATAATGTAACCAACGATACCGCCCTGCCGGATACGGGTTTCCAGGTCCGGTGACTGGACCAGCAGGGCCAGCAGCGTGCCCCGCGTCGGGTCGATCGCGATCGGATGCATCCCCGTCTCGGCCTGCTCAAGCTCTGCTGCCAGCTGCAGATGACGGCTGCTGGGCTGGCGCGGAGGCTCGGCAAGCTTGTTATCTGCATCCAGGTGGCGCAAATAGTGGCCGTCAGCGATGGCGATAAAGGTACCGACTCGTGTAACCAACTGTTCGTTTTGTTCGCCTTCCAAATTAACGACCTGGGTATTGAATCGAGTAACTTTCCCGGCTGCAGCGATCTCGTCCAGGGTCAGCTGCCAGAGCTTTTCAATATCCTTGAGGGGAGGCAGTTGTGAACTGCTGGCGATCTGTTCAGCAAATGCTGAGCGATCCTGATGTTGGACCGATACCAGCGACGTTTCGAGCGAGGCCTGAATGTCACCGGCCACCTGGCGCACGACGCCGTGCAGTTCATCCAGATAGCCCATACGCTGTTTGATCTCCTTTTCCTGTTCGGCTATCTCACTGACGTTTTCCTTGAACTGTTCCTGCATGGATGCGCTTTCGGTCTCGAGTTCGGCCAGCTCCGCCTGCGCCTGTTCCAGTAGCTGTTGCTGTCGATCACGGGCATTTTCGAAACGCTCAACCCGTTCCCTGAACTCGCGCTTTTCCTGGGTACTCTGTTCCCGGACCTCGCGCAGCAGTTCGTCAAGACTGTTCACGGCTTGTGCGGATAGAGTCCAGCCGGCGGCACAGACCACCGCAATGATCATCAGTTTTGTTTTCATTCTGCGTTTTCCGGGGCCGGGACCGGAACTCTGAAGAAATCGGGTGGTGCTTCCTTGCGCGCGATCTTCAGACCTTTGGCAATGGAGTGATTGAAATCGTCAGGCAGGGTTTTCCAGCTGTTGCTGGCGTCGTCCCAATAGCCTGATTCCTCGCCGTTCAACGTCTGGTAGTAAAGACCGAGCCGTCCCAGACGTAGAAATTCAACGGTCAGCGTGTTGCCGTTATCGCGCGCGAGTTCGCCTTCATAGGCCTCGATGTTGCGGCCGTAATCCATTTCAATCTGGTAGGCTTCCATGATGCGGCGAAACTTGTCCGGCAGAGTTACATCCGGCCGATACATCATTTCCTGCAGAGCGGTCAGCCGCGCCTTACGTTCCTGGGGCAGAAACGGGCTGTCAACTGCGATCAGCTCTTCAAGCACCTCGATCATGCGGGACATCAGCGGCACGATATTGCGCTGTGTTTCCTCGACTTCATCGATCTGCTGGTGGAATGAGGCCAGCTGTTCCTCCTGCTGTGCCAGCTGTTTGCGTAACTGCTCGTTGTAGGCTTTTGTCTGATCGATATTACGCAGGACTTCGCGATAGCGCTGCGCCATGTCGTCGGTCTGGGACGCAAACTCATCGATTTGCTGCTGTGATTGCCGGGACTGTTCCTGAACCTCTTCGCGTTCCTGCACAGCCTGATCAACAGCACCGGCGGATACTGATGTTGCTGTGATCAATAACGGCAACAGGCACAGATATCGATAGTTTCTGGGCGGACACCACATCGGGAGCGTTTCCTATGGATTTGCAGAAATGACAAATAAAAATAGTTATCAAATGATAAAAATTATCAAATGATATCGGTTTAAGCGCTTGATATCAATTGCCGATTCAGCCTCGGTTCATCTCATGGCGTTATTGTCTGGTAGCGGACTGACACGCATAATCTGCCACACAATAATGACCGATCAAAATCTACATTCATGAGCCTGCGTGTCCGACTCAATCTGCTGATCACGCTGTGTTTCATTCTGGTTCTCTTGCTGGGGACGATATTTGTCATCCAGCAGGCGCGGCGCGCGGTTCAGGAGGAGGTGAGCTCGACGGCGAATCTCACGCTACGGTTGATCGAGGTCGCGCTGTCGAATACGGCAGAGAACAGGAACGAAATTGCCGCCGCGCAACAGGATATCGTGCGCCAGATCGCCCGCCTGGGAGAGACGCGGCATCTGCACATCGAAATACTCCGGCAGGGGATCCCGGTGCTCGACACGGTGGGCAGTTTCAAAAGCGGCAGGCATGCCCGGGCACCTGACTGGTTTGTCAGTCTGATCGGACCGGCACCCATGGAGTTCCGGCGGCTGTTGTCCTCGCCCGGGCTGCCGGAAACCGAGATATTGATACGCGCTGATCCGGTTGACGAGATTGATGAGGTCTGGACCGATGTGCGGGTGATTCTGGGTCTGCTGGTATTGTTCGTGGTGGCCGCCAATTTCCTGGTGTATTTCACCATCGGCCGGGGATTGGCGCCCATAAGCACCATCCTGCATGGACTGGGAGGTATCGAACAGGGTGATTACCGCCTGCGGCTGCCCCGGTTCAAGCTGCCGGAGCTGGCACGGATTTCTGAAAAATTCAATCACATGGCCGAAGTACTGCAGCGCAGCCGTGAGGAAAACCGGCTGCTGACCCAGCGTTCACTGGCGATCCAGGAACGCGAGCGGCGCAATCTGGCGCATGAACTGCATGATGAGCTTGGCCAGTCTATCAGTGCCATCAAGGCGGTAGCTGCCTCCATCAATCAGCAGGAGGCCGAGAAAAACAGTCCAATCACCGAGGGGGCCGATACAATTGTTGATATCTCCAACAATATGTACGACGTCGCACGGCAGATGATGCGGCGGCTGCGGCCGGTGGTACTGGATGAGCTGGGACTGATTGTGGCGCTGCAGGAAATGATCGATGACTGGAACGCCCGCCATGAAGATATGTTCTGTCACTTCAGTCACGAGGGCGATCTGGAATATCTCGGTGAGGAATTGAATATCACGGTGTACCGTATCGTGCAGGAAGGCCTGACCAATATCAGCAAACACTCGGATGCCAACAAGGTTGATGTCGAAATCAGGCGAATAACCGGCTCAGAAAGTGACGGTCTCGAACTGAAACTTGCCGATGATGGCCTGGGTTTCGATCCGGAAACTACCCGCCGGGGATTGGGTATTCTGGGCATGCGGGAACGCACCGAAGCAGTAGGCGGGAATTTTTCCCTAGCCACACAAGCCGGTCACGGGGTATCAATACACATTACTATACCCATTACAGGAAGTACGATTAATGACTGAAAAGCCCGGTGTGATCCGTGTCATCCTGGTCGATGATCATGCTGTTGTTCGAGCCGGTTATCGAACACTGCTTCGACACAGCAGCGATATTGAAGTGGTTGCCGAAGCCGATAATGGCGAGTCGGCCTGCAAGTACTATTCACAGCTGCAGCCGGATGTCATCGTCATGGATCTCTCCCTGCCGGGAATTGGCGGGCTGGAGGCCATCCGTCGCATCATTGCGCGCGATCCGGAAGCCCGCATTCTGGTTTTCAGCATGCACGAAGACACCATTTTCGTCGAGCAGGCCCTGCAGGCCGGTGCGCAAGGTTATATGACCAAGAGCGGTGCACCGGAGGCGC
Source organism: uncultured Enterobacteriaceae bacterium (assembly GCA_964522485.1). Lineage (GTDB taxonomy): Bacteria > Pseudomonadota > Gammaproteobacteria > Methylohalomonadales > Methylohalomonadaceae > Methylohalomonas. The sequence continues at coordinate 1,692 of CAZFUS010000014.1, read as the reverse complement.
TGGTAGACGCCATCCGGCAGCTGGCGGTGGGCAAGACGCATCTGGACAAGAGTATCGCCGAACGCCTGGCGTTTCAGAAAATGCGCGGCAAGGATACGCCGTTTTCCGGACTGTCGACGCGTGAGTTTGAAATCTTCTGTCTGCTGGCCGAGGGTCACAACACCAGCGATATCGCCAAGCGCCTGTCACTCAGCTACAAGACTGTCGCCAACTACAGCACGCAGATCAAGAATAAGCTGGAAGTAAAAAGTGTCGCTGAAATCGCCCGGCTCGCCATTCGCCACAATATTGTCAATGCCTGATAATTTGACACAATCTGGGAATTATTCCTGACTTAACCAGCGAGATGCGGAGAGGGTCGGCGGGCAGTTGCCGCGCGGCACTGCATCCGATAGAGTCTTTAGAACAGTTCTAATATCAAGCCAATAGGTGCTGCATGGCAACATCGTATTCCGAAAATCACTCGGGTTCAGTCTCTCGCGGCCCGGCTTGGGCCAGTGCCCTGGGTGTGGTGGCAATCGTGCTCGGCGTCTTTCTGACCGGCTTTCACGGGAATGAGTGGATGAAGCAATCCGTTATGGTCAATTCCATGCCGGCTGAACAGATGCCGGCTGCGGATTGTCCCGAAGAAGAGCTTGAAGAGGAAGGTATCACACTGGCGGAGTGTGAATACATGGTTGAGCATGTCTGGGGGCTTGGCCTGTCAACGCCGGACTGGTTTCCGGGCACTATGATGTGGCTGGCCTTTGTCGGCACGGTTCTCGCCTTTATTTCAATAATCGTCGGCGGGGCGCTGGTCAATTACAGTCCCGCGGCTTCGACTGCTGCGCTCCTGGTGTTCGGTGCACTGACATTGATTGACGCGCTTCAGTTTGCCACAGCTGTTAACGCCGGGCCGATACTCAGGGAAACATACCTGTGGCACATACTCCTCTGGTTTGTAATTCATTTAATGATGACCGTGGGCGTGATAGCTGGTCGGCACAGCGAGTCTGGCGCCTGACAGGCAAACAAACATGTCATCCTATGAGACTGCCCGGTTGCCTGAACCGATACAAAGCTAATTAAGAGCGGAATCTGTTATGCAAAGACAAGGTTACAGTAGAACGGCTGTCATACTGCATTGGCTGCTGGCGGTATCGATCTTCTTTCTGTTTATCTCCAGCTGGTGGATGATGGGTCTGCCGCTGCCTTCGGAGGAACTGAGATTTCGCGAGTTTCCGTTCCAGTTGCATAAGAACATCGGCATTACACTCGTGCTGCTACTGTTAATACTGCTGTACGTGCGCTTCAAGCATCGGCCGGCGCCGGAACAATCCAGCTCCATGAAGCCGTGGATGCATAAACTTGCATGGCTCGATCACGTAGTTTTGTATCTGTTGATATTGGCAGTCTGTGTGAGTGGCTATCTGTCCTCCGCCCATACCCGCTGGGATACCGAATTCTGGTGGCTGATTGAGTTTCCGCGCATTGCCGAGGCGGATGAGGACATGAACGAGTTCTGGGGCGAGATACACCTGTGGACGGCATGGGCATTGCTGGCAGTGATCGCCGTGCACATCAGTGGTGCACTCTACCATGCCTTCCGCAACGACGGCATCGTACGTCGCATGCTGCGCTGGTAGTGCGCGAAGCGCGTGAATAGTGAATAGTGAATAGTGAATAGTGAATAGTGAATAGTGAATAGTGAAT
>CAZFUS010000013.1:8641-46321 GCA_964522485.1 uncultured Enterobacteriaceae bacterium | reverse complement strand
CAGCTGCCGGCTGGCGTCGGCCCGCTCCGCTTCCGTGCCCTCGGCGATGCCGATCAGAATCAGCCGTTGCGCCGGGCCTTCACCCAGCTGCGCGAGCAGCTGACCCGCCTGGCTTTCATCGAGGAGAAAAGGCTCAAGATCGGTGCTGACCCGGATGTGAGCCAGGTTCAGCCACAGGCAGACCAGCACAAACGATAACCAGATGACGACTGCTATGAACCGGCGTTTAGCGCTCATGCAGGGCCGTAACTATCAGGGCTGCTTTGGTTCGATCGTCATCATGCTGCGTTCGCCACCGGTCCGCAGCGTTTCGATGCTGTCGACACGCGCATCCGCACCGCGCAGCGTGATGGAACTGACCATCGCGGCAGCGGCATCGGCACGCGGTACCAGTCGCAAAGTCCACTCGTCACGATCACCTTCCAGCCGCACACGATAATAGCGTTCCAGCGCCGCGCGATCGCCGGCAAGTGTCGCCCGAAACGATTCCGCAAAGGCGCGCAGGGCTGGATGCGCGTCCAGTGATAAAACTTTCGTGTCAGCACCGTCAGTGATCCGGACTTCATCGCCGCGTATGGCCACCCGCTCGCGACGCGGCTCGAGGGACTCTTTCACAAATGTATCGGGCGCGCGATAGCACAGTGTACCGGTGGAAATCAGCGGCGCCTGCAGAATCTCGAGTCTCCTGACCTCGCGGAATTCGGCGGATACCGCATCCACCCTGGAAAAGGCCGTCATTAATTCATCTAACGTAAATTCACCCGCGCCGGCAGTATGAAACAGGCACGCGAGCGGCACGATCAAATGCCATTTCCATACGGACTTATGCTTCATTGCTCAACGGCCGCGCAACCATCAGGAAAAGACGTGCCCTGGCAATCGTCGAGCCGCCGCCACGGATCTCCGTCGAATAGACTGCATTCCCGCCGTCGACTAACAACCGCGTGGAAATAATCTCAAGAGGTGCTTCGATCGCGTCCAGATATGCATGTGACAGATATGCATCGCGCAGGGCGGCGAAGACCCGCGGCTCGGCATCCCGCACACCGGTCAAAAGGGCGCCGTGCGCCGCCGCCGCCTGGGCCGCGTACTCGAAAACATGCAAGGCCGACAGCCGACCGTTGCGACGCAGCGGATTTTCCGGCGCACGATGTGACTGACTGATGCAGACGATGACATCGTCATCCCATTCCTCGATACGATCCAGCAGGCACATGGCGCCAGTATGTGGAATCAGATTGCAGAGCGTGGTTCTTTCGATTGGCAAGACAGGTCAGACTCTGGAATGATCGGCAACGTCAGGGGAACCGGAACACTGTTCACGAGAAATATACCAGAAGGGATAAAAATTAAACCAGTTATAAGGCGCTTGTCTGGCATAATGCTCAAGCCGCGTTGCATACTGCTGTGTCCAATCTTCCACTGCCTGCTGGCGCTGATTGCGATCCAGCATTATCTGTTCGGCAAATAATTCAAAATGCACGTCGTAGCGGTTACCGCCGCGGTAAAGGCCGAAGAACAAAACGACGGGGCATTTCATGACAGCGGCCAGCAGCACCGGCCCGGCGGGAAACTCGGCAGGCGCACCGAGAAACCTGCAGCGTGCTGTATTACGATCACCGCCGACACGATCGCCCAGTGTTCCGATCAAATAGCCGGCGTCCAGACTCTCCTTGACCTTCAATAACGTATCCGGTCTGCCCGGTGCGATGACAGTGGCGGCGATCTCGGGATTGATAGCGTCCAGAAGCCGTGTGATATCGCGGTTGTGCTCCACATCCATCAATACCCTGAGCCGCAAACTGGGCCTTGATACGGCCAGTACCCGGAGTACCTCGAAACTGCCCAGGTGCGAACCAAGCAGTATACAGCCGCGGCCCTTTTCCACCTGCCGGAAGAAAACGTCCGGCTGGTGAATACGTACATCGAAGCGTTCGATCTGGCCGCCCAGGAAGTAGACACGGTCCAGAATCGTGGTGCCAAAACAGAAAATATGCCGGAAGATGTGCCGCCAGCCGGGTTCGTGGCCGAGGACGCGCCTGAGATATTCGCGCGACGCACGCCTGGCCGCTCCTGCCCGCAGCAGAAAGTACAGCGTGATCGGGTACAACAGCAGCCGTGCGGCCCAGCGGCCGATACGCGTGGCGATCCAGTGGATCAGCCGCAGCATGGACGGCATGCCGCGCTCTGGAAAGTCGGTCCAGCGCTGATCGGAGATTGGATTAACTGCCACGGAAATAATTTTATTAAGTCGCGGACTTTACTTGACGCGGTGTTGCTCGATGTAATTGTTCAGCGAACGCAGGGAGGCGAAGGTGTGTTTGTTGTCGGGATCGTCGGAGCGCAGTTGTATACCGTAGCGCGTCGAGATCATCAGCGACAGTTCCAGTGCATCGATGGAATCCAACCCCAGACCATCGCCGAATAACGGTGCTTCGGGCTCGATCGCGTCGGCGTCAACCTCCTCCAGATTCAGTGTTTCGACGATCAGACCGGCCAGTTCCCGTTCGCCGGGTGAAAGATTGCTTCCCATGATTTACCTCAAAAAGTTATAACTATTATTGGCTTACTGTCAGCTACCGTACTCGGATTCACTATATCATGCGCTGATTCGCGCTGGCTCAAAACCCGCGCTGTGCACGACAGCCGCCATTGCGCGCACCAGCACACATTCTCCAGCAGCTCTCCTATCATACGGCATCCACGGTCATCGCCCAGTGGTTCGTCTCAAGAAGCGTGCCGTGTTTATCGAAAAACATACTTAACGTTATCATCGCCCGCCCTGGACACACACACCGGCAATCAGGCAGGCATACTCCCGTCAGCGACCACAGATTGCTCCGGTGAAGAAATATGGATACAGCTCGTGAATGCGCTCAACGTCGGGCGCGACCTCGCTGTGCCCGAAGCCCGCGCGGGCAAAGGCCTGACGCCATTGCGCAGCGGTAAGAAAACCGGGATTCGGCCGCGTCTCGGGCTCCAGCTTGACGTGCATAAAGCCGTCCAGGATCTGAAACATGAATTCGGGAAAGATCGGTTGCCACGGCGACGGGCGCAGGCATTCGCCCACCACCAGCCAGCCGCCCGGAACCAGCCGCCTGCGCGCCTGGTCGAGACTGAACGACAGATCATGGGCTACATGAAAGACGTTGACGCCGAAGATCAGATCGTAACTTTCGCCGGCAAAGCCCTGTTCACACCAGTCCCGATCGATATCAAGCCCGGCAAAGCTGAGCGGCAAATGTCCGAAATGTTTTTTCAGATGGCGCTCGGCGCGGCGGCGGAAAAAAGTATTCGGCTCGGTGATCACGTAACGCTCGAGCCGATCGGAAAGGCCCTGCTCGATCAGCACGTTCAGCAAGGCTTCGGCTGCGCTACCGGCACCTGCCCCCAGTTCCAGGATGCGTATGCGGGGTTTGTCGAGCAGCCGGCCGGCAATGGCATGTGCGGCCAGACTGTTGTTGATGGCATAAGTTGGATTGCCGTTATCGAAATAGACCAGCCATAAGCCGATCTCCCCGGCTCCGAAGAGGGCCTGTTCACCACTGAGCTCGCCGCGGGCAACGGCCGGATAAGCCATTGCGGCCCGGTCCATCAGATCCAGGGCGGCGGCATTGGCAGGATCGATCGCAAGTACAGACGCCCGCAGTGACTCCAGCTCCGGTTGCCAGAGTTCGTGGCGCAAACGATAGTACCGTTCTGTGCCACGCACTTCCTTTTCGATCGCTTCAGACTCGACCAGACGCTCCAGGAGCCAGCCCAGCGCGGTAGCGAATTGCGCCGTATAACCGAGCCCCTGGATCAGTGCTCCGACTGTCTGCCAGGTTTTCAACCGCGCCGGAACATCGAGTTGATCCAGCAGCCCGATGGCCAGATCCTGACTGTAACGTTCCAGCAATTCGATACTGCGGTACAAGCCTTCGGGAAACAGCGCTGGCGGATAATTCGCCAGTAACATCTTCATCCGCGGATCCAGTAACAACGTATCGGAATCAGACATCCGTAGCGACCATGATGGGGAGGGCGTCAATGATACCCTCGGCTATGATTCGACCCTCGACAGTGCACTGAAACCGCGTCAGGTCATTGCTCCCTGTTCTGAGCGCAATGCGAAACGCTACACCGGGCCGCAACGGTTCCAGGAATTTTGCCAATCGCACGGCAGTAACCTGGCGACCGGGACGCCACCGCTCCATAGCGGCAACCACCATGTCCAGCAGAACCACCGCGGGGACGATAGGATTGCCCGGGAAATGGCCGGCCAGACATGGGTGACTGTTCTCGATTACCTCTTCAATCTCAAAATCCGGAGCGACATCAACCATCGTGCTTCGCCTGTTGCAGGCGCCGTACCAGCTTCAGCAATTCGTCGCGCGGTAGCTTGCCCAGATCGTTGCGTGGCAGGCGATCGACCCGGTAAAGCGGCCGCGGCAGAAAGGCCGGGTCCATGCATTCGGCGAGCCTTTTGAGAATTTGCTTCTCCCCCAGACCGGGCGCGACCACCAGGGCGATGAGGCGGGTCGTGCGCTCACTCCCCGTGTCGTCCAGCGGCTGCAGGAAAACTCCGTCCTCTACACCATCCACCTCGCTGAGCTTGAGTGTCAGGTTGCTCAATGAAGCCCGTTTGCCGGCGACATTGACCATATCCGCACATCGACCCGCAAGTTCAAAATGATTGGCATCGTGCAGTATCAATCTATCATTCAAAGAAACCGATTCCCTTAAGTGTCCACCCTGTACCTCAAACCTGGTGCCCTTTCGAATAACCGACAGCCCATCATATGTCTGCCATTGCGATCCTTTAGTAGTCTGCCGGCTGGCGATGGATCCGGCCTCGGTGCAGCCGTAAATCTCCAGTACGGGACAATTAAAAATCCGTTCGGCGCGCGCGGCCAGAGCGGTGGACAGCGGCGCGGTGGCAGAGATGATAAATTCAACTGCCGGCCACTCCATCGCACTTTCCACACAGACCCGCAGATGTACCGGCGTGGTAATCAGGATTCGTCTTCCGGCAGCCTCGGCCAGTGCGGCGCAGATGTCTTCAGCGTAAAATGGCTGGCCCGCATGTATGCCTGTTCCGCAGACCAGAGGCACCAGGATCGACGTTTCAAGCCCGTACATATGCTGTGACGGCACTGTCGCCACCACGGTCGTCGGTGCATCATGGCCAAAACCAAAGCATGCATCCGCCATCCGCGCGCCTTCGACCAGACTGCTCCAGTATTTCGGGTGCGCCTGCGCGCGTCCGGTACTACCGGAAGTAAAGACCAAAGCCGCGAGTTGATCCACCGCGATCTGCGGTATCTGAGTGTTATGGCTCCCGGCAATGTTACGGATTGCCGCTTCGATATCGGTATCGGTCACGATCTGATGATCGGGATAAGCACCGGCTACTTCGCTTACCTGCCCGCCGACACGGCTGGGCGGCAACAGATTGGTTTTGCCGGCCGTGATCACGGCAGCGAACGCAACCAGAAACAGATAGCGATTCTGGCACAGGTTGATGACAAAATGCCGGTCGGACAGATCTTCCGCCACCCGCTGCACATGCAGAAGAAAGGTTTCACGCGTAACCGGCGCGTTTTGCCACCGGGCGACGGCCAGGCCATGATCCGCGTATCCCAGCAGTGGCAGCGTGCGGGAAGCTGCCTGCTGTGGAGGAAACTGCGATGTGATCTCGGGCATGCGCGAACAGGTCGTGAAAGGCGGGTTTTATAGCGCGGTGTTCACCGCCGCGTCAATCATACCGCAAACTGAGCAAAAGCGATCAGCGATCTGGCTATCGTATCGGTTATAATCTCTCCAACACATATAAAATGTCTCCGGTCAATTGCCCTGTTCATGATAAGCCAATGACATCCGATATAAGTACTGGTGTGAGCGATGTTTTAATCATTGGTGGTGGCCCGGCCGGTTCGACCGCCGCCACACTGCTGGCCGAGCGGGGCTGGCGGGTTAATCTGCTGGAAAAAGCACACCACCCGCGATTTCACATCGGCGAATCGCTGCTGCCGATGAATCTGCCGTTGTTCGACCGGCTTGGCATTCGCACGCAGATCGAGGAGATTGGTCTCGTCAAATATGGCGCCCACTTTATCTCTGAACGATATGGAAATCGAGAAACTACCGTCTACTTCGACCGCGCTGTGAAGCAAAGCCCGGCCTACGCTTTCGAGGTGCGCCGCTCGGAATTCGATCATGTACTGTTGCAGAACAGCCGTGCCAAAGGCGCAGAAATTTTTGAGGGTATACGCGTCACCAGCATCGATTTTCCCGATGATCGTGTGCGTGTATGTTCCGTGGATGAGCGTGGAGAAACCAGGGAATGGCATGCCCGCCAGCTGGTGGACGCCTCCGGTCGTGATACCTTTCTTGCCAACCGGTTGCGTGTGAAAAAGAGAAACCCGAAACACGCGAGTGCGGCAATCTTTGGTCATTTCAAGGGAGCGCAGCGGCTGCCGGGCCGTGACGCGGGTAACATCAGCGTCGCCTGGTTCGAGTACGGCTGGCTCTGGATTATTCCCTTGAAGGATGGCATCACCAGTGTCGGCGCCGTGTGTTCACCGGCCTATCTGAAGACCCGCGGCGCCATGACCACGGAAGATTTTCTCTGGCGAACGATAAAACAATGTCCGGGGATATGGTCGCGCCTGCAGCAGGCGGAACTGGTCAGTCCCGCGCACGCTACCGGCAACTATTCCTACACCTGCACGCGCATGTATGGCGACCGCTGGTTACTGGCCGGCGATGCCTATGCTTTTGTCGATCCGGTATTTTCCAGCGGTGTATATCTCGCCATGCAAAGCGCTGCGCTGGGGGCGGAGGTCATAGACGCACGCCTGCGCGAAGCGTCCGAGGCACCGCGTCTGGCGCGGCAGTTCGATCGGCGGATGCGGCGCGGCCTGGGTGTGTTTTCGTGGTTTATCTATCGCTTCAACTCGCCGCCTCTGCATGCGCTTTTTATCAACCCAAAGCCCGCGTTTGGTATTCAGCGGGCCGTGGTCTCGGTACTGGCGGGCAACGTATTCGGCAACCTGCGTATTGCGTTGCCGTTGCTGCTATTCAAGGGCATTTACTACCTGCAATCCATGGTGAATCTCGCGCCCAGTTGGCGGGCCTGGCGCTGTCGACGCGCGGATGCGCGCGCGATATTCCCCGAGGATGCCGCCGGTGATAACAACGGCTGATCACGTTCCATGTTCAATCCCGAGAGACACAACCGGTCCTTTGTACACTACGCGTCGCCTTTCACGGTCGAATATGCAGCCACTGCGGATCCACATGCACAAGAACATGATCCGCAGCATCTTCTGGCAGCGATTCATTATTCGGAACTGGGCGAGCAACCCGCCAGTGTACCGGATTGCATCTGTGTTCGCGCATGCCCGCTCAACGAATGCAATACCGAATTCTGGCACAGCGCTCAGCCGGTCAGCCAGGGCTGCGAGCGAGGGATTGTCTTTCGTCACAACGAACAGGTGCTGGTTGGACATCTGCGCGTGCCGGAACAGGAATACGCTGATCTGGAGACGGCCGCATACCTTGCCTATTGCAATCTTTACGCCTTTACGCAGGAATCGGGCTATACCTATCCACTGCGCATCTGGAACTGGTTTCCCGCTATCAATCGTGTTGACGGCGAGCTGGAACGTTACCAGTCATTCTGTCGCGGGCGCCATCGCGCGTTGGCATCGCTGGAGACGATGCACCTGCCCGCGGCGAGTGCGATCGGCACACATGCCGGAGAATTGCTGATCTACTTTCTCGCCGCACGCACGCCGGGCGCGCAGGTGGAGAATCCCCGTCAGGTCAGCGCCTTCCGCTACCCGGCCCGTTACAGTCCCAAAAGTCCATCTTTCTCACGCGCTGTCGTCAAACATTGGGATGCAACTCCGCATCTTTATATCTCGGGCACCGCCAGCATAGTCGGTCATGAAACCCGGCATACCGATACGCTCGCGCAACTGGATGAATCCCTGCACAATCTCGATGCCTTGATCCGGCATGCGGATGACCAGCACGGCATCGGCATCCGTAGCGCTGCGCAGTTGAACCGGCTAAAGTGCTACATACGCCACTCCCAGGAGCGGGCGGTGGTACAAAAGTGCCTGGCCGAAAAGCTGGATACACAGTCCTCAGTGCTGCTGCTTGAGGGCGACATCTGCCGCGCCGACCTGCGGCTGGAGATTGAAGGTATTTATACCGGTGATAATTAACAGATTAAGATTGAACATGCGTTTTTTCCTGAATCTCTTTCTGCTCACGCTCATTCCGTCCAGCGTGATCGCCGATGAATTGCCATTATGGGAATTCGGTCTCGGTGCTGCACCTATCAGTTTTCCTGACTACCGCGGTTCAGACGAGCGCAGCGCTTATGTGCTGCCTCTGCCCTACATCATCTATCGCGGTGACCGTTTCAAGGTGGACAGGGACGGCCCGCGCGGCATTCTTTTCGACACCGACCGCGCGGAGCTGGATATCAGTCTTAACGCTTCCATACCGGTAGACAGCGATAACAATAACGCACGCCGCGGTATGAGCGATCTGGATCCCACTTTCGAGGTTGGTCCCGTCCTGAAACTCAAATTGACGGATCCGCAGGCCGACTGGCCGCTGCGCCTTGATCTGCCCGTACGGGCGGTTTTCGCCACCGATTTCACCGATATCGAGCACGTCGGCTGGCTATTCCACCCACAATTGTGGCTGGATGCCCCGAAAATCGCTGGCTGGAATGTAAGTGTCGGTGCCGGCCCAATCTTCGCCGACCGGAGTTATCACGATTACTACTACAGCGTAGACTCAGGCGCAGCAACCGCCACACGTCCGGCATTTGCTGCCGACGGCGGTTACAGCGGCACCAGTCTGCTTGCCGGCACCAGCCGCCGGTTCGGTAATCTCTGGATCGGCGGCTTTCTGCGCTACGATAATCTTTCCGGTGCCAGCTTTGAGGACAGTCCGCTGGTGGAGACCGACCACTATTTCGCCGCAGGCTTTGCCGTGGCCTGGATCTTTGCGCAATCGGATGAGCGCGTGCCGGATAACAGCACATTCGCTCTAGAATAGCGGCTGATTTTATCCCTGCTCCTTTGGCTGTATAACCGCTGGAGGCCTGGCGAGATAACCGGAAACATGTCAACGCTGTTGACATGAAAATCAGTCAATATTCTCCGGCACCCAATATCGTTCAGATCCGATCCTGTATTCCCGTGATATCATCTTTATTTGCACAGTGCGCGCAGCAATAATATTCACCGCTGCCTTCGATACCATGTCCCAGGATACGGACACCACAATGCTTGCAGGTCGGGGCCAGAGCCTGAATCGCGCACTCGAAGCTGTCAAATACATGCGTTTCCCCGCCTATAATCACCTGAAAAGCCTTGTCGTAATCATTTCCACACGTCTCACATTGTGCCATCAGTCTCACCTCGTAGTAGCTTGCCGAAACCAGTCATTGCCATTGTGGCGATACGCTTGCTCGGATGTTCAGATCCTGTCAGAAAAATCATCTGGCGCTCACATTACTGATAATAAATCTGCTTTCCGGTAATGCCGGTATACGGGTCAGATCAATGCCGAGATCCTGTTCCGGCACCCGGTACTCCATCGAGTGGATCAGACATTCCGTCATACGTTTCATCAGAGCAATTGTCGCCCACTCTCCCGCACAACGATGATGCATATGATGATCACCGCCCCCCCTGCGGAATAAAATCAAAGCCATTGTTCTCCCGCTGACTGAACCGCTCCGGCAGGAATTTATGCGGATCTTTCCAGATAGCGGCATCGTGGTTGGTTCCATATAAATCAAGCAAGGCCCGCGTACCCTGTGGAAACTCGTAACCATGCCATGCAAAGGTGCTGCGTACACGGGCTGCGACGAATGGGAAGAAAGGGTAGAACCGGCGCACCTCCTGTACGAATATATCAAGATAGGAAGAATCTTTGCCACGCAGGGCTTCCCGCCAGGCCGGATAGGCATGTAGCGCCAGTGCACAAAAGACCCCGTACCGGGCCACCGCCACGGTTGGACGCAGCACATTGATCAATTCGACTGCAGCATCGTGCTCATTCATAAGATCGCCTTTCAGATTACGATGCCAGGCAATGAGAAACAGCGCGCATTCCTCAGATAGTTCCAGTCTCCGGGAACGAACCCGGCGGATCAATCCCGCCGCCCAGTGTTCCGAGTGTCTGCGTGCCAACCGAGCGCGTACATATCCCACTGTCAGGGCACCTGCACCGTCAATCATAGCCGTCATTTCCCGGGTTCTCTGTGCAACTCCGGATTGCTCCAGCGGTACCCCGCTCCACGCGCAGACTGTCCGGTACAGCAGTTCGTTCAGTTCGTCGAAGAGTACGACTGTCTCCATTGTCGTCCATTTATCAACATAGGCACGCCACTGCACGGTAGCTATATCTACCAGACGCGTGATCTCTGCAGTTGTCATCAAGGCCATAAACATCGCCTTGCGATGCCGATGCTCGGCACCGTCCAGGCCCTGAACTCCACCCTGCCCGAACAGCGTCTTCTGTACCCGTACCGGGCACGCACCTGCGCGCATAAAGTGATCATGATTATAGAAAATTTCTGCCGCTTCCCTGCCGCACATGCAGATGGTCTTCTGTAACTGCAGACGGGTCTGGAATACATCAGAGCGATATCGCTGACAGCGTTTCGATATAAACGTATATCCGTCTCTCAGAAGGGCGAACGAGCTATCCAGATTGTTATCGCGAGGCATATGCCGCACGTTATCTGAATGTAGAACTGGCATCTGCTGTCACGCCTGCATTAATCAAGTGTAGAAGAGTGCATTTCCGGATCTCAGATCCTGAGTTTCCTGGCTGCTTAGAAGAGCTTGCCGGCGTTGTTATTATGTTTTGACCAGAATACTTCTAACGAAGTTCAGTAGAAACAAACCGATGGCCAGGCAAAAGAGAAATCCTTATAAGCATGATGATGGCATTCGGCTTGCTAGCTGGCAGTGATCAGATGCTTGTGTTACAGGATATTAAATAAGAGTAACGGCGACCGCGGGCAGCGTGAACCAGGCACCCAGTCCCCCTGCCGGATTTGCAGCGCGGACTTAAGACCCGGATGGCACCGTATGGACACCATAGCAAGCACCATGGACTCGATCAGCAGCGGATTATTGCGAAAGGGGTATACTGAACAGCGAACGCCGTTCGCACCTGCGGCCGAGCAAACGGGCATTTGCGAACAGCAAAAACGATCACTCGTAGAAGATATTAGCGTCCCCACCCGTCCCTTTTTTCTTCCACCAACCCATACCAAAGAGGTGAGGTAATCCATACAAGATACGTGATGGCATAGAAATATACCGGCAATCCATCTGCATAGATCAATAGGTGGAAAATAAACAGTAGCACGCTCCCTACGCTAAAATTCTTCATCCGTGTTGCAACCCTCATAATAGATGGGCACGCTGTTAAAGGCATACACCAAATGGGGTATTTAATAGGATTCCCGGGAGACGACTGCCAAATAATCGACCTACACTGCCATGCTTTGATTTAAATCTTTTCTAAATCAGACGATTATAGACGTGAAGCTCTGGCTGAAAGACTTTGAATTGGCTGCTACGACTGGGACTGCACTAAATCAGCCAATTAGACGATCAATGTTATTAACCGCAATTGCACAGGAACCATCGTCATGTCCATTATGATGCAATAACAGTATTTATAAGGCCAAGCAGATACTAAACTTACCGAGTTATTTTTCTTTATCTGCTCGGAGCTCGATGCCATAACCACCTGATCCCGGCCGGCATGCTTTGCCTGATAGAGTGCTGTATCGGCAACGTCGGGCAACACATCAACTGATTGACCGGTTTTAGGAGCGATGGCAACACCAAGCGAAATACTCAGCCCGCTGGTCGAGACCGACCACTACTTCGCTGCGGGGTTTGCCGTGGCGTGGATATTTGCGCAGTCGGATGAGCGTGTATCGGTCGACAAAGCGTATGCTGTCGATTAGTGGCTACCAGCCTGCTGACCGGCAAGCTGTTCCCGGTCAATAACCGTGTCCCAGTGTTTCCTGCAATTCGGGTTTTAAGCCGGCGGGGTCCATGGTTTGCAACTGTGCAAGGTTTTCATGGGCGAGCGCATAATAGGACGGTGATTGTCTGATCGCCTCAGCAAAAAATCTTCCGGCCTCTTTACGTTTGCCGTCAATCATGCACAGATAGCCGACGTTGTTCAGTGCCTGTGGCCGCTCCATGATCTGACTGAATGCATGGATTGCCTCCGGATAATGTCCCTGTCGCACATGCACAAGCCCGAGGTTCGACCAGGCCTTTTGATGATCCGGATCGTTGGCGAGCACGCGCTTGAAGTATCCTTCCGCGGACTGCCATGCGCCGACCAGATACTGGTTGTATCCAAGATTGTTCAACACCATGGCTGACCCCGGCTTTAATTTCAGTGCGGCCTGGTAGTGCTGTTCCGCGCGCGAATAGTCTCCCTCAAGATCGAAGATGACTCCCAGTCCGTTCTGTGCCTGCCAGCGGCTGGAATCCCCCTCCATCGAGGAGAGCAACTCCTGCTTGGCTTCCTTATATCTGCGCTCGCGCAGCAGCACGATACCCAGTCCTTCCAGCGCACCCGTATGGCCCGGCTCCAGCTCTAGCACTCGGCGGAAACTGGTCTCTGCCACGTCCAGGTTTCCTTTCGTGCTATGCACGGTACCCATTTTATAGAGCGCTTCGACATTGTTGGAATCGAAATGCAGCGTGCGCGCATATTCAAAAATCGCGCGATCCAGTTTTCCACTCCGGAGTGCCTTGTCTCCGTTCATGATCGCCTGTTGCGCGCGTTCCGGATCGGCCTTCGCTGCGCTTTCGGGTTCTGGTACCGTGGCGCATCCTGCGGCCAACGTTGCTATGGCAAGCAAGACATAAAGCCAGATCCCTCGGCCCTGCGACTGACATCTATCCATATGTGTATCCATTCGCTCTACTCCCTTGATTCATAATTAAAGTCTACAAGGCACCCAGCGCACGCAGCACGCCCAGCAATCCCGGACCGATAGCGACAACAAAGAATGAGGGGAACATGCACAGTACCAGCGGAAAGATCATCTTGGTGCCGATCTTCGCTGCCTTTTCCTCAGCAGTCTGCATCCGCTTATCGCGGAACTCCTCGGCATAGATCCGCAATGAATCCGCAATACTGGTGCCGAATCGCAGGCTCTGTATCAGTAACGAAACCAATCCGTGGATCTCTTCAACCCCAGTACGCTCCGACAGACCGCGCAACGCCTCGACACGATCAACGCCCGCCCGAATTTCCGCATTCACGAGCGCCAGCTCATGGGCCAGCGCCGGATAGCTCACGTGAATCTCATTCGCGACACGTTGCAAGGCGGCGTTGAGACCGAGACCGGCCTCGGTGCATGCCACAAGCAGATCCAGTGCATCCGGAAACGCATGCAGGATTTGCCGCTTCCGGCTTTTGATTTTGCGCGCCAGAATAAAATTGGGCAGCACCACACCGATAAACGTGGCAATCGCGGTACCATAGATAACATGTGTCGATGTAACGAACGGGATAAACGGCGCGGCTACAAGAACGATGGCCCCCATGGCCAGTGCAAGAAGGAGCTTGACGGCATAAAAGGTCGTCAGAGAGCTGCCCGAACGGTATCCGGCCTGGGTCAGCCTTGTCTGGATCCTGGAACGTTCCATGTCCTTGCGGGGAAGGAAATAAGGTGACAGTGGCTGCAGCGCCTCCGTAATGGCCTGCGTCCCGGAGCTGGCGCGAGTCTCCTTCCCTGACGCGGACTGGAGGCGGCGCTTCATCGGATCGAACAGGCTGGAGACCAGAAGCAACAATCCGAGCCCGAAAAGAGTAATCGCCGCACCGATCGTGCCGAGAAAAATCCATCTCGTCTGCACCGGATCGGCGGTAAGAGTCGCCAGAAACTGCATCAGATATTCCATGCCCAGTGACTCCCCTTATACATCGATCCGGATAATACGCCGCATCCAGAAGATGCCGATGATGGTGCCCACAAAGGCCACCGCGATGATCTGCCGGCCCAGTGGGTCCTTGGTCAGCATGGGCAGATAATCCGGCGAGGAGATCCACAGCATTGCCGCCAGCGCGAATGGACTGAGGCTGAGGACCCACGCGGACATACGACCTTCCGCTGACAGGGTGCGAACCTTGCGCTGAAAGCGGAAGCGACCCCGGATAATCGCGGCAATCTTGTCGAGTATCTCGGCCATGTTCCCGCCCGTCTCACGTTGTATGAGTACGACGGTGACCACTGCAACCAGACTCATGCTCGGAATCCGCTGCAGCAATCCAAGGAACGCGTTCTTGACGCTTATTCCATAGTTAATATCCGAGAAGGTGGTCTTGAATTCACTCGCGACAGGATCGTGAAGCTCATCCGATACCATCTGCAGTGATTCAACAAACGGATGACCCGCCCGCAGGGCACGACTCATCACATCCAGTGCCTCGGGCAGTTGCTCCTCGAACTTGGCCAGACGCCGGCCGCGGTCAGCGTGGAGTTTCAGAAACGGCAGCGGAGAGATCACGAGGGGTCCAAGCAGGGCCAGCAAAGGCTGGCGTGTCACGATCACCAGAATCAGGCTGGCTGCTACACCCATAACGACTGAGATCACAACCAGCCGATAGGCGGGTATCTTCCAGCCCGCCTGTTCGAGCAGCCCGGCCAGCCGCGTCATGCCGGGCATGCTTTCGATCCAGCGCTCCATACCCGACAGATCGCGCAAATACCGTTCACGCAGCAGCGATGCCGCATCATCATCCATGCTGTTGATAACACCGCTGATCCGCGACCGCAGCCGGCGGGCAGCCTTCGCCTGGGGACTTACGGTCGGTACTATAATCGCCCATGATAATAAAAACACAGCGAAAAATATCATGAGCAGAAACGTGATATGTTCAGCGGTCATGTGTATGCCTCCCCTTACCCAAGGCGATGCTCGGGATTGAACAGCTTGAGGTCCAGCTCGATCCCTTTCTGTCGCAGCTTTTCATGGAATTTGGGCACCATACCTGTCGCACTGAGCTCGCCCAGAACATTGCTGCTCTGATCGAGACCACGACGCTGAAACCTGAAGATCTCCGTCATGGTGATTACATCCCCTTCCATACTCTCAATCTCTTGCAGGCTGACAAGCCGACGCCTTCCGTCCTCCATACGCTCAAGTTGCAGTACAATATGGATAGCGGATGCGATCTGTGTACGCATCGCTTTAACCGGCAGGTTGAGACCGGCCATGGTGACCATGTTTTCAAGCCTGGTAAGTGCATCGCGCGCGCTGTTGGCATGGACCGTCGTCAGTGAGCCGTCGTGACCGGTGTTCATGGCCTGCAACATATCAAGCGCTTCGCTGGCCCGCACCTCGCCTACGATGATCCGGTCCGGGCGCATGCGCAGACTGTTGCGGACGAGATCGCGTTGCGTCACCTCACCCTTGCTCTCGATGTTGGCGGGGCGTGTTTCCAGGCGTGCTACATGTGGCTGTTGCAATTGCAGCTCGGCAGAGTCCTCAATGGTTACGATCCGCTCCCTGTGCGGAATAAAACCCGACAGTACATTCAACATCGTCGTCTTGCCGCTGCCCGTACCACCCGAGATCAGGATATTCAGTCTTGCCTTGACAATACCTTTCAGAACTTCCGCCACTTCCGGTGTCAGCGTACCGAGATTGGTCAGATCTTCCATAGTGAGGCACTCAACGGCGAACCGCCGGATAGACACCAGGGGGCCGTCTATGGCCAGGGGCGGCACGACTGCGTTGACACGCGAGCCGTCCTTGAGCCTGGCATCAACCATTGGCGATGATTCGTCAATCCGTCGGCCCACGTGGGAAACGATGCGATCGATGATATTCATGAGATGCAGATTGTCGCGAAAGCGAACGGCGGTTAACTCCAGCTTGCCTTTGCGCTCTACATAGACGGAATCGTGACCGTTGATCAGAATATCGGAAATTGTCGGGTCTGCCATCAATGTTTCCAGCGGACCCAGCCCCAGAATCTCATCCTCGATGCGTTTGACCAGCCGCTGCCGCGCCGCTGCTGGCAGCGGTACGGATTCATCGTCCATGGTCCGTTGCGCAATTTCGCGAATCTGCGCTCTTGCCTGTTTTTCCTCGAGACCGCTGACCAGAGACAGATCGATGATCTTCAGCAGCCGATCATGGATGCGATGCTTCCATTCATCTTCCTGGGCGGAGATCTCTTCGTTACCGGCCAGCACGGGTTCCGGATGCGGATTCGTTTCTTCCGTCACCGCCGGATTCTGGTTAAATCGTGACAATCTTGCTTTCATATCCATGTCCTGCATCCTCAACTGCCAAGAAAGTATGAAATCGGGTTACGTAAAAATCCCTTGCGAACCGCGCGTGGCTCATTATCAAGTTTGCCGGCAAGATGGACGATGGCCCTGGTGATGGGGGTCTTGCGCGCGCTGTCCAGCAGCGGGACACCGAGATTAATCGCCTCGGAAACGCGACGGAAGTCGTTCGGCACAAGCACAACCGTATCGAGTTCAAGGGCGTCGGTGATATCGGCGACGCTGACTGCTGACTTGTCGTCGTGACGGTTCAAGATCACATGGATACAATCCTTGGAGACAGCCAGCTCGCTGGTCAGAATACGGAGCAGACGTCTGGCATCCCGGATATGCGTAATCCCCTGTTGCATGACGATCAGGACCTTATCCGCCTGCTCGAGCACAGCCGAGGTCAGAGGATCGATCTGGCGCGGCAAATCTACCAGCACATGGTCGTAACTGTGAACGGCGACATCAAGCAACCGGCCAAGATTCCTGGTGGAAACTTCCCACGGCAGGGGCACCATGTCGGACATGGCGGTCAACAGATGCAGACCGCTGCCATGCTTGGCCATATAGCCCTGAAGCGCCACCGGGTCAAGCTGATCCACTGCATTAAGTGCGTCCAGCAGGCTCTCGCGCGGCGTCAGGTCGAAATAGAGGGGCAATGTACCGAATTGCAGATCCATATCCAGCACAGCGACACGCTGCTTTTGATGTACAGCCATGGCATGGCCGGTGTTGGCGGTGATGAATGAGGCGCCGGAGCCACCTTTGGCGTTCATGACCGCAATGAGCGAACCCTTTTTCTTTGTCTCCCTGACAGAACTCTCCTGCGCCACCTGACGCAGTGATGCAATCAATTCGTCCGCATGTACCGGATGGGTAAAGAAATCACGCGCGCCGGCCTGCATGGCCATGCGCATCATGCCGGTATCACCCTCCGGCCCCACCGCCACGAGCAGGGGACGCTCACTTCGTGCAGTGAGCGCCTTGAGTTCTTCCTCCCACAGCGGACTGAGATCGAGTATGAGAATAGTCGGCATGCTCGTGATGCCATGGAGCGGATCCGAGTGACCGTTCTCTGCACGGCGCACCTGCACATCAAGATCCGGCTGCCCCTTGAGTGCCGAGACAATACCTTCAAGACCGGCTTTGGAGCGCCCTGCGATCAGAACTGAAAGCTTCTTCATCATAAGATTCGTCTTTAGCCTTTACTCACATTCAATCAAGTTGCCATCAGGCCGCCGATCCAAAACACGCGCGTTGATCCATGGGTGGTGGTATATAACCCAGGCTTTCGGCCGGCAGCGTCGTACTGAAGGGCGGTACCGTGACGGACAGCGTCAAAAAAGGTATCAGCAGAGTATGCTGATAATTATTGATACCGACACGAACATAGCGGATTGCCGGATAGGAAGCCGAGGCATCCATCTCATTTTCATCCAGATATTCAACGAATACGTTAGCCGTGCTTAAACCATTGAGGATTGTGCTGTCATCGCCGCCGTCCGGCTCATTGAACACCGCAATTCTCGCCACCGCCCCGTGGTTTACCGGGCAGACAACGGCAACACGTGCGCCGCGCCGGGTAGCTTCCGCCACCGTACCCACGACAAAGAACACGCGCGCCACCTCGATCACACTGAACAACACCATGAATAGTGCCGTGGCGATAATGGCAAACTCGACGGTGGTCGTGCCCCGCTGTCTCTTCATAGCGCCCTCATACTGGTAGAGGCCTGAAGTGTGAAATTGGTCCCAATATCATTGCCCGTATACCCGAAGGTTGGAATGACAGGCAGCATTGGTATGTATGTGTACGAGGCATCCACGCGGACGTGATCGAGACCCACTGCACTGATCACGACATCATCTACGGCCAGTCCTTCCAACAACGGAGTGCCTGTTCCGCTCAGATTGCCGTACACCACCAGGTTCTGCGTTCGCTCACGCTTGGTCTGGCCGCTGTTCCCGTCCTCCGCATCGAGATTGATCAGCCCGGTGGTGCCGTTGAGCGCAGTGTCGGCAAGGTAGCGTACGCCATCGCGCGCCGCCTTTGACAATGTGTTGTACTGGTAAAACGCCCGCGCGACTTCCGCCGTGGCCAACATGAGCAAAAGGATCAGCGGCAGCACGATGGCAAATTCGATGGCGGCGAGTCCTCTCTGCCGACAAGCTGATCTGCGTGAAACTTTTCTCATTGGCTTACGTATCCACACGATCGGGATCCTTGTACAGAATGATCTTGAACAGGGTCGCGGCGCTGGGTTCCGGATCCTCAGCGACGCCGCCGGCGGCCTGGCAGCTCTCGATAAACTGACCGTAGATTTCCTGCGTGTTGCCGGCGTGAGACGTCGGCCGGGTCATGTAGAAGCAACCTAACCCCAGGATATCGACTTCGCCGTGACCGTTGGTGGTACCGGTGCAGTCGCCGATCGGTACCGCCAGTACGCGGCGCATCGGGACACCGGTACCACCCTGATCCACCGGCGTGAAATCATACGGGCCGTTATCCAGGCGGTCCTCATAGTCATCGTACCAGAAGGCCGGGTCATGGAAGGTGACCGCGTCCGGCGGATATTCCGACGCCGATACTGGGCCTTGGTAGATACCGAAGCGGGTGTTGAAACCCTGAGACACGGGCCCGACGTTGTTACCCGGCTTGGTCGTGGCCGGCTCATCGGTCGCCAGGCAGCTCGAAAAGCCGCCGGCGAGTTCCTGGCGCACACACGCGCCACCGCTGCCGCACTCGAGCTCTATCAGCTGAAAGTTGCCCGGGCCCACTTCAAAATTGCCTCCACTGCCGGAGCTTGTCTTAAGCGTCTGCTCGACCTCCGTTCCGACTTCGTAACCGTAGCAGGCGCCGTCGCTGCAATCGGTGTCGCCGGGAGCGCCGCAGGCCATTATGGGGGCAATGTCGCAGATCTCCCCATCGGGGCCAGTCCCAAGCGGCGGGCTCGGGCCTGCGACCGCGCTGCCCGCCACCGCCATGCTGTCGCCGACACCCGGCAGTACGCGCGCGAGGAAGATGGTGGTCGGGAAATTATCCACCCGCGCCCGCACAAAGTCGGCATCCGGCTCGACGGCGCCCGGCGTGAACGGCATCAGGGTCTCGGAGAACTCGACCACCAGGCCGAGCTCGGCCGCTGTACCCAGCTCGCCGCTGGCGTGCATGTCGAATGTGGCGCGGGCAGACGCGTCGGCGCTGGCGACACTGCCGCCGTCATTGACGATCTTGGCGCCACTCAATGCAGCGGCATCCAGTGCATTCTGGAGCAGGGTCCGATTGTGATAGCCATGCCCCAGATCGAGCGCCATGCCGCTAATGCCGATGATGGCGGCCAGGGCGATGGTAAACAGCACAATTGCCACGCCTCGTTGTCTGTCCGGCCGTGAATGAACGGGGATTGTCATCGGTTTTATTCCTCAATGGCCGCTGCGTGCTAATTACTGATCTGAATCTGCAACGGTTGCTGGACGGCTTCCGGTCGGGGTACGTCTTCACGATAGGCCCCCAGGCCCGCTTCCGCCTTATTGCCATCAAGCTGCGTTGGCGGATCGACTGGCGGATTGTGCGCCGCCGTGGGATCGTAGATCTGCGCGTCAATCATCTGACGTACTGATTTACCGAAGTCCTGCTCGACACGCACCGGGTCATTGCTCGTACAACCTGCGGCCAACAGAACGGCAGCACTGATCGCTGCGGCATAAATGTGAGCTGTGAATGTCATGTCTGATGCTCCTCAATAGACTTGATGACCAAAACGTGCGCCTTCGGGGCCGCCCTTGCCGGGATCCGATGCGCTGTGTGCACGCGCCGGTGCCTCGCGCGCTTCCATCTTGCCAAGCAGATAGAATTCGAGATCATCCGGCGGTACGAAGCTGTCCGTCGGCAATCGCACCAGTTCGGGCGCGATCGGACGCGCCAGATGCGGTGTCACGAAGATCACGAGTTCGGTCTGACCCGACAGGAATTCCTGGCTGCGGAACAGCGCACCAAGCATCGGCACATCGCCCAGTCCAGGCAGTTTGTCGACGAACTGGCGCGTCGTGTCGTTGATCAGGCCCGCGATGCCAATCGTCTGGCCGTTGGCAAGCTCGACCGTGTTGGCCGCGCTGCGCTTGGTCAGCGAGGGTACGGCGAAGACCGAGGTTGTACCCGGCAGACTGAGGGCAATGTTATTGCTTTCGGAGAGCTCGCTGACGCTGACGTTAAGCTTGAGGTTGATGCGCCCCGAATCAAGCACGACCGGCAGGAACCTCACACCCACGCCGAACTCCTTGAACTCAACGGTAATCGTGTTACTGGCACCGCCTTGCGGGACCGGGATGGGAAATTCACCGCCCGAGAGAAACTCGGCCTGCTGTCCGGTGAGCGTGGTCAGAGTCGGTTCGGCCAGAATCTTCGCCAGACCCTTCTGCCGTGAGATGTCCAGCACCGCCTGGAAGAAAAAGTCGCCGGTGAGCGCGCTCAAAAAGAAACCTGTGTCGGTGATGCTCGGCGTGTTCGGCTCAAACCGGTCGATCACGGGTCCGATGGGACTGTCGTTCAGATCGAAATCGAAGATGGGCACTTCCACGTCGGCGCCAGTCCCCGTCAGATCCGCGATATTGGCATTCGGAAACGTTGCCCCACCGCTCACCGCGCCGGTCTTGGTGCTGCCGCCGAAGTGGAGAAGATTCACATCCGAGTCCAGACGCTTGAGCACGGTCCGGGCGATTTCCGCCACCTTGATCTCCAGCATCACCTGCTGGGCACCCCCGACCTGCATGAGGTTCACCACACTGCCTTCCTTGCATTCCTGGCTGCCCGATCGACGCCCCTGCCCGCCCTGCTGCAGAACAACAGGCTGCTGCGATTCACCGGTTGTATCGCTGATTGAGATATTCGACTCGGGGGCAATACACTCGGGTAGATAACTGAACGCAACCTCCTGCGCCGCATCCATCTTGACGACATTGGAAACCTCGCCGCTCAGAATAATGCGTTCCTGGGCCGAGTGGACCTTGATGTCCTCGTCCGGCACCAGCTTGTGCAGCTTGGCCTTCAGGCTCTCGAGATCATGCGTGACTTCAATATCGAATGACGCGAAGATGGCGTCGTCCTTGTCCCACAACGCGACATTCGTGGTGCCCAGGGCCTTGCCCACCACATACAACTGACGGCTGCGCAGGATCAGGATATCCGCAATGCCGGGATTGCCGACCGATACCCGCTTGGCGGGCTGATCGAGTTGAATCACGCCGGACTTGTAAAGCGGGATCTCGAAACCCCCGTTATTGCTTGCCCTCAGTACCTGACCGTCCAGATTGCCGGATTGGGCCAGCACGATCTGTCCTGAAGACATGACAAGCGCTCCCACCAACATCAGAGTCAAAGATGCGAGATATCGCATAAAGCAGCCTCTACGTGTGTGTATCAGTTCCATGGTATGAGTATTACCCCCTGGTTCCTTTTATTTTGTGTCGTAGTTCAAAGCTTGACTTTGGACACGTCCACATTCGTGCCCCGGATAACGGTGACGGTTTCATCCCGCGGCCGGGGCCTGGGCGCCGGACTCACCGGCTTCTTTTCGACCGGTTTCGCTTCCACCACCACCGGTTCTTCTTCCACCACAGGCCGCTTTGTATCGTCGGTCGGATTGCGCAGCGCGAGTTGAACGGATCCTTCCTCGGTAGCCTTGACGAGCTTCTTGGCAAGATCCGGTTCTATCTCCAGCGTCACGGCACGGACCACAACCGGATTGTCCTTGTCAGGCGAGGCGGTCTGATCGACCGCCAGCACCTTGAGGTCTTCAAGCAGGATCTCGGTCTCAGCGCGACGATTGCTGTCTTTACGGCTCGCAATCACATCGACCCGGTTACCGGGCAGCAGAAACCCCGCCACGCCGATAACATCATTGACGCGCACGGTCACCGCCCGCATGCCGGGCGTGACAAGGGCCGAAAGCGTGCTGCCGGATACTTCATCGACAACCCGGCTCCGCAGCAACAGTTCTCCCGAATACATCTTCTGATTGGCGACCTTGCCCTCGACTTCCGTTACATCATTGAAGACGCCCGGCGGCACGGTCTCCGCGGGCCAGTGGATGGTTTTCAGGTGCACGGGCTCGATCTCGCGGGCAAAGGGAATATCCAGTGCCGCTACGACAACCGGCACTGTACTGGCCTCTGCGACCGGCACCAGCCGGCTCTGTAACCACTGGTTGGCCAACCACACAGCCGCCAGGCCCATTATCAGGGCAATAAAAAAGAGTGAGAATGCTCGACGCTTGATCATGATAGCTCTCCTAACCGGTTCGGTTATCTCTCAAAGCTCGCCATCCAGGGCAACAAAATAGTTTTTCCAGGCATTATCCAGTCGCTCGCGCGTCAACCCGGGGGGCTCACCGTGGTAACAGGATTCGTCCATCGCCATGCTCAACAGATCTCTCGGATGACAGGCCAGCAATGGCACGTTGTTCTTCGCATGCAATTCCTCAACGAGATAGGCCAACACGTCACCATCGAAGGGGACCTCCTTTTCGGCACAGATCTGGCGCCAGATGGCCACATACTCCTCGGGATTGAGCGGCCCGAAATGGATCTTGTGTCCCAGTCGGCGAAGAAAGGCCTCGTCTGCCAGCTCGTACGGGTTCATGTTGGTGGAGAAGATGAGTACCACATCGAACGGCACCGGGAAGCGCTTACCCGACGCGAGATTCAGGTGATCCTGTCGGCTTTCCAGCGGCACGATCCAGCGATTGAACAGCTCAACCGGTGCAGCACGCTGCCGACCGAGATCATCGATCATATAGATACCGTTATTGGCCTTGAGCTGCAGCGGAGCGTGATGCAGGCGGGCATTCGGCTCATAACGCGTCTCCAGCATCTCAAGCGTAAGCTCACCGCCGGTCACAATGGCGGGACGCAGACACAGCGCGAATCTGGGGTCAAAGCCGTCGTCCAGCATGGCGGTTCGGGTTTCGCGATCCTTTGGAAGCGGATGGTGGACTAGGGGATCGAACAGCTGCACCGGCGTTTCATCCACCACGACGGCATACGGGATCAGCACCGGCTCACCCAACAGTCGCGCCAGACGCTCGCCGATATAGGTCTTGCCGGTGCCGGGCCGGCCATAGACGAACATCGCCCGGCCGGAGTTCAGTGCCATCCCGAGTTGGTCCAGCAGTTCCTCGCGAATCACGATCTCGCGAAATGCCGCCTGCATCGCGTCGCGTGTTACGGTCTGGTGATGAACACTCTGGGCCCGGACGATGCGTGCATAGTGCTCAACCGACACCGGTGCCGGTCCGACGTAACCGCTGCGCATCAATGATTCCGCCGCGAAAGCGCGGCCACGATCGGTCAGCGCATAACGCAGTCCCGCCGCGCCTTCCGCCGGCCCGCGGACTTCGACGTGAGCATCGCTGCGCAGGAATACAAGCACCTCTTCCAGTACCGGCCCGGCCAGCGCAGTGCGTGTGATCAACTCGCGCAGATCGAGTACGCCGGCGCTGTAAAGATGTTTGGCAACCAGTTCTTCCAGTAAGGTCCTGCTGAGACCGGTCGCGCTGATCATTCTGGGTTTCGGCGCCAGAAAGGCCATTCCCGCATTGGGATTATCACTGCAGCGGGGATTCGAATTAGGCGTTTGGTCCTGCATTAGCCGTTCCATGCATCGTGCTCCGGTTAGAAAAGGGTTTGTCGAATCGCGGATCCCCATACTGCCGCGACGCTGCCGAGCGCGATCGCGAGTGCATAGGGAAAACGTGAAGCGGCGGCCTCGCCGGCCGCCGGTGGTACATAACTCAGGCCGGGCCGCCCCGTGTAGATCAGGGTGCGGAATGTCGAACCATAACGCGCCAGGGCCCGCATCAGGCCACCGCGCACAAGCAACACAACCAGCGCCAGCACGCCGCCCGCGATCAGACTGAGCCCCACCGCGAGCGCTGTCTGGGCTGGTCCCAGGAACGCGCCCACTGCAGCCATCAGCTTGACGTCACCGGCACCCATGCCGCCCAGCGCGTACAGTGGCAGGAATAAGCCGAGCCCGACGCCGATACCGCCGAGCGCCAACAGCGCACCCTGACCGCCGAAGCCGTGGAGGTACAGGATGAAACCCGCCACTGCACCGCCGATACTCAGCGCGTTCGGGATCCGGTGATAGCGAAGATCGCAATACGTCGCCAGCCCAAGTATGAGCAAAAGCAGTATTATCTCAGCGAAGTGCGTAGTGACTGACATGGTCTGTGTCTGAAACCTGTTATGTGTGAATTCGGATCAATGCTTGAACTCTGGAACCAGAGCAGGGAGGGAGGGGTATAGTCCCCCTCCCTGTCCCTTTGCTGACTTAGCCGGCAGTTCCAGAGCTGCCATTCTCGATGACGTTTGTCATATCGTCGACCGCGCCACCGACGGCGATGCCGAGATTTTCGAACGCCAGAACAACGGCCAGAGCCACGAGCGAGCCACCAATGGCATACTCGACGGTGGTCAGGCCTTCTTCGTCGCGCAGGAACGCGACCACACTGTTCATTAACTTGGTCATCATATTTCCCCCTATATAGGATTTGCGGTTTTGAACAACGCCGGTTTTATCCGGCCACGAGGGGAAGTATTGACGGGATACGGAAGGGCCGCCCGGAGGATATTGCGAATGTTCAGGATTATTTTGCTCAGCTCATGCGACCGGTGTCATACTTCGCGAAACCGAAAATCCGGCCAATACCTGCCTGACTAAATCTTTCCATCCCCTGAACATGGCGCCCAGTGAGCAATGGTTGCAACCGAATATCGGCTTTCTGTTTAAGAAGCTTCTGCAAAAGACAGAGGATGCTGCAGTACAGGGATGTACCGCCATTTGCCGATGACGTGAGGGATAGATAAATGATATAGAAGTGCTACAGGGATGTGCCGTATGCGGAGCCAAGGATGCGTAAGTTCTGCATGGACTCGTTCAGAGCTTCTTTAACTGGTGGATTCCGGCTGGCACTGGAATGCGACTCTCAAATTAAGAGTGTCGCCTTACGTGCGGGCCCGCAACCTGGTCTCAAGCTGGACGGGAGAACTTCCGGTTCGCCTGTATTCTTCCTGGTACTGAGACGGGGTCATACCGTAGTAGCGCTTGAACACCCGTGAAAAATAGGATGGATCCTGAAAACCGACGTCGTAAGCAATCACCGTCACCGAGCCTCCGGAGTGGCTCAGCAGTTCCGCGGCCTTGGTTATCCGTGCCCGCAGTACATGCTCGCTGAATCCGACCCCGCAAATTCGCTTAAAAACGCGGCTGAAATGCGACAGGCTCAAACTGCAATGCTCAGCCACCGTGCTTTCCGAAAGCGATTGATCCAGGTGCTGTTCGATGTACACCTTCGCCTTGAGTACAGCCCGTTCCGAGCCGACAGGGCTCGAGCATCGCAGTTCAGCCGGCAAAGGATGTTGAGGCGTGTACATGTGGGAACCGCTCGAGGAGTCCTTGCGGATACGGTGCAAGGTGGTTACTGGCTTCAAGATGTCCTCGGCGGTCACGGGTTTGACCAGATAGTCCCAGACACGGCTGCGCAAGGCCCAGACTGCAAGCACTTCGGATGACTGCTCCGTCAGCATCACAACGGGTATGCTGGGATTCGCCCGTTTGGTCTCGACCAAAGCCATCAGACCGGAATGGTCGGGATAATCGTACTCGAAGCACATGACGTCCGGCTTGACCAGACGAATCTTGGCGTCTATGTATTCGGGACCGGAAACACGGTGCAACACGCAGCCTTCTTCAATACCCTCGGGTATCGCGCGCTGGCGACTGGGCCGGGTGAAATCGATCCACAGTAATATGGGTCTATCCACAAGAAGGTTCCTGTCAAATGCCCAATCCCTACATCCCTGGGCGGATATTGTTATAAGTGGGAAGATGTTTACTGCCCATCGCCCGTTTTCGATTCTCGGATGCAATGAAACCAGCAATTCCCATGCCAGATATAAAAACATTTTATAAACAGTGGGTTGCTGGTGGTGCTGTGCGGAAGAATAGATCGTTTCTTGCTGGAGCTGTCGGTCAGGGACGACAAGAATGGAAGACGCTGGCCGGCGGACCAGCCCGTTTCTCAGGCGAGCCGGTCGCTTGATCAGAGCGCTATGGCCGGATTCGACAGAGGGGAAACGGGAGTTGACTTAATTTACCGTGCTATTTTTCTTCACCTGCTCGGAGCTCGATGCCATAACCACCTGATCCCGGCCGGCATGCTTTGCCTTATAGAGTGCTGTATCTGCGACATTGAGCAGCACATCGACTGATTCACCGTTTTGAGGAGCAATGGCAACCCCGAGCGAAATACTCAGGCCGCTGAGACTCTGACCCTTATACTGCAGGTGAAGGGTTTTCGTTCCCTGGCGTAACTCTTCTGCCCGGATCCGGGCATCCTGTTCATCCACACCCGGCATAATCACCACAAATTCTTCCCCGCCGTACCGGCAGGCAAGATCATCTGAACGGATGGTCCGCAACATATATGAGCTGAGTTCGTGTAACACAAGATCGCCTGCCTCATGACCGTATGTATCATTAAAGAGCTTGAAGTGATCCACATCTATCATGATGACGGCAAGACTGCTGTCGGTCCGATGCGTACGGGCAAGTTCACGCTCGAATGTTTCAAGCATATAACGGCGGTTGAAGAGGCCGGTCAACGGATCGCGTACTGACTGTGCCTGTAATACTTCGCGCAACCGCAAATTGGCCAGCGCCAGAGCCAGATGTTCGGATGCACTGACCGTGATTTGTTCAAACGAAGCCGAGAATGTGGAAGAAGAGTCAGCAGCTGTAGAAATTTCCAAATGTAGAACCCCCATCACCTCGCCATAGGCGATCATGGGTACACAAATGTAGGGGCCGCGAATATCATTTTCGCAGTGCTGACAAATAAGACCTGTTTCGGGATCATCGACTACATGAAGACGTCCCTGCCGTAAAGCCCAGCAATCATCCTGGCGAAAAGCCACATCAGCCGGGGGAGGGTTACCCCAGGACACGACGGGCTCAATGAGCGTTCTGGAGTTATTATAGACATACAATGCGCCCGAACAGCCTGGAAACAGTTTGCGTGCATAATGCGCGACTATCGGCCGTATTTCATCCACGGCATGGCAGACTTGCAAACGATCATTCATCTCTGACAATAGTGATGATTCCTCATGATGCCTTTCAAGCTCCTGATGGGCCTTCTTCAGGCCAATTTCAATGCTGGTGCGCTCGTCGAGTTCGGTCTTTAATTTTTGATTGGCCTCCTGCAGATCTGTTGTGCGCCTGGATACCTCCGATTCCAGTTCATGGCGATGCTGTTCCAGTTCCTGATCGCGCTTCTGAGCACGGCTGAGCATTTCGTTAATACCGTTGGCCAGCATCCCTAGTTCATCATTCTGCTTAATCGGGACTCGAACAGTGTAATCATGGTTTCTTGATACACGTTCCATCGTTACAGTAAGTTCATCAATGGGTCTCGTGATGGATTGCTGGATGCGCCAGGCTATAAGCAGGGCAATCAGTAAACTGACGAGAGATGCCGCTATGACGAGCAGGGAGTTATCAAGCAGTTGTTTAATTCTGGGTTGCAAAGTGGCATAGAGAACTACCGTACCAATTATATTGCCATCAAATTCTATAGCCCTGGTGATCTTGAGGTCGATGCTTTCACTCGCTTCAGAGGGTGTCTCAGTTAATCCGTGATTACCGCTATTATATCTGTCAAATCTGGCTAATTCCCCTCCATCCTTATCATACAAAGCTGCAAAAACTATTCCCGGTACCATTCTGAGAGAAGAAAGCGTTTCCTGTGCCGCAGCGGTATCGTCAAAGGCAAGCGCTGCAGTGCTGTTGGCCCCGATCAGATTGGCGACTGCCAATAGCTCTGCTTTCGCATTCCCTTTTTCATGCTGCCAGGTGGTGAAGGCAAAGAAGGCTGTGGCCAGTAAGAGCGCAATAGAGGTGGTCAGAGTAAACGCGATAGCCAGTTTCTGACCGATAGGCCGATCACGGAATTGAGCCAGTCGGCGGGTTTTCATTCTTCGACCACCGTGGCGAGCCGTAGAAGTTTTGAACTAAGGTTCAATTCAGCCCGGCGCGCGGCGCGTAGATTAATGGCGAAGCGCACCTTGTTATCAATGACCTTCAACTCGATAATGCCGCCGTGCTTGGCGAAGCCGGCGATATCCGAAACAGACAGGATCCCCTGCCTGCCGACCACGGTTTCCATAAGGGTTTCCAGCCGGCCAGCTTCAGAGGTGCTTACAAACAGGATGTGGCAGTCATCGGCTTCTGTAACAATTTGAATTTTATTAATGGTCAAGGCGTGACCCTGAACCTCCTTGCCTTGCAGAGTATCCCGTACCGACCCGAAGGAATCATTCCCTGCCACGCACAGATTCAGTTCATCATCGTCTCCGATCGCAGTCGCCGGCCACTCCGTAAATTTGGCAAAGTTATAAAGAAAGGCCGCCTTGACCTCGTATTCTATTGATGACTCGGCACCGATAGCGACACTGAGACAAACAGCCAGCAGTCCACCCAGTATGCGTTGCATAACCATTCCCTTTATCACCAGGCCAGGCGTACGCGACCAAATACCGCGCGCGGTACTTCGCTTCGGAGGACGACTCCGTCCCTGAATTCTGGATGCTGATCCTGCAAGAGATTCTGTGCAAACAGATCCAGTGACAAGTCAGGTATTGGCTGCCAGCCGAGATGGAGATCCAGTCGCAAATACTCATCCACTTCCTGCATGAACAGTTCCGGGTCACCTGGCAACCGATCGACCCAGAACAGCGATACGTCAAATTCCAGGTTATGGGGAAGGTCCAGGTAGGAACGCAGTTGAAATTGCTGCTGTGGGCTGCTGTTCTCGATACTGGCTGCAGTAGAGGTATCGAGGCTCGGCTGATCAGTGCGCAGGGATAACTTGGTCAATGAGTAACCCGTTACCAGCCGCCAGCGTTCGTGCACCTGCCATTCCGTCGTCGCCTCGAACCCATAGGATTCTCCCTTGAGTTGATTGTCTGCATCGAATCTGAACAGTAGATTCGGCGGCTCGAAAACAGGCACGGGATCCGGTTCGAAGTTAATCAGGTTGTCATACTCATTGTAAAAGAGCGAAACATCCAGCGACAGATTGGGCTGCAACTGGCCCCGATATCCCACCTCGTAGGCGAGCACTTCCTCCGACTTCAGGTCACGATTGCCAAACAAACTGAACAATGTCGGTGGAATAAAAGGGGGAGCCCCTTCAATCTGGAAAACGTCCGTGCGGCTGAACGCATCGAATATGGCGGGCGTGCGCACCGCCCGTGATACCGCACCCCACACAGTATGGCGCTCATAAGGGTGCCAGCGCATACGTACGCTAGGCTGATATTCAAAACCGGTGAAATCATTGTGCTCGAACTTTGATCCCAGTGTCAGCCAAAGTCTGTCTGTAATGTCGTAATCGCCCTGGAGGAAGCTGCTGAACGTCTCGAGTCCGTCACTGGAAGGCGATAACTGGAGAGTGGGCAGATTATCGAAATCGTACTCTACACGCCGGTAACCCAGCCCCCACAGGAGTTCGAACCGATCACTCAAGGCAAAACCGTGCTGGAACTCCGTATCGAGCGTATCGGTCGAATGCGGGGCGATTGAGTCATCCCGTTCAAAGCGATCATAATAAAACTGCAATGCCGTTTCGCCACCCCTCTCGAGTGCCCGCTCCCAGCGAAATATGACGTTGCCGCCCCGCATATCGCCGGTCTCATTGAATGTGGTCGGGTTCGTGAAACTCAGCGGCTGTGAAAAGACATTCTGGCGGAAGCTGCCGTCGTAGACATCAGCCTGCAGAGTAATGGAATCCCGTATCGTTGGTTGCCAGTCAATACGCCCGCCTCCCTGGCCGACCTGGCGATCGTCATCAGCACCGGCACCCGCCGCGGTTCTGAATTCGCCGCGATCGAGATATTTCACATAAGCGCGATAATGCGCCTCGTCGCCCATTTCGCCGCCGTAACGCACGGCACCGTGATTGCCCACCGGATCGCTACCGACTATACCCTCGGCCAGTCCGCCCTGGGTCTCGGCAGCATTGCGGGTGATAATGTTGATCACACCGTTGACCGCGTTTGCGCCCCACAGTGTGCCGCCCGGACCACGAATCACCTCAATACGATCGATGTCGGCTATCAGGGTGTCCTGATGTTCCCAAAACACGCCAGCCAGTAAGGCTGTATAAATGACACGGCCGTCAATCAGCACCAGCAGTTTGTTCGATGAGCCAGCCGAGTTGAAGCCGCGAATTGCCATTGTCGCTTTGTTGCCGTCGACATAGGCGATTTCAAGACCTGGTACCAGACGTAGAGCGTCGGGAATCGTAGTGGCGCCGGAGCGGCGGATCTCTTCCCTGCTTATGACGTAGACGGATGCAGCAGTATCCGACAGGGTTTGCGGTTTCTTGGCGACCGACGTGACTTCCACGTCCATCAGAGACTCGAGCGACATCTCTGTCAGATCCGAGGCAGCAGGAGTGTCAGCCGGTTTGAACAGAAAGAAAACGGTCAGAAACATGGCCAGCTTGCCTGCCGTCCGGCGTTGTGCCTGTTTCACCGCCATCATGAGGATCCTGTCATTGGTATTCGGCTGGAATTATCCCGGTAACGGTAATTGGTTTGTCATCTGTCATGAGCCGGCCTATCAGAACAGGCCGGTTCATGACAGTGCGAGGTGATAACAACAGAACAGCTTCCTCTCGCATCGTTGCGCGATGAAGAGAGTTCGCACCATGGCTTGACGAATCGGGCATCCCTTGCTGAATTTTCTGCTGCCCCGGTTATTGTTAATGATGTGTTTTTAATGCTGTTTATTATAATTATCTGGCCAACTTAATCTATGAACCGCATCAAAACTGGAGATATTGTATCCTGTTCGTGCTAACAAATAAGCTATTGTTTATTAACCAGTTTATTGCCAGGAATGATCGATGCAGCTTCCCTGACGGATAGCGCGGGTTCCGGCCACCGTGAAAAACGGACTTTGTATCAGATTATTACTGTTACAAGCCTTCGCATTCCTGATACAGAATTGCCCAACTATTAAGAGCATATGACTGACTTCAAGAGACGTTTTGCCGAGGAATATGGGCCCGGGCAACGGTAGAGGGGTGCGCGCCAGATTCTTGTCTTTATGGGACTCCTTTTATTATGAAACCCGGGAGATCAATGATGCTTGCCCGCCTTGCGGATTCTGGTTACCCGCGTCTTGTTTTCAGCCGCCAGCTTATCCAGATCACGGCGGATCTCCCAAAATGGTGATTGTCCGGCTGTTAAGTATTCTGTTTCGAAGACTGCCGGAGGGACCGGCCCGGCAAACAAGTAACCCTGGGCCTTATCAATGCCCACAGCCCGGACCAGCGCCAGCTCATTCATGGTTTCCACGCCTTCGGCAACGGTTTCCATATCCAGAGTGGCCGCCATCCGCTGTATCGCTGTCAGCAGTTTTGCCTTTTTCGACAGGCTATCAGCCCCGGCTACGAAGGAACGATCGAATTTGACATAATCGAATGGGAAGTCAATTAGCTGGCCCAGGGCTGAGTAACCGGTGCCGAAGTCATCTATCGCCAGCCGGGGACCCATATCACGCAGCCGGTGGATGAGACCCAAGGCACGATTGGGATCTTCCATCAGCCAGGATTCCGTGATTTCAAGCGTGAGGTAATGGATTGGTAAGCGACTGCGAGTGAGGAAAGATTCAACCACCTCCAGAATCCGGCCGTTTTTCAGATCCAGTCCGGAGAGATTGACACAAATCTGAATGCTTGGCAGGCCTTTATCGCGCCAGTCAATGACACAGTCACCCACTACGTCAAGCACCTGCTCGGTGATATCCTGGATTAAGCCGAGTGATTCGGCCAATGGAATGAACTCCCCGGGTGCAATCTCGCCGCGTCCGGGTGAGTGCCAGCGCGCCAATACCTCAGCACCCACCAATTCCAAGGTGTTAAGACTGACTTGCGGCTGCAGGACGATGCTGAGCTGCCGTTCCCGAATGGCCCGGCGAAGTTGACCTTCCAGCTCCAGATGGCCGGCGTTGCTCAACAGATCCTCGCGATTGGCAAGCCCGAAGCCATGATCGCCTTTCTTGCTGCTATAGAGGGCACGTTCGGCCGCGTCCAGCAATTCAAACGGCGTATTCCCATCAAGTGGGGCAAGGGCAGCACCACCGCGCAGTTCGACCTGGACTTCAACCTTATCCACGGTAATAGGGACATTGAACGCTGCCCGGACCTTAGTGCCAAACTCAAGCACTTCGCGCTTGCCAGTGCAGCGTCCGACGACAATGACAAATCGATCACTCTCCAGACGGGCGACAAGATCGGATGGCCGCGCAATTTTCCTGATTCGGTTACCGACTTCATTCAACACCTGATCGCCGCCGGAACGGCCAACGGCGCGATTTACTCGACTCAGGTCACGGATGTCGAATAACAAAACACCGCATAACAGTGGGTGCTGACCGGGCATCGCGAGGTATGTCGACAGGTAATCCTCGGCGACAGCCCGGTTGGCCAATCCTGTGAGCGGGTCGGTTTGCATAAAGCGCAAGGCCCGTTCAAGCACCATACCCCGGCGATGCAGTACGTACACGAGCCATCCGAACAGCAGAGTCATGACAACGACAAAACCAAGCCCCTTGTACTGCTGAATGAGCAGGAGTTCCTCACGACCGGGTGCAATTTCAGCGGCGAGTCGATCGGAAAAGAGAATCCAGGACACCGAAAGGAGCAGAAACAGACAACCAATTCCCAGCGATATCCAGGCGCTTCGCAATGACAATCCGCGATCGATGAAATCCTTAACTTGCACTGCAGCACTCATGGCTTTGAGGCGATTACAAAAATTGTAGGTTACACAAACCTGATTTTTGAGATGTGTACCACACCATCAGGATTGAACGATGGCTGGCGAGAACAAGCAATTGCAAAACCTTCATGCAACCGGTTCTAAATAGCTTCACAAACTAAAACCCCCGGCAGCGGGAAAACTAGCGGGGAGAAAGGCTATTATGCAGAAAACACGCAGCAAATATATAGACTCAATCTAATTCACGGTATCGAATCAATTATCTCATTCTCTGGCGTATATACACTCTATTTCATCAAGTTTCGCTTTTCATTATTTTTAGAAACAGAAAATTAACCGCTCTATAATAGAACAGTGCTGTTGCATGGGTGCTTAATGGAAGGATTTAATTTTAAATAAGGTTGCTCGCACATGCAGAAGCGTTTACTGATAGAAGGGAGCGGTACCTGGCACATCTTGAGCATTATTCTTAATTGCCGGATTGTGCGGATATGGCTCTATGGCAGACTCATCACGCTCAGCAGACAGCAATCTGTAAGAAGCGAACAATTTTCGATAATGATTGAATTTAGTCCATATGATAATCAACGCTAATAATAGCGTCGCGATAGCACAAATCAGATAGTAAAATACAGGCCCTTCCAGCCAACCGAGATGGTGTAATAAGTAAATACAACCTATGGAGACAGGCAAGAAAAGGCTCGTGGCGAGCAGAATATCCAGATAATAATATGTCTTCTTATAGGCTTCGATCGCCGGAAAGTCATAATCCTCCTCACGAGGGAGGCAGATCGTTGATAGATCAGAAGTAGCATCCATCATTCTTGTCCCTGCTTTGTTGGTCCTAGATAATAAGACCCTGCTAACTTTTAAAAGTGCTATCCATGGGTTTTGTTAAACCTAAACTTTATATAAGCTAAGCAAGGGGCTGATGAAATTAAAAATTCAGCAATAATTCTCTTTTAAGGTCTACAACCGCAATCTGCTTGGTGCCTGCGGGCGGGTACTATGAATGGAAGCCGCTAGCGGGCAAGAAACAGCTGTATTTCATCCACACGGGCCAGCCATTCGCTTTCGCCGGTCTGTGCGAGCACTGGGAAGGTGAGGAAGCGGAGTCGTTCGATTCCTACACCATCATCACGGGACCGGCGGCGACTGTCCGGGACATTCACGCCCCTATGCCGCTGATATTGCCCAAGAGTGTGTGGCTAGAATGGATGGAGTCCGAGACGCCCTCTAAGAGACTCAAAGAAATCCTCAGCGAGCCCGTATCAGAGCTAGAGAGTTACCCCATCTCTACGCGAGTGAATAACCCTCGGAATGAGGGGCCGGGATTAATCAAGCCCCTGTTATTACTTCAGGGACCTGTCCTCAATATCCTGACGCATGCCAATAGCTCACCCTGTCACGTATACAAGTCATTCTGTGAGGAGTATGGCGTTGTGGATCGTAATAATGTTCCTTCGGGCCGCAGAGGCACGCATCGACTACGACACGATGGCGGTTCCTCGTTTCCAGTTTGAGGATCGCCCGACCACATTTATTACACAAGCGTGAACCCATAAGTCACTCCATACCTGGTTGCAAATGGTATACATCAACACCTGGTTCGATGTTTTCGCACACATATATTTTGTCTTCCACTCAGAACGACTGTTCAATATGTAGTGACGGAATCGTGAATCAAGTCACATTCACCGCCAAGGCATAATGAAAACACACTAAGGCAGAGTCCTTGTGTGAAATTAAGCAGGGAGCGAGAGAGTCAAATAAGACAGATATACGGCCTATAGAACACCGGCTGGGGTA
Organism: uncultured Enterobacteriaceae bacterium; assembly: GCA_964522485.1. GTDB lineage: Bacteria > Pseudomonadota > Gammaproteobacteria > Methylohalomonadales > Methylohalomonadaceae > Methylohalomonas. Next base: position 11,316 of record CAZFUS010000013.1, on the reverse strand, counting down.
TCGTGTACCGGTGTATGAAATGAATCCATGGTGGGCTTAATATGGTCCGCCTTGCCAGGGTTATTTATTTGTATACCCTAAAATGACAGGTCGCGATCTGATTAGCCATCAGAGGGATAACCGACATGGCCAAGTCAGCCGGGTCAGGAAAATGCGTGCATTGCCTCAGAGACGTGCCTGAGCTTACATGGGATCATATTTTCCGGTTTCCTGGTATCCAGAAACGACCCCGCAGAACCCTTCGGCTGAAATCTGGTAGAAGCAGAACATACTACAGCACTCCTAGCATATTGGGGTCGAGCAACCCCGGGTCTACCGGTCTAGGAATTACGGGGAGTTACAAGGCTAGGTTTTGTGTTATGGATGATGCCGGACTAGTAAATGGTGCCGATGGCCGGATTCGAACCGGCACGGGTTGCCCCACTGCCCCCTCAAGACAGCGTGTCTACCAATTCCACCACATCGGCTGATTAGATTGGCCGGCTACTGAGCCGGTATCGCGGGCATGTCACCGCCCTGCTGTTCTTCATCAGCGGGAACCGCCGGGGCATCGGGTGCCGCGGGTGTTTCTGACGGTTCATCTGAAGCTGGCGCCGATTCACTCTCCAACGCAGCCTTCTCCATGAGACTGAGAGTTTCGGCCCGATTCGCAGCCAGGTAACCCAGCGTCAGGCTGTTGACCAGGAACAGAACTGCAAGTGCAGTCGTGGCCTTGGTCAGAAAGTTGCCCGAGCCGCGGCTGCCGAACACGGTCGATGACGAGCCACTACCAAAAGCGGCACCGGCATCGGCACCTTTGCCATGCTGCAGAAGTATGATGACGATCAGTCCAATCGCCAGGAATACCTGCCCCACCAGTAAAACAGTCTGTAATGTCTGCATTCAATCCTACCTCGTTTGGTGACCTGTCGCTGCATGACAAATGGTCAGGAAATCGCCGGCAATCAGCGATGCCCCGCCTATCAGGCCACCGTCAATGTCCTGCATGGCAAACAGCTCGGCAGCGTTGTCCGCCTTGACGCTGCCGCCATAGAGTATACGTATGGTCTCAGCCAGGTTCCGACCGTGACTCGCCAGTCGGTCACGAATAAAAGCATGTACGGTCTGTGCCATATCGGGTGTCGCCGTACGGCCGGTGCCGATGGCCCAGATCGGCTCATAGGCCAGCACCGCGCCGGCGATTTCGCCGCTGGCAAATACCGCCTGCAACTGCCGGTCGATGATTTCTTCCGTATGGTCAGCCTCACGTTCGGCCAACGTTTCGCCAACACACAGGATCGGCGTCAGTCCGGCCCGGCGCGCGCCCTGAAACTTCGCAGCCACGCGGGCATCATCTTCGCTATAGAGACTGCGTCGCTCCGAATGACCGACGATGACGAACCGGCAATTATAATCGTTCAGCATCGCCGCCGACACCTCTCCGGTATAAGCGCCGGCCTCGTATTCGGACACATCCTGTGCGCCCAGGGCGATGTCACTGCCCTTCAGCCGACCGGCCACCTCGGCCAGATAAATCGCCGGCGGGCAGATTACCACTTCGGCGGCGGTATCCAGATCGGATCGGATACTGTCCACCAGCGGCCGCAGACTCGCCAGCGTCCCGTTCATTTTCCAGTTGGCGGCTACTAACGGCCGGCGGCTGGTCATGTCAGATTCTCCACTCAATAAAAGGCGCTAAGGCTAGCGGGACGCGACCGCTATGGCAATACGGATCCGGCCAGGCAACGGCGCCGAGTTCTTATGAACCGGCTATTCTTTAGCGTTCAGCAGGCGAGTCGCCGCTGCCCGCAGTGCCCTGAGCTCATCCGGACCGGGCTTCCAGAACTGGCCCGGACGCTTGCCACGCGGCAGTTCAATCGTGCCGAACCGTACTCGCATCAGGCGGCTGACGGTTATTCCCTGCGATTCAAACAGCCTTCGGATCTCGCGCTGGCGACCCTCGGTCATGATGACGTGATACCAGTGATTACTCCCCTCTCCGCCGGCGTCACGGATGGATACGAATCGCGCCGGCCCGTCCTCGAGCTCGACACCGGTAGTAAGCCGCTGCATGACCTGCCGGCCAAGCCGGCCGCGCACCCGCACGGCATATTCGCGCTCGATACCGGCCGAAGGATGCAGCAGCCGGTTGGCCAGATCACCATCGGTGGTGAACAGCATCAGGCCGATGCTGTTAATGTCGAGTCGACCGAGAGCAACCCAGCGCCCCTGCTTCAGTCTGGGCAGCTGATCAAAAACGGTTCTCCGGCCCTGCGGGTCCCGGCGGGTGCAGATTTCGCCCTCGGGCTTGTAATAGGCAAGCCATTTGAATTTTGGCTCAGAACGCCAGTCAGTCTGTACCGGTTTACCATCCAGCAACACGCGATCGTCGGTGCTAATACGATCGCCGAGTGTCGCCGTTTGACCGTTGACCTGAATACGGCCGGCTTCGATCCAGGCTTCGATAGTACGACGCGAACCGAGACCGGCACGGGCCAACACTTTCTGGATGCGTTCGGACATGGGAAAGATTCAGGTAAAAGAACCGGAGGTGACTGTAGAGATGCAGGGCGTTATATGCCAATAGTTAAAGATGATAGTTAATAGAAAATGAAGAATGGGGATATTTCTATCTTCTATCTTCTATCTTCTATCTTCTAACCTCTATTAACTGCACATCTATCAGCTATTTGGAA
>CAZFUS010000013.1:0-8541 GCA_964522485.1 uncultured Enterobacteriaceae bacterium | reverse complement strand
TTCTATCTTCTATCTTCTAACCTCTATTAACTGCACATCTATCAGCTATTTGGAAAACTGTACAATCTTGCTGTCATCATTCCGATCCGACTCATCAGAGTCGTCACTGTTATTACTGTCGCCGGATGCAGTGTCCGTATCGGTTTCACCATCAGTCATGGCTGCCGCTGTATCAGCCGGATCCACGCCGTCGGCATCCTCATGTACCGCTTCGATTTCCACCTTCTCCGCCTGTAACTCAGGCAATCCGGCGGTATCGTCGGCGCTTGTGTCCTGACCAGCCGTTTCGTCGTTATTGAACTGGGCGAACAGATCGGGATTGATATCTTCGAGATCTCTAATCTCGGCCAAAGTCGGCAGTTCCGAAAGCTTCTTCAGGTTGAAATAGTCCAGAAACTGCTTTGTCGTCGCCAGCAGTTCAGGCTTGCCAGGCACATCGCGATGGCCGACCACGCGGATCCATTCGCGTTCCTGCAAGGTACGGACAATGTTGGTGTTGACGCCTACACCGCGGATATCCTCGATCTCGCCACGGGTGATGGGCTGACGGTAGGCTATGATAGCGAGGGTTTCCAGCAGCGCACGTGAATACCGCGGTGGCTTTTCATCCCACAATCGCTGCACCCAGTCAGCATAATCGGCATGCACCTGATAGCGCCAGCCGCTGGCAACCTCAACAAGTTCCACGCCCCGGCCACTGCAGTCGCCGGCCAGTTCATTCAGTGCGCTGCGGATCACCTCGCGATCGGGCTGCACGGCATCCTTGGCGAACAGACTCTGCAACTTGTCCAGAGACAATGGCTGATCGGCGACCATCAGCGCCGCTTCGAGAATGTTTTTGATGTTGCTCGCGTTCATCGGCCTAACCGGCACTCTTCAGATAGATTGGGCCGTTGCTTTCATTCTGCATGAGCTGAATCAGCGACTCGCGTATGAGTTCAAGAATCGCGAGCAGTGTCACGATGACACCTGCCCGCCCCTCTTCAACGACGAACAACGTACTGAACTCGGTGTAGTTGTCGGCATTCAGGCGCGTCAGGAGAATACTCATGCGTTCGCGCACCGACAGGGGTTCGCGGCTGACATGATGGTGCGAGTACATATCGGCGCGTTTCAGTACGTCGGCGAAAGCCCGCAACACTTCGTCCAGGGAAACATCCGGCGGTGTCTGCTGAACAGTGCGGTGCGGAAACTCGGCGATTGCGGCGAAGACATCCCTTTCCAGCCGCGGCAACTGGTCCAGATCTTCGGCGGCCTGCTTGTAGCGTTCGTACTCCTGCAGGCGGCGCACCAGCTCGGCGCGCGGGTCATCTTCTTCATCCTCGTCGTTGACCGGCCGAGGCAGCAGCATACGCGACTTGATCTCGGCCAGCATGGCCGCCATCAACAGATATTCCCCCGCCAGCTCGAGCTGCAGATCCTGCATCAACTCGATGTACTGCATGTACTGATGCGTAATACGGGCGATGGGGATATCGAGAATATCCAGATTCTGGCGCTTGATCAGATACAGCAGCAGATCCAGCGGGCCCTCGAAGGCCTCCAGGAATACCTGCAGCGCTTCCGGCGGTATATACAGATCCTTGGGCAGTTCGGTCAGCGGCGCGCCCTGTACAATGGCGAACGGCATTTCGCTCTGCTCAATTTGCGACTGCGGATTCGGAACGGCGGTTTCAGACATTGTCAGTCAGTATAGCGCGAACCTGGTCAAGCCTGAACAAGCCGGTCAATGCAGGCATACAGGGTGACGCGCTTATGAACCCGGGGATGGGAATGAAAATCCAGTTTTCATTTTTCTTCATTTCCCGATTATCCCCGCAATTGCCCGGCAAAAATTATGAAATGGGGCGCTGCGTCCTTCCGGCGCAGGAATCTCTGAGTCCGGGGATTCATGGAGAACGATCTGTCAATTACCAAGCCGGAGGTTCCTGGCAGGATATCGAAAACAGCATGCTAACGGTGCACCAGGCCCATCACCTGGCGCACTTCTTCCAGAGTCTCACGGGCGATTTCGCGTGCGGCTTCGCAGCCTTCACCGATGATCCCGCGCACCGTTTCCGGGTCTTCCTCAAACTCTTTGGCGCGCTCCTGGATCGGCTTGAGTTCGGCCAGTACCGCTTTGATCAGCGGCTTTTTGCAGTCCAGACAGCCGATACCGGCAGAACGGCAGCCCTGCTGGACCCAATCCTGGGTAGCGGCATCGGAATAGACTTTGTGCAAACCCCAGACCGGACATTTCTCCGGCTCCCCTGGATCCGAGCGGCGTACGCGGGCCGGATCAGTCGGCATGGTCTTGATCTTCTGTTCAACGGCACCGGGATGCTCCCGGAGTGAGATGGTATTGCCGTAGGACTTGGACATCTTCTGACCATCCAGTCCCGGCATTCTTGCTGCCGGCGTCAGCAGGGGCTGGGGCTCAGGAAAGATGATCTTGCTGACGCCATCGAGATAGCCAAGCAGCCGTTCGCGGTCACCGATGCTAATGTTCTGCTGGTTCTCTATCAGGGCGCGTGCCTTTTCCAGCGCCTCGGTATCGCCCTGCTCCTGGTAACGTCTGCGCAGATCCTGATACAGCTTGTTATTCTTTTTGCCCATTTTCTTGGCAGCTGTTTCGGCCTTCTCTTCGAAGCCGGGCTCGCGGCCATACAGGTGGTTGAAACGGCGCACGATTTCGCGCGACAGCTCGACATGCGACACCTGATCCTCGCCCACCGGCACGAAACCTGCCTTGTAGATAATGATGTCGGCCGTCTGCAGCAGCGGATAGCCGAGGAACCCGTAAGTGGACAGGTCCTTGTTCTTGAGCTTTTCCTGCTGATCCTTGTAACTCGGCACGCGCTCGAGCCAGCCGAGTGGCGTCATCATCGACAACAGCAGGTGCAGCTCGGCGTGTTCCGGTACGCGTGACTGAATGAACAGCCGCGTCGAACCGGGATTGATACCGACGGACAACCAGTCAATGACCATATCCCAGACACTCTGGGATATGATGCCGACATTATCGTATTCCGTGGTCAGAGCATGCAGATCGGCGACAAAGAAGAAACATTCATACTCATGCTGCAGGGCCAGCCAGTTCTTGAGAACACCATGGTAATGGCCGAGGTGCAGTTGTCCGGTCGGGCGCATGCCCGACAGCACCCGCTGATTGCTCGCGTTAGCCAAAAAACCTCCCGGGATCAGTTGCTAATGGACCCGCGATTATAACCGCTGCGTGACGCCGATGCCGAATTACCAGGCCGTCTCAATCCGCGGCAGCGACGGCCAGCGCGCTGACATCACCCAGTCCCTGGCGTACCAGCCGCGGCTGCCCGCTGACGAGATCCAGCACTGTGGTCTGTTCCAGACTGCGGGCGCCGGCGGCAATGATAAAATCCAGCGCATGATCCAGTTCCCTGCGGATCATTTCCGGTTCCGACAGTGGATGTTCGGCGCCGGGCAGCACCAGGCTGGTAGTCATCAATGGTTCACCCAGTTCGGCCAGCAGGGTCCGGGTCACACTGTCAGACGGTATGCGCAGTCCAATGGTCTTGCGCTTGGGATGCCGTAGCCGCCGCGGTACGTCGCGGGTGGCCGGCAACAGGAAGGTATACGGGCCGGGTGTCAGGCTGCGGATCAGCCGGAAGGCGTTATTATCGACCCGCGCCAGCTGGCTGATATCGGACAGATCCGCACATATCAGGGTCAGATTGTGCTGTTCATCGAGCCGGCGGATGAAGCGGATGCGATCCAGCGCCGGTTTGTCGCCGGGCAGACAGCCGAGCGCATAGCAGGAATCAGTCGGATAGGCACCGATGCCGCCCGCCTGCAGAATTTCCACGGCACGGTGGATGAGCCGCTTTTGCGGATTGTCCGGATTCACTTCAAAATACTGGGCCATTGGAAGCTGCCTGTCTGCCGGAAGTCTGCTAATGTGAAACGATTATTCCGAAACCATAACGACGATTGTAACTCATGAAATTCCTGTTTGACTTTTTTCCTGTTGTCGCCTTTTTTGTCGCTTTCTACATTCCCGAGGATCGCAGCCAGGCCATCTATCTTGCAACCGGTGTCGCCATTATCGCCAGCTTTGTCCAGGTGATCGCTTACTGGCTGCTGACCCGCAAGTTTGAAAAAATGCATCTGATTACCCTGGCTATTCTGGTGGTACTGGGCGGGGCCACCCTGATTCTACAGGACGAACGTTTTATCAAGTGGAAGCCGACCGCCGTCAATTGGCTGTTCGCGGTTGTCCTGCTCGGTGCACAGGTATTCTTCCGCAAGAATCTGGTCCAGCGCATGATGGAACATGCCGTCGATCTGCCGCAGAGGGTCTGGAACAAGCTCAATATCAGCTGGGCGGTGTTCTTTGCGGTCACTGGCCTGGCCAACCTGTACGTCGCCTACACTTTCAGTGACGAGATCTGGGTGAACTTCAAATTGTTCGGTATTCTCGGCCTGACCCTGCTGTTCGCGATCGGACAGGGTTTTTACATGAACCGCCATATCACTGAACCGGAAGAAGGACACAAGTAATGCTTTACGCGATCATTGGCGAGGATGTAGTGGACAGCCTGGAAAAACGCAAGCAGGTGCGCGAACAACATATCAAGCGTCTGCAGCAGCTTCAGGATGAAGGCCGCATGGTGCTGGCCGGACCGAACCCGAAGATCGACAGTGATGATCCGGGACCGGCGGGCTTCACGGGCAGCATCATCATCGCCGAATTCGAATCACTTGAAGCCGCCCGGAGCTGGGCCGATGCCGATCCTTATCTTGAGGCCGGCGTTTATGCCAGCGTCACAGTCAAACCCTTCAAACAGGTGTTTCCGGCCTGATGATGGATCGCGTCGAAGCCATTCGCAGCCGGCTGCAAGAAGCGCTGGGACCGGAATTCATCGACATCGTCGATGAATCGCATAAGCATGCGGGCCATGCCGGTGCGCGCGAGAGCGGTGGCGGCCATTTCAACGTCACGATTGTTTCCCGGCAGTTCCGCGACAAATCCCCGATTCAGCGCCACCGCATGGTCTATACCGCCGTTGACGATCTCATGCCGCGGGAAATTCATGCGCTCAGTATCCGCGCCCTGACTCCGGATGAACGGTCATCGAACGCGTAGCCCGGCCATCGACACGACCGTTCCTGAAATGGCCGGGCGGCAAGTATCGCCTCCTGGCAGATATCCGCACCGCCCTCGGTCCAGGCACAAAACTGATCGAGCCTTTCGTCGGCTCTGCCGCCGTTTTTCTCAACACCTATTTTGATCGTTATCTGCTGGCGGACAGTAATTCCGATCTGATCACGCTCTATAAGGATCTCCATGCTGGCGGTGAAGACTTTATTGACGAATGTGCCGAGCTTTTCCAACCGGACAACAATAATGCCGTGGCCTTTTACCGCCTGCGATCGGAATTCAATGATGGCGTTCAGCGCCGGCGTCACTCCGCACTGTTTCTGTATCTCAACCGCCATGGCTACAACGGTCTGTGCCGATACAACAGCCGCGGTGAATTCAATACACCGTTCGGTCAGATTAACAGGCCCTATTTCCCGCGCAAGGAGATGCTGCATTTTCTCACGCACGCCAGCCGCGCCCGCTTTAAGCAACAGAATTTTCGCGACAGTATGCTGAGTGCCCGGCGCGGCGACATCGTCTATTGTGATCCGCCCTATGTGCCTTTGAGTCGCACCGCCTCGTTTACCGATTATCAGGCTGGCGGTTTCAACTGGACCAACCAGCAGAGTCTCGCCGAAACGGCTGCACACCTTGCACGACGCGATGTCCGCGTGGTGATATCCAATCATGACACTCCCGCAATCCGTGCCCTGTATCGCGAATACGGTGCGAAACTGAAAAGATTGCGCGTGCGTCGTTCCATCAGCTGCAATGGCGCCAGGCGCGTTCTGGCCAACGAGATACTCGCCATTTTCAATAACAATCTGCAGACACAGAAAGCATGACGGCGGACACCACACTCGGGCTCGCCTGTGAACTCATCAAACGCCGCTCCGTCACGCCGGATGACGCCGGCTGTCAGTCCCTGATTGCTGAACGGCTGACGACGCTTGGCTGCAAGGCTACGCATTTGCCATACGGTGAGGTGGACAATCTGTGGGTCACGCATGGCGAGGGCGCACCTGTGTTGTTGTTACTCGGTCATACCGATGTGGTCCCGAGTGGACCCGAGGATCGCTGGCAGACGCCACCGTTTGAACCGAGCATCAAAGACGGCATGCTATACGGCCGTGGTGCGGCGGATATGAAGGGCAGCGTGGCCGCCATGGTCATCGCCATCGAAAAATATATCGAAAAGGCCCCGCGTCATGCAGGCACCATCGCCCTGCTGCTCACAAGCGATGAGGAAGGAGTCGCTAATAACGGCGTGCGCCGTGTTGTCGAGGAGTATATCCGGCCGAAGGAAATTCCAATCGATTACTGTCTGGTCGGCGAGCCTTCCAGCCAGGAACGCCTCGGCGACATGATCAAGCACGGCCGCCGGGGATCGCTCGGCGGTACACTGACCGTACACGGCATTCAGGGGCACGTCGCCTATCCCCAGCTGGCCGGCAATCCCTTCCATCGTGCAGCGCCTGCGCTGGCCACACTGTGTGAAACACGCTGGGACAATGGCAATGCCGACTTTCCACCCACATCGTTTCAGATCTCCAACATTCACGCCGGCACCGGTGCCGACAACGTCATACCCGGGAAACTGGAAGTCTTGTTCAATTTCCGCTTTTCGACCGAGATCAGCCCGGACGAACTGAAACAGCGGGTACACAGTCTGCTGGACAGTCATAAACTGGACTACGATCTCGAATGGCACCTGTCGGGCGAGCCGTTTCTTACACGGGGTGGAAGATTACTCGAAGCGGTTCAGGCAATTCTGAAGGAAATTGTCGGCAGCGAAGCCATCCAGTCCACGGCGGGAGGTACATCGGATGGTCGCTTTATTGCGCCGCTGGGTGCGGAGGTTATTGAACTCGGCCCCGTCAACACGACCATTCATAAAATCGACGAACATGTTGCCGGCGCTGATCTGGAATCCCTGGCTGAAATTTACCAGGCAACATTGCGTCGGCTGCTTGGCTGACCGTATGCAATAAAAAACCCCGCCGCAGCGGGGTTTTTCGAATCGGCTATCTGAATACTCAGATAGTGCGAATCTGGGTGGCGGCCATACCTTTCTGACCGCGAACCGGCACGAATTCGACGCGCTGGCCTTCCTGAAGGGTCTTGAAACCGTCGCCCTGGATTTCCTTGAAATGGGCGAAGAGATCATCTCCACCGTCAGCCGGCGAAATAAAACCAAAACCCTTGGATTCGTTAAACCACTTGACGGTACCAGTTGCTGTATTGCTCATGTTATACATTCCTCAAAAATGAATAGTTCGTGAAAAACGGGCTACCCGCCCGCGGGGATGCAAGCGAATCAGGGAATGTATATCGGGAGTTCTACAACACCGCGTCCAGTCAGATATAGACGAAACGCGAAATCTCTGGAAACACACTGCCTTAAACGACTGCTGATGAGTAGCTTACGCCGTAATTCAGCCTTTGTCGAATTAATTCAATCCCGGCGGATCGTCTGCCGCCAGCCTCCTGTGGCGCCGCTAATCAAGCAGTTCCAGCGCCGGGGCCGGCAGTTCCTTGCCATGCCGGTGATGACCATCGTCAGATTCCGGAATCTGGTGCAAGTACATCTCGCCCTGCTCGCAGACCTGACGTACGGGCAGATACAGCCTGCCGGGCTTGTCACGCAGCCTGGCGTGAAAAACAAATTCATCGTAATGCTGGTCCAGTAAGCAGCCATCCGACCAGACTATCTGGCTGACATCTTCGGTTACCTGATGGCCATGAAACTCGTATGGCTATGCCCATGAAACTCGTATGGCTCGTCTAGCTGACTGCGGCTGATTTTGATCGTCCAGCTGGGCTTCGGCATGGGTTTCGCAGCCTGTATGCCTTCCGGCACTTCAAGCACGATTTGCGTTGTCGGCGACGCTTCACAACCATGGCTGATCTTGATGGCGAAGCGTTCATAGCTGCCTGGCCGGACCTGTTCGGGCATAAGCACGGCATGACTGAACGCGGTTCCCGGCTAATAGAACAGAGCGATGATCAACAGACGTTTCAAGGGAGTGCTCCCGACATGATTGTCTGTGTCAGTTTACTATAATGCCGGCTGTTGCAGGACTGTCTGCCGCATTGAAGATCTGTCTCAACCTGCTTTGCCCGGGACGGCAGGAATACTTAAGAGAGTCTGACAAGAATGACTATTCAGGGCACCGATTTTAACGGTGGATCTTCGGCCCGGCGCCTGGGATCGTCCATATGCGCAACCACCGTATCCCCGAAACCGGCCGTCGTGACCAGTGTGGCACCGGGCAGGAGTTCCTCGATCTCTGCCTGAATGGATTTGGGCTGCTCGCCGGCTTTTTGCTTGCGATGACCCATGTCAGCCCGCACCAGCGCCAGGTCATAGGTCACCGTCTTGGAAGCAATCGCGCCGGACACGCCCTTGATGATCAAATCCGCCGCCTCGTTCCAGCCCAGGT
>CAZFUS010000012.1:0-47181 GCA_964522485.1 uncultured Enterobacteriaceae bacterium | reverse complement strand
GGACGATATTCAGCAGCCCCAGCACCAGCCCGACAAGCACGCCGAACTCCAGGCCTATCAGCGTAAAGCTCAGGGCATACAAGGTGCCCATGCACACGGCGATGATCAGTTGGCCCTGAAAGAAGGCGGTGACGTATTCCACGAACACATCCATGAAATACAGCACTTTCTGCTGGGTGGGCTTCTGGAAAACGGATAACAGTTCGGTCGCCTGTCCCCGGAGCAAATCCCCAGAGAGCAGGGTAAAGAACAGGAACAGGGGCACGAAACTGATACCCGCCAACAGCCCCAGAGAGGACATGATGATCCTGCCCGAGTCTTCCATGACTGGCTGGGCCTCCTCCCCTCCGCTGCTCTCCATGCTGGTGGATATCATGGAGCTGAGTTTCGGGAAGTGATAGGAGAAATATTCCTGCCAGCTTGCCAATGTGTCGGGCAGAACGGTCATCAACTGGACGGCCTGGCTGACCAGGATGGGGACGAACAGGAAAATCAGGCCGCCGATACCCACGATGAAGACCACCAGCAGAAGTATGATGGCCAGCAAGCGGGGTAAGCGAAGCCGGCTCTCGAGAAACTCCACTACCGGATGAAGCACCAGCGCCAGCACACCGGCCAGGGACAGTGACAGGATCAGGTTGTAGAACGCATTCAGTATCCAGCCAAAGGCCCACACGATGATTCCGATCAGCGCGGCCAGTGCAACCAGGGACAACAGAACCGCCGTGTAGCGAAACAAGCGAAGCTCAAACGCGTTGAACAGTCGTTTGTCCGGACGTAACGCCGCCGGGTTTTGACCGGTATCCTTCGCCCCGCCAAACAGGGATTCCTGCGTGTCGTGGGGCATTGCGAATTCCTGCGTTAGTTGTTTGCGGATTTACCGAACAGCAGCAGTCCAACACCGGCCGCCGCAGAAGCCGCGCCAAGGATCAGGAACCAGGTGGTGGAGTCAGTGAAGCGGCCGGTAACGGCCTCCGTCACCTGATCGCCCAGGCTTTGGGAGGACTGGTACGCAAAGAAAAGCAGGATCAAACCCACAACAAGCAACACAAGAGCCATAATTCTATTACTCGCCATTTCAATCTCCTTCTGGTGGATGAGGGATCAGTATTCCGTTGTTCAAGGATGGTTTTCAGGAGGTGAATCTGGCATTTGCCGCCGCTGCTATTCTTGACCTGATACATGGCCTTGTCGGCATGGCTGGTCAGGGTCGCGGCATTAGCTGATCTCCAGATGATCGTTCCGTTCGGGTTCTACCTCTAACCATGAACTCATGTAGATGCAGGGTGAGGCTCCTAAGATAGTTGAATCTCGAGGTCGGGTCTGTGCGTAGTCCAACTCATGCTAAGACATTTTTTAGACGAGTCACCGGCAAAAAAACAAGCGCCGTACATCGCTGCTCGGGGTGAATCTGCCCTTCATCGGGGAGGGGGATGATGAAGTGGCAGGGGCTGTTGGAACGGCATGCGGAGAACAGCAACCTGGCCGGTAACTAACTTGAGGGCCTGACTGACTTTGTAATGCCAGTCTGCGCGGTGCAGCTCTTCTTGATTAGTGGTCTGACGAACAGACTACCGTGGCTGGCCAGAGTAGATTCAAGTATGGGCGTGAAACGTCCACAATTATTATGGGGCGGAATATCAGTCTGACAAGGCCCCGGGTTAATAATTATCCGCTTTGCCCTATGAAATAGGTAAAGTCCTTTCGGACATGATCAAGCGTGACCGTAAGCCACTCGAACAGGCACATTATGGTCATGGCGCTGAGACCTCTGCCTGGAATCTAACCACTGACCGCTGGACGTTCTGGGCAACCTTGGAATGACCCTGTGCATAACGGCGGAGGATGCAATTATGGCCCAACCATCACTGTTGACCTCGGACCGGCTGCGCATATTTATCAGTCGGATCAAAGAGCGTTTGTGGGTCAAGCCGCTGATACTTTGCGTGCTGTCGATTGGTGGGGTATTTATCGCCAGGCTGGCTGACGATACGGGGCTTTCCAGCGTGTTGCCCGAAATCACCCTGAAATCTGTCGAATCCTTGCTGTCCATAATGGCTTCCAGCATGCTTGTTATTGCGACGTTTGCGGTGGGCTCAATGGTTGCCGCTTATGCATCCGCCAGTACAGGTGCGACGCCGCGTTCCATACCGCTGGTTATTGCTGATGACGTTACCCAGAACGCATTGTCTGCGTTTATCGGGGCCTTTATTTTCAGTCTTGTTTCTCTGATAGTCGTCCAGAATGACATGTTCGACTCTGCAGGGCTGTTTGCAATATTCGTGCTTACCCTTCTGGTGTTCGCCATTGTCATTATCACTTTCGTTCGCTGGGTGGACAGAATCGCCCGGCTGGGCCGGGTGGTGAATACCATTGAGCAAGTGGAAAAGGCAACCGGCAACGCACTGAATCGCCGCCGCCATGCGCCCACATTGGGCGCTTTGCCAGTCTCCCTGGATCAGGCCAAGGACAAGGGAGTCGCCGCATGTTCTTCGACGGTCGGTTATGTCCAGCATATTGATATGGAGACCTTGCAATCCCGCGCTGAAGCGTGCAATTGCCGAGTGATGGTGACAGCGTTGCCCGGTACATTTGTTAGCACACACCGCCCGCTGCTTCGTATTGAGGGGAGCGAGCCGTTCAAGCCAGACGCCTTTTCGAGCACCTTCACGATTAGTCCGAACCGTGCCTTTGAAGATGATCCCCGCTTCGGGCTGCTTACGTTGTCCGAGATCGCCGACAAGGCGCTGTCGCCTGGCATCAATGACCCGGGAACCGCGATCAATGTTATTGGCACAATGGTACGACTGTTTACGCTTTGGCAGTCTCCGCTTGATAAGGATGAAATACGGGAGATTGCCTATGACCGTGTATCGGTTCCGAATCTGGTGATCGATGACTTGTTCGACGATGCCTTTACCGCGATCGCCCGTGACGGCGCGGGTATCGTTGAAGTTTCGATCCGCCTGCAGAAAGCCTTTTATACGTTGGCCGAAACAGATGACCATGCGATGGTCGCAGCAGCCAAAAAACATTCCCGGATGGCACTGGCCCGTTCTGAGCGCACCATGTCACATCAAGGAGATATCGATACTGTGCGTAAAGCTGCTGCGTTTTCGGTCGGCTATGTTTAGAAAAAATACGGCGATTTCTATCCAGGGGTAAGCATCTGCCTTTTTATTTACCCCCTTATTAGTCTCGCTAAATATCGGCCCAGGAGGAATGGCACAACTTCAGCTACCAGGAAGGTGGCCATCCCCGGAGTACTCGACAGGAAGCGCATGGTAAGGCTGCGCGGCAACCCGTCATAATCGACCATTAACTGGCCAGAAGTACTTTGCACTAGCATCAGACGATTAGCCTGCAGGTGCAGACGCAAAGACTGTCGTTGTAATTCATAGGGAGCTGATAAATTTATTGCTCCATTTTATTGCGCAACAACGCAAATACAAATTCAAAACTCCCCCTATCTGATCTCAACTGCTGGATTACGAAAGTTCGTGCTGGCACTGATCTGGACACGAAACCAATTGCCACCTATTTCGATAACTATCCCACCGTCCGCCATGTCCACCGACGAGTTAACAGTTCGCGTACTTTAGAGTGTCTTGCATGGACATACGACTCATGAGCTATCAATAAAGGCATAATCTGCCTAATTTCACACAAGGACTTTGCCTCTCCAATGATTTACATCTGTATATGGTGCATATAAGTGTTCAAGTAGATAAGCAGCACTGGATTCGGTGGCAGCAAAACTTAAAAAGTTATTGATACAATCTCTACTGCCGGCAGCGCACCCCATTTACCTAACATGCCTATTTTATGTAGCATGTGCAAGAGAAGTGATTGGAGTAAAAGTGCAATTGCTATAGTAAATATAGCGTTCCAACCAATTAACTCGATGCAAAGCCACATTTCAGACACTTTACGTTTAAGAGTCTCAGATTAGCGCGACCGCTTCGTGAGGTCTATTCCGATAACAGTGATGTCGTCTATTTCTAAGAATTTCGGTGAAATCTTCCACCAATGAGTCTGAAGCGCGGCAATCAATTCTGAAAACCTGACGCTATTTTCGCAATCGGGTACATCCCAGCTGGCTTTCTTGCCCCGATATACGAGCACGAAGATGCCTCGATTTGAGCGGTTATCACGCAGGTAATCAGCGCAAAGCTGGTTTTCGAGGCGTTCAAATAGTGCAGGACCTGACCAGTTATCGGCAAGTTTTAGTTCGACAGGCACAGGGCCATCAAACCCCACCCCGTGAAACCTCAGGTCGGGTTTCGTTGCATCGGCAAATTCCTCTTCCTGCGGAACAGAATACCGTCCGAATGCTTTGTCACGCATTTCCCGTCCAATAAACGTACGCATATTGGCTTCCAGCGTGACGGTTCTCAGAATGTCTGCGATACTACTATCACCTTGCTCCAAGTCATCCTTGAGATCGAGAAACCGTAAAACGGTCAACCCAGCCAATTCCTTATGTGTGCTGGGTATGCATTCCAAATATTGGTGGAAATCTCTCACCTGTTTGGGCGACCAAGGACCTATATCGCCATCCTGTTCGGCCTTTGTCTTTGCATGATGGAATATCCATGGACGAGATGTCTCTTCTGGATGAGCCTTGGCGATCTCCATAAGCGCCATAAACGACTCCTTGCCCGGGATCCGATTCAGCAATTGAAAGAGGCTATTCCGTGCATCTTGCGCATCGTCCCTTAATCCGGGCGAATAGACACCAGCTCCAGCCCGTCCGGATGCCTATATGCGTTTCGTACCAGTCGACACAACTCAGCGTCGCAAGATTGCTAATAGGGCGAGACAACTTGATTACCCAACTTTTCAAGACTTGAGGACAAGGTAGAGAAAGAATAAAACCTGGTTACATACTGCGTACGACGTGATCCTCCTCAAGGATCCGTGCAAGCAGCGATTGCTGCTGCTGGAGCGGATTGTCGTCTGTGATAAACCCTGAATCCCCCGGAACAGGCTTATGACGCGCCGCGGCAAACCGGTTCGCTACCTGAATTAAAGTTGCTCACCAAAAATTCCGAAAAAGGCCATGAGCGTAGCCTTTATATGTCCGTCCGGGCCTGCTAATTTATTTATCTAAAAGCTCTGAATGAAGTCATCCATGATGTCTTTCAGAGATGAAAACAGAAATATGATTTTTGTTTTCTTAATTTATCCAATTACCCGGCATTGATGAATGGCGGCACTTCCCCATACCGCAGGAATCTTTGATTTTTATCAAAGACTTCCCAGCCATCCGATCAGAAATCGGAGTCAAACCACTACGCGTTCAATCGGCAACTTTAAGGAATGAAATCACATGACAAACTCAGTGACCAACCAGCGGCCGACACCGGTCAAGAGCAGTGAAGCCTACGCGATCGGCGAGCCCGAACCCTGGGCCAGCTGGGAGACCCGGCTGTGTCTGTGGAGCCTGGTGCTGGGCATCGGCGGATTGATCATACTCGCGATCGTGCTGCACACCTTTCTGCTATAGGCCGGAAAACCAAGGCACGGGACCATGTCTGCTGCACAGCCTATCGAACTGGTGCTGGAACATGACGGCCATGACTGGCAGGCCCATGGCAATGGATTATTCGTACGTGCAGCCACCCTGCCGGCACTCGACCAGGCCCTCATCCGATCACTATCGGTGTGTGGCGCCTTTCCAGGAGGTCCACTGACCGTTCACATGCGCTTTAACTGTCAGGCCCTACCCGGCTGGACGCGCCAGTACATGCCTCATTATTTCAACCGCACGGTACGGCTGTCCCCGATCTCATATACGGAGACAATGCTTGAACCAGATTAACCGTCACTGGTACAGCGGTATGCGCTCCACGGAGGACTGGTGGGCGGTGTGGCTCGGCCTCATCTTGTTCGCTGCCGGCCTGGTTTCATTGACCGGGGTCGATCTGGTCGGCTGGATGGCCAAGCCTGCCACCTGGGTTGAATTCACCTGGGAAAACGCGCTCAAACCGGCGGGCGACGCCTACAGCGACTGGCACCCGCTGGCGTCACTGGCAATGACTTATACCGTCTTTACCGTACTGACCGGCATCGGTGCGGCAGCGATGGGTATTAACGTTCGCCGCTTTATCGCCGGCTGGACGATTCTATTCGTGATTACCTGGGCGGCATGGATCATCGGCCATGAAGCCCATCTGAAGGCCACGGCGCAGGATTTCGATAAATACGGCATCAGCTGGGGGCTGTCGCTTGGCGGCGGCGCTTCTTACCTGCTGGCACTGGCCGTCGGTCTGATCATCGGCAATTTCATAAAACCCCTGGCGGCTTTTCTGCAGGAAGCTGCCCGCCCCGAGTGGTACATCAAGACCGCGATTGTTTATCTGGGCATCAAGATCGGCCTGATGTCGATGGAAGCGGCCGGTTTCGCCTTCGAACTGGCACTGGCCGGGATCTGTGCCGCATTTGCCGCCTATCTGCTGTTCTGGCCGATCATGTACGCCGCCGGGCGGCGCCTGTTCCGCCTGCCGCGTGAGTGGGCTGCCTGCCTCGCATCCGGTATCTCGATTTGCGGTGTATCAGCCGCGATCGCCACCGGCGGCGCCATCCGCGCAAAGCCGATCATTCCGGTAATGATCTCCATGCTGATCGTCGTATTCGCGATGATCGAACTGATCATCCTGCCAGGTTTCTACACCTGGCTGGCACCAAACGAACCAATCGTTAACGGCGCCGCACTCGGCCTTACGGTCAAGACCGACGGCGCCGATGCCGCCGCCGGCGCCATCCTTGATGAACTGATGCGATCCCAGGCCTCAGCGCGCGGTGTTCAGTGGCAGGAAGGCTGGATTCTGACCGCTGCCATCATGACCAAGATCTGGATCGACATTTTCATCGGCGTCTGGGCCTTTATCCTGGCGCTGATCTGGGTCTACAAGGTCGAACGCGCACCCGGGGAACAGACCGTGGGTGTCTCGGAGATATGGTTCCGCTTCCCGAAATTCGTACTCGGCTACCTGTTGACCTGGTTCGTGTACCTGGGTATTGCCGTATTCGCAACTGATATGATCGAAACAGCCCGCATCGGTGCCGAAACCGTCCAGAGTCCGATGCGCAAGATGATGTTCATGCTCACCTTCGTCAGTATCGGTGTTGTTACCGATTTCTCCAGACTGCGCGGCATGGGACGGCTGGCGTTGCTATACGGACTCGGTCTGGTGATCGTGATTATCCCAATCGGCTATTTCATAGCATGGCTGTTTCATCGGGGCATGATGCCGCCTACTTGAGAATCGCATTTTTGTAATGCGGGATGCGAATCCCGTTGTACAGGGTGAATACAGAATCACGCCGCAGTTTTCTGAAGAACCTGACCGGTTGCATGCTGGCCGCCGCCACCGGTCCGCTGCGAATCAAAAATGTCAGCGGTGAACGGAAACAACGCATGAACGATCGGACCGGCAACGCTACGTTGACGCTATTTCTCTGCGGTGACGTCATGACCGGACGCGGAGTCGATCAGATACTGCCCCATCCGGTTCATCCGCGCCTCTACGAACCGTACATCAAGAACGCGCGCGAGTATGTCAGTCTGGCCGAGCGGCGCAGCGGTACCATCGCGAAATCCGTCGACTTTGAGTATATCTGGGGCGATGCGTTGGGGGTGCTTGACGAATATGCGCCGGCAGCCCGTGTTATCAATCTGGAAACTGCCGTAACCGATCATGATGAACCCTGGCCCGGCAAAAGTATTCATTACCGTATGCACCCGGAGAACATTGCCTGTCTGACCGCTGCCGGCATTGACTGCTGCGTACTCGCCAATAACCACGTACTCGACTGGTGTCATGCCGGTCTGCAGGAAACTCTGACAACGCTGCGGGCCGCAGGTATCAAGACAGCAGGCGCGGGCCGTGACCAATCACAGGCGACGTCACCGGCGATTATTAACCACCCCCATGGCAGAGTGCTGGTATTCGGTTTCGGTCACCCCGGCAGCGGCATTTCCGGTGACTGGCAGGCCACGGCCGATCGCGGCGGCATCAATCTGCTGCCGGATCTGTCGGACGCGACAATTCAGCGCATTGCAAAGGACATCCAGGCCGTGCGCCGTTCGGAAGACATGGTCATTGCCTCCATCCACTGGGGAGGCAATTGGGGTTATCAGGTGCCGCCGGAACAGCAACGTTTCGCGCATGGACTGATTGATACTGCCGGTATCGATATCGTCCACGGCCATTCGTCGCATCATCCGAAAGGAATAGAGATTTATAACAACCGGCCCATATTGTACGGCTGCGGTGATTTCCTGAACGATTACGAAGGTATCGAAGGTCACGATGAATATCGCAGCGAACTCACTTTCATGTATTTCCCGAGCCTGGATCGCGACAGCAACAGTCTGGTAAGGCTCGAACTCGTGCCCATGCGCATCGAGCGTTTAAGATTACAGCATGCAACCGGTAAAGAGGCGGAATGGCTGGCCAGGATGTTGAACCGTGAAGGCAAACCCCTGGGTACACGTGCACAACTGAGGCCGACAGGAACGATCGTCATCCATCGGCACAACGAAGCCTGAATCGTGCGATCTGATTATGTGAGCAACGCTTTGACTGACACCACAGATAACTCTCTGAATACTGCATTTACCGACCATGAAATATGCAATCCCTGGACAGCGATCCCCTCTGCTCACAGACAGGGGTTTTTATTTACGCCTCGATTGGGGATTCGAAAGCCGGCCTGTATATGCGTTTCAATTATGTAGTTGCTTCATGAGAGCTTCTACATAGACAGCTTGCCACCGCTTCTCCCCTCGAGTCGGGGGCTTTCAGTTTAAAATTCCTGGATGCTTGACTATTGCCTGGAGTAGCGATTGCTTGACTATAACTTTCACTGCCGGTAATTCATTTTCGACGGAGTCCGGTCCTAAAACATAGCCACATAAAAGTAACTGCTCCCCCTTCTGCTCGCAGGCGGATTTTTAAGTTATGCAACTCCATGCTCCCTGATTACTGAGTAGATTGTATCGCGGACAGTGCGGCCCGGTGGTCACTAACCGGGGCTTTCTGCTAGTCGCGGCTGAGAAATGTTGCCACTGGTACCAATGGTTCAATCTGCTCACAGACGAGTTTGATAGTCGCGAGCACGGGCACAGCAATAAGGACACCCACGATACCCCATATCCAGCCCAGTACCACCAGCGACAGAAAAACGGCAACCGGACTCAACTCGAGCCGCCGGCCAGCGATGATGGGTGTCAAGAATTGACCTTCTATCACGTTTACCACCAATATCACGACGGGCGGCAGCAGCATCTGTAACAAACTATCGAAGGTCAGGATACTTGCAAAGCCGACAATAACAATACTGATCGCAACACCCAGATAAGGGACAAAGTTCAGTACCGCTACTATGGTGCCCCACAAGATCGGATTCGGCATATTCAGCAGATGCAGCACTACTGCGATAACTATACCCACAACGATATTGATGAGCGTGATTGTACCGAGATAGACGGATACATGACGCTGAATGTTATAGGCGGTCTCCACTACACGTTTCTTATTCTGAAGCGTGGAGGTAACCTGAATCATATTCCTTAGAAGTGCGTCGCCGGAAGCCAGCAGGAAAAACAGCAGGATCAGCATTATAGCAACACCGAAAATCACATCTGTTGTACGGCTAAGCACTGTATTGACCAGGCTGAATGAGGGCTGACTCTCCGCGGCTCGGCTGAAGTCACTGGGGCTCTCCCCAAAATTGGTCATGTCATTGACCTGTTCTTTGATTTCCTCGATTTGCTTGGCCGGCCTTTTGACCCAGTCGAGTTTATATTCGAGCT
This sequence comes from uncultured Enterobacteriaceae bacterium, assembly GCA_964522485.1. Taxonomy (GTDB): domain Bacteria; phylum Pseudomonadota; class Gammaproteobacteria; order Methylohalomonadales; family Methylohalomonadaceae; genus Methylohalomonas. The sequence continues at coordinate 37,358 of CAZFUS010000012.1, read as the reverse complement.
CGCGCAGTTCATATGGTGCTTTCTGCATCCACACTGAAGCAGGCGCAGCGAGTGCGTAAACGCCCGCCGCCATAGTGGCGGCAACAGAAAGCATGACCAGCAGTGCACTCAATGTCTGGGGTATGTGGAGTCTGGTCATGAACCTGACCACTGGGGATAGTATCAGGTTCAGTAATAAGGCCAGTACAATCGGCAAGATCAGCGCGGCCGCAAAATAAAGGGTGTACATTACCAACAGGAACAGGATGCCGGACAATGCTACTGCCTGGACCCATACAGCCCGTAACCTGAGCGATTCATCGGACCCTGGCTCAGTGTTGGGTTTTTCGGTTTTCCCGGTTGATACCAATTGCCTTCCTCACTATCGAGCACTCTGGATGCAGGTTAAGCATTCAATCATGCAGCATTCATTGCCACTTGTTTACGTGTCTGGCAAGTTAATTATACTGTTTCCGCATCATATAATGTTAGATTAGGTCGCGTATATGTCCCATGGAGGGAACTCCAAGATCAGAGCGAACGAAACATTATCAAATGCTTTCTGCTGCTATCGACATATTCATACAAGTAGACACTTATCAGTCCTTATCCTAACTTATATAAAGCTTAAGCTTAACAAACTCTATAGATAGCAATTTTGGAAGTTTCAGGATGTGCCAAGCACTGACCTTTTCTACACGAATAGCCTCTCCCTCTTTTTAGAAAAGGATTGTTATCACTCGAAATTAAAAGCCCCCGACTCCAGATGAAAAGCCGGGGGCTAAGCTGTCGACTTGTGAGCAGAACCTGGGTCCCAAGGTGCCATCCAATTCTGTTTTCTTCTGACAAGCTGAACCGTTAAATGCAGGCTGGCCGGTCAGTCAACTATGTATTCACATTACTCCCGGGATTTAGTACACGAACTGACGATGGCTTTCTCTCACTACTATTGATTAATAGCGCCAGGATTTTATGGGCTCTCCCCGGCATCCACAAGAATTCGCAGATCGGCGGTGAAAACATTATTCATGCTTTTATGCTCATACACCTGAATCTGAACACTGTTCGTATTATCTGCCCTCATACTCGCCAGCCATAAAATCCCGCGATTCGGATCAATAAATCCCACGTTAGCGCCATATTCATGGTATATACCGAAGACTTCCGGCCGGACTCTCCAACGTTCGAGGACCGTATTGAAAACTTCCCGTAGGCTGCCATCTGCATATAGCGTGGCATGTTGATAGGCATCGCTTTCCGCACGCATGTCAGCCACACCCTGATGGCTGCAGCCTAAAAACAGTACGGCGGCCAGAAAGAGGATGATCCGGGAAACCAGGGCAAAATTATTGTTCAAGGAAACGAACACCTCAGCAATGTAATCCTGTTCAATTCAATAAATTCTGTTCATATACCAGTCCCCATCAACATCCTAGTTATTTTCTTCAGTCTGTTCCAGTAACGACGGTCTTAGGACTGTGTTAACCGATCCAGAGTCTTCACACTCATGGGCGTCTGACAAGTGAGCATCTGACACTATATGTAGTCCTCGTTAATAAACAGCATTGAGCGCGACACATGGCTGGCAACCCCTGTTTGCCGGAGAGACTGGTTCAGTTCAGAAATCAGTTGTCGTCTCACAGAGACAGACAGACCTGATTCCGGATTGCCGGTCACGGAAAATTCCTTGAGAAATCAGCTTATAATAGAAAACAAGCACCCTTGGCTAATTTATGGCATGGATTGTGCTTGATTTATCTCATCCCGTGAACTGTCTGAAATCATCGGGGGGAGAAGAACATGTACGCGAAACGCTACAGAAAGAAAACGCTGGCTGTAATTTGCGGTCTGTTACTGCTGCTGTTTGCGGTAGTGACCGGAATGGCAATCATGACCAACGGTATGACCGGCGAATCACCATTGCTGCCAGCAGCCGACAACAAACGCCCAACGGCATCGGATCCCGTCCTGCTTGCGCAAAATGATGACGAGATCCTGTTTGCTCCACAGGCCGTCATTTTCGGACCCGGCGGGGAGGATTGGTCATTCTTTGGGGATGGCCTGCCAGGAAATATAACTGGCAAAAAAGTGGATTTCGGCAAATCTACGAATACACCTGACCCGGATCCCCTGCCGTTTTATATTTCAACTCCGCATGGTCCGGTGGGCGGTAATTATGGTGGCTTTCCATCGATTGCTACCGGCAATGGTGGATTACCAGGCGGCGGGAACTCTTCAGCGGGCGGTGGTAGTGGTGGCGGCTCTGGCTCTGGCCCTGGACAGGGTGGCAACCATAACGGTGGCTTGAATCCGTCGGATGATCCGGTATCGGGTGGCAATAACAATGATCCGCTGCCGGGTGACGATGACGGCAAGGTCGTTACCGTCCCGGAACCGGCGCCGTTGCTCCTGCTGCTGATCGGACTGGCCGGTGTCGGTCTGGCGATGATGCGCCATCCCCGGTCGAACGCCATGACGCGTAGCTGACCTAGCTCTTTATAATTCTCCAGCCGTTTGTGGCGCAGGGTGCATACCTTGCGCTGCAAGCGGCTGTTTGCCTTCCAGGATACAGGGCGGGTGCCTTGGTGCCCCTGCCGGAGCGTGCTACGCTCCGCCTTCCCCGATCTGTTGTTCATAACGGCATGAAGCGACTGCCCTATCTCGGCCTGCTGGCCGGTATCACACTGCTTGCCGCACTACTGGTCTGGCAGGGTCTGCGCCCTGTTCTGCAAATCCTGCTGGATTCCGGCTGGAGCCTGCTCTGGCTGCCAATCGTATGGCTGCCTGGCCTGTTTGCCAGCGGTATCGGCTGGCGATATCTGTTCGCGCCCGGCGCGCGGCCGCTCCAGAAGCCAATCCAGCTTGCGACCTGGCTTGGGCATGCAGTCAACAACCTGCTGCCGGTCGCCAGTGTCGGCGGTGAAATTGCCAAGGCGCGCCTGCTGCAACTGTGGGGCCACGACGGTATCGAAGCCACGGCCTCGGTCGTGGTCGACAAGACGCTGCAGGCTTTAACGATGATGCTGTGGGGACTGTGCGGGGTGGGCCTGCTGGGCTGGCTGGCTGTCGATAACCGACTGGCCGGTGCGGCCCTGGCCGGCTTCGTCGTGCTGGGTCTCGCCATCGCTGTATTCGTACTATTCCAGCATGCCGGCATACTGGGTTTTCTGGCGCGGCTGTCCGAACGCCTGTTCGAGCACGAACTCGTTGCAACACTCAAGGCCAATGCTGTCCAGGTCGATGCGACTATACGCCGCACCTACCGCCGTCGGCTCGAACTACTGAAATCCACACTCTGGCACATGTTCAGTCTGGTCCTGCAAACTGCCGAGGTCTGGCTGGGCTGTTATCTGCTTGGCCATCCCATCGGCCTCGCCGAAGCACTCCTGCTCAAGAGCCTGACCATGACCATCAGCGACGTGGCCTTCATCATTCCCAATGGTTACGGCATCCAGGAAGGCGCCTTTATTATGATCGGCGCTTTGGTCGGCCTGTCACCGGAAGTCTCACTGGCACTGGCACTCGCCATACGCATCCGGGATCTGGTCATTGATTTACCGGGTTTGCTCGTCTGGCACGGCATCGAAAGCCGGCAGTGGCTCAGCCGCCGCCGAACCCGCCCGCAGTCAGCCGATTGAAGCCGCCGCCAACTAATCGCGGTCCAGGCGGTCGAATACAATAATTTTATACCCGCCGCGGCAGCCTGATAAAATAAATGCCATACGCCCCCTCACTACCACGGAATCCGACATGCCGCTTGACATACTGGGCCTGATACGCGAGGCCGAAGGCCGCAACTACGAACTGCACGCGGCCCACGTCAATCCACGCTACGCCAAAACCCTGCGCACTATCGGGTTTGACCATTGCTATGTACGTGCCGAAGGCCCCTATCTGTGGGATAACCATGGTCGCCGCTATCTCGATATGCTGTCGGGCTATGGAGTCTTCAATATCGGCCGCAATCATCCGGATATCCGCCGGGCACTGATGGACTTCCTCGGCAGCGATTACCCCAGTCTGGTGCAGATGGAAGCGCCACTGCTGTCCGGCCTGCTGGCCAGAGAGCTTAAGACCCGCATGCCGAACGAACTGGATTATGTATTCTTCACCAACTCCGGCACCGAGGGCGTGGAAGCGGCGATCAAATACGCCCGCGCCGCCACCGGCAAAGCGGCGATTCTGCATGCCAGTAAATCCTTTCACGGTCTCAGCAACGGCGCGCTGTCGCTCAATGGCGATAGGGTGTTCCGTGAAACCTTTGAACCCTTACTGCCCCAATGCCGGATGGTCCCATTCAACGATCTGGCGGCACTGGAACAGGCACTGGCCGCCGGTGATGTGGCCGCGTTCATGGTCGAACCCGTTCAGGGCAAGGGTGTGAATATCCCGTCTCCCGGCTACCTGCGCGAGGCGGCGGCATTGTGCCGCAAACACGGAGCGCTGTTTGTCGCCGACGAGGTACAGTCAGGCATGGGGCGCACCGGACGCTTTCTGGCGCTCGAACACGATGGTGACGTCGATCCGGATATCGTCATTCTTTCGAAATCGTTATCCGGCGGTTACGTGCCGGTCGGTGCAGTGCTGACACGCAAGTGGATCTTCGATCGCGTGTTTCCGTCGATGGAAAAATCAGTCGTGCATTCATCGACATTCGGCCAGGGCAGTCTGGCCATGGTCGCGGGTCTTGCCACGCTGCAGACAATCGATGAAAACGGGTACATCGCCCGCGCCACCGACCTCGGCGATCAACTCGGTGAGGGCTTAAGTACGCTGATACCGAAATATGAATTCATGAAGGAAGTGCGCTGGCGCGGCCTGATGATCGCCATTGAGTTCGACAAACCGAAGTCCTTCGGTCTGCGCAGCGGCTGGGAGATCGCCCACAAAATGGATAAAAGCCTGTTTCCGCAGGCCATCACCATGCCATTGCTGCAGGAGCACGGCATGATCACCCAGGTTGCCGGCCATCACATCGATGTGGTCAAGCTGCTGCCACCGATGGTGCTGAGTGACACTGATGTCAGCGATTTCGTCAATGCGTTTGAGCAGGTGATGAAAAATCTGCACCGGTTTCCGGGACCGGTGTGGGAAGCACTGTCACGGATCGGCAAATCGTCCATGGGCTGGGGCGACAAGCATAAGGCCACAGCGTAAACCGGCTCCCGCAGAGTGCTCTGGCGGTACTGTCAGCTGTGCCGCTGTTCTGGGATAATTACCTGAATGTCTTCCATTATCGCTACGGAAACCGGAACCGGACCGGATACGATTACGGCCACTGACCGGCGTTATCAGGATTCCATCCTGCAGGACGTCTCGCGTACGTTCGCGCTGACCATCCCGGAACTGCCCGGCGAACTCCGCCAGGTGGTCGGCAACGCCTATCTGCTATGCCGCATTGCCGATACGATTGAAGACGATAAAGACCTGCCGGGTGCACGCAAACGACATTACGCAGAACGCTTTATCGACGTGGTGGCCGGTGACGAATCAGCTGACGAATTTGGCTGCGAACTGACATCACAACTGTCATCTTACACCCCGGCTGCCGAACGTGATCTGGTCGCCAACACCCCGGCAGTTATCCGGGTTACCCACAGCTTCAGCCGCCGCCAGCGCACGGCACTGGAACGCTGCGTTCGGATCATGGCTGAAGGCATGGCGCATTATCAGGAAGCCGAAACGCTCGACGGTCTGGAAAATCAGACTGACATGGATCGTTACTGCTATTACGTCGCCGGTGTGGTGGGAGAAATGCTGACTGAACTGTTCTGCGCCTACTCCCCCGTCATTGATGCACGTCGCGATGAACTCATGCCACTTGCGGTATCGTTCGGTCAGGGACTGCAGATGACCAATATCCTCAAGGACATCTGGGATGATCGACATCGCGGCGCCTGCTGGCTGCCCCGCGACCGCTTTGCGCGGGCCGGGTTTACTCTCAGCCGCATTGAACCCGGAGAAGGGGGTGCCGAATTCGCACATTGCCTGCGCGACCTGATCGGTGTGGCCCGTGGTCATCTGGAAAATGCCTTGCACTACACTCTGCTGATTCCGCGCGATGAAGCGGGTATCAGGCGGTTTTGTCTGTGGGCGCTGGGTATGGCCGTTCTGACCCTGCGACGCATCCACGCCAATCCCGGTTTCCGCAGCGGTCGCGAGGTGAAAATTTCCCGTCGAAGTGTCAAGACGACGATTATCTTAACCAATCTCGCGGTCAGGCACGACAAACTACTGAATTTGCTGTTTAAGCTGGCCGCAAAACGTTTGCCCAGGCACCCGGATTCATGAGATTATTAAAGGATTGCATATTGATATGCAGCGAAAATAGCAAAACTGCGTATCAAAGCGCCGGAAACGGGGAATCCTCTCCCGACGAGCAACTCCAATCAAGCATCCGGCCATCCCGCTAAAGCCATTCTGGTCGAATGAATAACATCGCCTTCGGGAGAAACAGAGTTTCATGCTAACGCAACTGCACTACCGGCTGGCCGAGGCCGAGGACAATCCGGTTCAGGTCAGATACGACCTTGATAGCAACCGGCAGGATCTGGATCAGGCTATCAGCCAGGCCTGTGCCGGATTACTGGCTGAACAGCAGGCCGACGGCCACTGGTGTTACGAGCTGGAAGCCGACTGTACCATCCCCGCGGAATACGTCCTGCTGAACCACTACATGGATGAACTCGAGCCGGAACTCGAAGCGAAGCTTGCCAGCTATATCCGTTCGCAGCAGGCCGAACACGGCGGCTGGCCGTTGTACCACGGCGGCAATTTCGATCTGAGCTGCTCGGTAAAAGCCTATTATGCCCTGAAACTGACCGGCGATTCGCCCGAAGCGCCGCACATGAAACGCGCTCGCGAGGCCATCCTGGCGCACGGCGGTGCAGCCCGCAGCAATGTCTTCACACGCATCACTCTGGCGCTGTTTGAGCAGATCCCCTGGCGTGGTACGCCGTTTGTACCGGTCGAGAATATTCTCCTGCCGCGCTGGTTCCCGTTCCATATCAGCAAGATTTCCTACTGGTCGCGCACGGTGATGATTCCGCTGTCCATCCTGTGCAGCTATAAGCCCAAGGCGATCAATCCACGTAGCGTGCACATCCGCGAATTATTCAGCAAGGCCCCGGAGGATGAGCGCCATTACTTTCATCCGGATACTCTGCTGGGCCAGGCCTTCCGTATCTGGGATATCATCGCACGGACATTCGAACCTTTTATCCCGCGTTTCATCCGCGAGCACGCCACCCGGCGGGGTGAAGCCTGGCTTATCGAGCGTCTGAACGGGACTGATGGTCTTGGCGGTATCTTCCCGGCCATGGTCAATGCCTACGAAGCGCTGGCCCTGCTCGGTTATCCTGCCGATCACCCTTATCGCGTCGAACAGCGCGAGGCCATCCGCCGCCTGTTGGTCATCAAGGACAACGAGGCCTACTGCCAGCCGTGTGTCTCACCAATTTGGGATACGGCCTGGGCTGCCTTCGCCCTGACTGAAAGCGGATCCGAGCATGCTGCCGCCGTGCAACAGTCTCTGGACTGGCTGGCTGACCGACAGCTCAGCGATGAACCGGGTGACTGGCAGGACAACCATCCCGGCCTTGCGGGCGGTGGCTGGGCATTCCAGTATCGCAATGACTACTACCCGGATCTGGACGATACTCCGGCGGTTGCCTGGGCTATGCATGCCTTCGACAAGGTACGTTATGCCGAGGCCATCGAACGTGCCGGCGACTGGATCTGCGGTATGCAGTCTGCAAATGGCGGTTATGGTGCATTCGATTCCGACAATACCTGCCACTACCTGAACTACATTCCGTTTGCCGATCACGGAGCACTGCTGGATCCGCCTACCAGCGATGTTACTGCACGCTGCATCGTGCAGCTGTCCCTGTTCGATAAGCCTGAATACAAGGCCGCACGCCAGCGCGCCATTGAATTTCTTAAACAGGAACAGGAACCGAACGGCTCATGGTTCGGCCGCTGGGGAACCAATTATATTTACGGCACCTGGTCGGTTCTGACCGCGCTTGCGGTCGCGGGTGAAGATATGCGACAGCCCTATCTTCGCCGCGCGGCTGAATGGCTCAAGGCCGTCCAGCATCCGGACGGGGGCTGGGGCGAAGGTAATGATACCTACGAGAATCCTGCCAAGGCCGGCATAAGCCATCCGAGTACACCGCATCAGACTGCCTGGGCGTTACTCGGCCTGATGGCTGCCGGTGAAACCGATTCCAGCGTCGTCCGGCGCGGAATCGACTACCTCATCCAGCGCCAACAGTCAGACGATGGACTCTGGTCAGATGTCAGTTTCAATGCGCCCGGATTCCCGCGGGTGTTTTATCTCAAGTATCACGGTTATGCCAGATTCTTCCCGCTCTGGGCGCTCGCGCGTTATCGCAATCTGGCAATGATGTGAGCGGTATAGGCATCGTAACCGCTCTGGCCGCAGAGGCGCGAACGCTGTCCCCACACATACAAGGTCGCGGTCCCCATGAACTGGCCGGTGGCTTCTTTGCGATCATCAGTGGCATCGGCGCCAGCCATGCCACAACCGCAGCACGGACACTTGTCAGCAATAACGTGGACGCCTTGGTGAGCTGGGGCACGGCGGCCGGCCTGGACCCGGCCCTGAGCTGCGGCACCATCCTGTTGCCGCAGACCATACAGAGTCATGGCATGACCCTGTCAGCCCACCCGTCCTGGCAACGGCAGGTCCTGGAACGCCTGAACACGCTGGATGTGTCATCACAGTCCCTGGCCGAAAGCCCCGTTCTGCTGACAAGCCCCGACGCGAAACGGCAACTCAGACAGGCGACCGGTGCCGCGGCGGCCGACATGGAAACTGCCGCTATCGCCCGGGTTGCCCTGGAATGTGGATTGCCGTTTCTCTGCGTCCGTGTGATTGTTGATACAGCCGGAGAAGCCGTGCCGATTGCGTTGCCGGGTCTGCTGAATGATGACGGCGGCGTGCGTTGGCTGGCACTTTTGCAGAAACTGTTACACCAGCCTGCGCTGGTAGCTGACCTGCTGAGACTGGGACGCCGGTTCGCCCGGGCCAGAAGAAGTCTGCAAGCTGTCGGCCATAACCTGACAACACTGGAGTTGCCGCAGACCTGACCGCAGCAGGTAAAATATTCATCAGACAAGAATCAACCCTGAATACAAGTTCATCCTCACTATGCTGACGCAAGCTCATATCGATGCCTTCAAACGTGACGGCTACGTACTCGTACGCGGTCTTTACACTGCCGATGAAATACGCGACATCGCCCGCTGGACCGATGAAGTCGCGGCTTACCCTGAAATACCCGGCCGCTACATGATGTATTTCGAGCAAAGCCGGTTGCACCCAGGACAGCGGCTGCTGAATCGCATGGAGGACATAGAACCCTATCATGAAGGATTCAGTCGCGTATTCAATGGCGACAAAATGAAAGGCAGTATCGATCGATTGTTCGGTGAACCGTCGGTCCTATTCAAGGATAAAATCAATTTCAAGATGTCCGGCGGCGATGGCTTCAAGGCGCACCAGGATGTGCAGGCCGGCTGGGATCATTACGCCAGTCTGCATATTACCGCCCTGGTCAGTATTGATGCCTCGACAGTGGAGAACGGTTGCCTGGAACTGGCGCCCGGACACCACAACAGCGGCTTGATCGGTGAATCCTGGAAACCGTTGCCGGAAGACGAACTCGAATATACGATCTGTCCAACGCAACCCGGAGACGCAGTTTTTTTTGATTCCTTTATCCCCCACCGCTCAGGGCCGAACCTGACCGACAAGCCGCGCCGGGTGTTATACGTCACTTATAACCGGCTGAGCGAGGGAGATCACCGCCGGCAATACTACGCTGATAAGCGGCTGAGTTATCCACCCGACTGTGAACGTGAAGCGGACAAGAAATACGTTTTCCGCGTCTAACCATTACCCGTCTTGTTCATAGACAGGCCCGCATACTCCTCTCAGTATCATGATTGACTCGAAGCAACGGCTGGATCGATATCTGGGCGGCTGGATCCAACAATCAATCCGGTTTCGTTACTGGATCCTCCTATTATTCATGGCCGCCGGTGCGTTCGCGCTTGTCTACACACTGAACAATCTCACCATTAATACGAATACCCGGGACATGCTCTCAAAGGAGCTTGACTGGCGCGAGCTGGATCTCGCCTATGAGAGCGAATTCCCGATGTATGTCGACACTGTTTTGGTGGTGGTTGAGGCCGATACTCCGGATCAGGCCGCTGATGCTGCACAGCACCTGAAAACCCGGTTACAGCAGGCATCGACATACTACGAAAATATTTACTATGCCGCCGGGCTCGAGTTTTTCCGGAAATCCGCCCTGCTCTATATGGAGCAGGACGAATTACAGGACCTGGCCGATCAACTGGCTGCCATTCAGCCGTTTCTCGGACAGCTGGTCCATGATCAGTCCCTGCGTGGTCTGTTCGATCTGATTCAGGAAGCTGTGGCGGCCAGGCGCGATGGCCAGGCAATAGAGCTGGCACCATTACTGGAGCGGATTACCAGGGTGGCGGCCGCCACTCGCCGGGGAGAACACAAATATCTTTCCTGGCAGGCCCTGATTACCGGCGAAACCGAATCACGTCAGGTTTATCGTGAATATATAGTTCTTAAACCAACAATCGACTATACGAGCCTGCTGCCCGGCGAGACCGCGGTCAAGGCAGTACGCAGCACCATTGAAGCCTCGGAAATCAGCGAGAAATATAACGCCAGCGCGCGCCTGACCGGCAATGCCACTCTCGCCTATGAAGAATTGCAGAGCGTTACCTGGGGCGCCGAGGTAGCCGCCGTACTGGCTCTTGTGGCCGTTTCAATCATCCTGACGCTGGGTCTGCGTTCAGGGAAAATGGTTGTTGCAACTCTGATCACCCTGATTACCGGCCTTATACTGACGGCAGGCATGGCCACAGCCACGGTTGGTGAACTGAATCTTATCTCGGTAGCCTTTGCCGTGCTTTACATAGGCCTTGGCGTCGATTTTGCCATTCATTTCTGTTTGCGCCTGCGTGAAGTCCATGCCGAGAAGCAGATTGATCAAGCCTTGTTACAAGCCGGCACCAGTGTCAGCCGTTCCCTGTTCTCATGCGCTCTCACAACGGCCGTCGGTCTATATGCCTTTATGCCGACGAGTTACCGGGGTATCGCAGAACTGGGCTGGATATCCGGCACCGGTATGTTCATCAGTCTGTTGGTGACTCTGACCCTGCTGCCGGCTCTGCTTTCTATTCTTGCACCTGCCATCAATACCGCCATGCCCGTACGACGTGCAAATAGCTTGTCAGCCAGATTAGTGGAAATTCCGCAACGGCATGCCAGGCTGATATGTGGCGGGGCATTCATACTGACTCTGCTGGCGCTGGCACTGCTGCCGTTTGTACACTTCGATCCCAACACGATCAACTTGCAGGCAAATAATCTTGAATCAGTACAAACCTATCGCGATTTGCTCGAAGACAGTGACGCTTCACCCATGAGTGGTATCGTTATGGTCAGGGATATAAAAACAGCCGAAGAGATGTCCGATCGTCTGACTAAACTCAGTCCCGTGGCTGACGTACGCTACATTCTTGATTTTATTCCTGACAACCAGGAGGAAAAGCTCGCAATCATCGATGAATTGAATCTACTGCTTGGGACAACGCTTGTTCATTCTGATGGCAGCACAATCACAGCAAACCAGCGTCGCCAGGCACTGGACGAGCTGCTGAACTATCTTGAGAAACATCCGCCAACTAACTCCGAACATGCGCTTTCGCAATTGCACGAAGTATTAATCGAATTCCGGAATGAGCTGGAAAATCAGCCGCACAAGGCGGCAGATATGCTTGTGTCACTTGAAAAGCATCTGCTTCAGAATCTGTCCGGTCGCCTGCGGGCACTGTCGGAAGCCCTGAATGCTGAAAAAATTGTTTATGAAGAGTTACCAGAATCTTTATTAAAACGTTGGGTCAGCCCGGGCAATTGGTACAGACTCGAAGTGCTGCCAAGTCAATCTCTCGACAATGAAGGGAATATGCGTAAATTCGTGGACTCAGTAAGAACAGAGACCTCCAATCTCATTGGACCACCTGTTATCCAGCTGGAAGCAGGCGATTCCGTTGTAACGGCATTCATAGAAGCTTTTGCGCTGGCTTTCATCGTCATTACCATACTTCTGGTAATATTACTACGCAGCATACGCGACACAATTCTTGCCTTGCTGCCAATTTTACTGGCCGCGTTATTGACTGCAGCCGGCACAGTGATTCTAGGTATACCGTTTAACTTCGCCAATATTATTGCACTGCCGCTGTTGCTCGGTATCGGCATCGACAACAGTATTCATATATTACACCGACATCGTTCAGTTCGGGGGGATAACGGCCCGATTTTGCGTAGCGGCGCAGCAAGGGCTATTCTGGTCAGCGCACTGACTACCATTTGCAGTATTGGAAATCTCGCATTCTCACCGCACCAGGGAACGGCCAGCATGGGCCTGCTTCTATCAACGGGCATTGCAATGAGTCTGCTTTGTGCGCTTGTACTGTTACCCGCGCTACTGAGCTGGAAACGAAACTAAAACCACGAACAAGGTCTTTCCTGGCAAAACGCTCATGTCTGAAATCAAGAAAGAATCGATACAGGAAAATAAACCCTGGGATGCCCGGCTGGCATATCAACTGATATATCCTTTAAGAAACACTTTTATCAGCCCCAATCATCTCACAACACTGCGGCTGATACTTGGTTTGCTTGCTGCCTGGGGACTGGCGCAGGGCGATTATCTATTCACGAATCTTGGCGCTTTATGCTTCATAATGTCTCACTTTATTGATCATACTGATGGTGAGCTGGCGAGGTTAACGGGCAAATCCAGTCAGACCGGACATATCTACGATCTTGTAGCTGATGGCGCCACGAATATCCTGCTGTTTGTGGGTATCGGCATCGGGGCAAGTTTAAAGGGTTTTGGACACTGGGATGCCGTCATGGGCCTGGTTGCAGGTCTTGCTGTGGCCGCCATTTTCTATATGCGTGCCTATATTGAAAACAATATGGAGCGGAAGCTGGCACGACAGCCACATATGGCCGGTATTGAGATTGAGGATATACTTTATTTAATACCGTTGGTAACGCTACTCGACGGTCTGCATGTTTTTCTGATTCTGTCCATCATTGGCGCACCGCTGTTTGCCCTCTGGACTTTGTTCGAATATCTTCGGGTCAGACACAATGTCATGCTATCCCGGCAAGAGAATTGAAGCCGCGGATAACAATAAATGTCATGTTAGTGTTGCGCTTAAAATTTAGCCAATCAGGAAAATTTCCCGGGAATTCCGGGATATTGATAGGGGGAGCCCTCCCTGGCTCGGTTCAACTTCCGTGAAACTTTTAAAGTCCCTGTCATCCCTGAGCGTTTCAATTCCCTTGAAACGTTGCTACGGTCCTGGAATTCAATATAAACATCAAAACCAGAAATTTCGTCCCCCAAATGGGGGATTTTCACGTCACGAAGACCTGATTGAATTGTCGTCGCCACACCCGACAGTTGGTGGCAAGGATTGTCATGCAGGACATCGGAATTAGTCTGAGTGAGCGAGAAGACGATAATCCGATTGCGTGCCGGAATTCACCTCACAACGGCGCTTCCCCTTCAAGCGTGAAACACGCAGCCAGTATAGCCTTCAGCCATGGGCAAAAAGATGCCATCTCCATGCCGTTTGCTGGCGCCGCTTTGGTTCAGTAACAGACCGTCAATTAATGTAATGATTCTGTCATCAGCCTTCCAGCGATCAGAACCGCTGCTACCGGCTTTGATCCAGGCTTCATACAGACACCAGCAGCGATAGAAATCAGCAGCCGATTTAATGAGCCGGGCAATTTGTTCCGTGAAGATGCGGTTCGCGATGGCGGTATAATTCCGCTCCACACGATCGAATTCAATGTCAATGCCGATGGGTCTGTAAACATCTATGGCGGCTGCCACCAGATCCCGGCTGTGTGAAAGACTGGCGTATTGTCTGCGTTCATGGCCCTGGCTGCAGACCCAGGGTCTTCCTGAACTGTCCTTGAATATCTGAACGGTGTCGGGACTTGTCCCGGCTAGACCGGCTGCCAGAAATCGCAACAGTGTCCTCGCCATCACCGAACTGGCTCTATTGCGAGTATCGGCTTTATCTTTTAAGCGCCCTGGCTGATCTTCATCAATCATCAAGCGTTGCATGCGTGACACTGCAGTGGTATCCCTGAGATCCAACCAGCCATAAGCACAACTATTATTCACAAAGACCGATAACATGCTGGTTCCAGGGTTTTCCTCAATGTAGTTTAGTCAAGAATATATTCTATTCATGGGAGTACTGTATCGACCCGGGATGCTGCAAGGTCATCCATGCATCCGCGCAGATGAAAAACGGCAACAGTGGTGTCGGCCGTTCAGGCCAGATAAAGGAAAACACAGATCCCAAGCAACAGGACCACCATGAACACGGACTCGCCTATGGCAACATCACTGGCGAGTCTGTCGTCCTGCCTGCCGATCAGACGGATGCCGGCTTCCATCCAACGCTTTAAAACCTCATTGAACCGGCCCATCAATCTGAGCAGCCAGCCGATCATGGCAAAAACCGGCGGCAGCGTTGCCGGTAACAGCCGGCGATACAGCCAGTCCGTATCCAGCGTGATCGTCTGTTCAGGTTTGAGCCAGGGTAGAACCAGGAAAAAGATCAGCGCCGCGAAGAACAGCAGTTGCAACTGGGCGACGACGTGCGCAGCAGTATAGGGTTCGTAATCCACCGGGTACGGCAGCATCTGATACAGTGAACACGGCGCCATGCCGATCAGAATGCATAAAAAGGCCAGCAACAGCATTCCCAGACGCATGTTAAGCGGCGGATCCTTCGGCCGTAGTCCTGAATCCCTGTGGAAGAATACGAACCAGGGATATTTGAGCCCGGCGTGCAGCACGGCACCGGCGGAACCTGCCTGCAGCAGCAGCCACGTCCAGACCAGGTGCTGCTCGGCTGCCGCGGCATTGATCATCGATTTGGTCACGAAGCCCGATGTCAGCGGAAACGCCATCACGGTAAGAGCGCCGACAATGGCACAGGCCGTCGTTAACGGCATGCTCTGAAACAGGCCGCCGAGATCGCTGCATTTGCGCCGTCCGGTCTGGAACATGACCGCACCGGCAGTCATCAGCAGCAGCGCCTTGTAGATGATATGAACAAAAGCCTGGGCGGCGGCACCGTTCAGCGCCAGCTCGGTGCCAATACCGATACCAACGAGCATGAAACCCACCTGATTGACGATACTATAAGCCAGGATACGGCGGATATCGTTTTCCAGCAGCGCATAGATGATGCCGTAAACGGCCATGACCAGTCCGATCACTATCAGCACTTCGGCACCGGGGAACATCCGCAGCAGGACGTAGACGGCGGTCTTGGTCGTAAATGCCGATAGAAATACCATGCCGCTGAACGAAGATTCCGGATAGGCATCGGCCACCCAGGCCGACAACGGCCAGGCGGCGGCATTGATCAGAAAACCGGCCAGGATCAGCCAGCTCGCAGGGGTTTCCAGCGCGGCCAGCAGCACGAAATTCGTACTGCCCGTCGCCTGAACATGGGCGGCAATGCCGGCCATCAGCACCACCCCGCCCAATAGGTGGATCTGCAGGTAACGCAGACTGGCCTTCCAGGCAGCCGACGTGCGATTTGCCCAGATCACCACCGTCGAACCAATCGCCATCAGTTCCCAGAAAATGAACAGCGTAATCAGATCACCGGCCAGCACCGCACCCAGAGCCGATCCGGCATACACCAGCGCGGCACACTGCTCAAGCCGGCTGGCCTGGACACAGCAGTACAGCATGCCGGCAAAAGTCATCAACGCAAAGACGATGGCAAACAGCCGTCCCAGGTAATCCACGGCGATGAACGTCAGCGTGTAATCCAGAAATGCCACTTCCAGTGCCCGGCCGGTCGGCAATTGCCAGGCCAGGTACAGCGCAATCAGCGGCAGCAGCATCACCAGCGCAGCGCGTGACCAGCCGCGCGCAAACGGCACGAGCCCTGCGCCGGCAATCAGCAGCAGCCCCGGATGCAGTGACGTCGGCAGCCATTCAATCGGCATCGTAATAGTCGTCCTCGCGCTGCAGGATCAGGAATGCGATGAATGCGACAACAATCAGACCGGCCGTACCGATGAGTCCGCTGACAGCATTGAAGCCGAATACGTCATCGAAGCCGAAATGGCCGTGCATGGAAACGAACAGCTCGGCCAGCAGTGACAGAACCGCCAATACCAGCCCGATGAATTTCAGACGGCGACGATTCTCGGGACGGTAAAATGGATGCCTATCCGCCATGATCAGTCTCCCAGGACGCCGTGGGCGAGTTGCAACACCGGTGCGGGATAGGCAAACAGCAGGATCGTACCGACCGCAGTGACCATCAGTGCCAGCACCGTGGGCCAGGGTGCTTCGCCGTGATTTTCACGGCCTTCCTTGACCAGCGTTTCCCGCCTGAAGAAAGCGGCATAGACAATCGGCAGAAAGTAACCGGCATTGAGCAGGGTGCTTATAATAATCACGCTGACGGCGACCATCTGTTGCGCATCGAACGCACCCAGCAGCATGTACCATTTGCTCAGAAAGCCGGCTGTTGGTGGCAGACCGATCATCGACAGACTGCCGATGGCGAATGCCCCCATGGTCCAGGGCATGCGCCGGCCCAGTCCCGCGAGCTGGCTGACTTCGGTTTTTTTCGAGGCGGTATAGATCGCACCGGCAGCAAAAAACAGCGTGATCTTGCCGAAGGCATGGGCAGCGATATGCAGCACGGCCCCGGCCGTCGACAACGGCGCCAGAATCGCGGCCGCCATGGTGACATAGGAAAGCTGGCTGACCGTTGAATAGGCCAGCCGGCGTTTCAGATTGTCCGAGCGCAGCGCGATGATCGAGGCGATCAGAATACTGGCACCGGCAACATACAGCAGCCAGTCTGTGCCCGGACTGGCATTCAACAGATCCAGGCCAAAGATATAAACGATGACCTTGACTACCGAGAAAACACCCGCCTTGACAACGGCCACGGCATGCAGCAGCGCGCTGACCGGCGTCGGCGCGACCATGGCTGCCGGCAACCAGCGGTGCAACGGCATGAGCGCTGCCTTGCCGATACCGAACATGAACAGCGCCAGCAACACCGCGACGGCCGGCCCCTCGATATGGCCATTCAGAATACCACCGGCGGTGAAATCCACCGTGCCGGTCAGCGACCAGGTCCAGAGTATCGCCACCAGCTGCAAACCGATCGAACTGCCGAGTAACAACCCGAGATACAACCGGCCAGAGCGTTTCGCGTCTTCCGTTCCCTTATGCACGACCAGTGGATACGTCGACAGCGTCAGTGCTTCATAAAAGATAAACAGTGTGAACAGGTTGCCGGCAAATGCGATGCCGATGGCGCTGGTCAGCGATAATGCAAAAAACGTATAGAACCGCGTCTGGTGTTGTTCCTTGTTGCCACGCATGTAACCGATGGAATAGATCGAGTTCACGATCCACAGGCCGCTGGCGATCAGTCCGAACAGCATGCCCAGCGGCTCGATCACAAACCTGATCGGCAACCCCGGCAGCGTCTCGATCCAGGTAAAGGCCGGCCTCTCACCCGCCAGCACACCGGGTACCAGACTGAGCACGACCAGAAACATGCCGACGGCGCCGAGCAGGGTGACCGCCTCGCGCAGATTCGGCCAGCGTCCGGCCAACGGGATCAGAGCGGCCGCCGCAAGCGGTACCAGCAGCGACAGCGGCAGAGCCTGTTCCGAGGTCAGGATCATGACGGCGCCGCCATCAATTCCGCCGCCGCCTGTGCCGCAAACGGGACGGTGAATCCGGTGTCGATGCCAAGATAGATACTGGCCGCGACCAGCAGCCACGTCGGGATCAGCATCGACAGCGGCGCTTCGCGTACTGTGGTATGGCCGGCGGCGGGCTCACGGAAATAGGCCGCCTCGACGACACGCCATATATAGATCGCGGCCAGCAGTGAAGCGAATACGATCAGACCGGTCGTGATCCAGTCGTTCTGTTCAATGGCCGCCAGCACCAGATACCACTTGCTGATGAAGCCGGCGGTCAGCGGCACGCCGATCAGGCTCAGCCCTGCCAGCACGAATGCCGCCATGGTCCAGGGCATGGTGCGCCCGAGCCCGCGCACCGATTCCATATCCGCCCTGCCCAGACGATAGATCACACAGCCGAGACATAAAAACAGCGCCGATTTGATCAGCGCATGATTGAACATGTGGACCACGCCCGCCTGCACGCCGGTTTCCGATACCAGTGTGATCGCCACCACCATATAGCCGATCTGGGCGATGCTGGAATAGGCCAGCATGCGCTTCAGGTTGTGCTGATAGATGGCGACTAGTGAACCGAGTACGACACTGGCCAGCGCCAGTGGCAGCAGAATGCTGTGCAGATGCATGCTGGTGAAGACAAAGTCCTCGCCAAACACGGAATACATGATCCGCAACAGCACATACAGAAACACCTTGGTCGTTGTTCCCGCGAGGAAGGTCGACACCACGCTGGGTGCGTGAGTGTAGGCATTCGGCAGCCACAGATGCAGCGGAAAAATGGCCGTCTTCAGGGCGATGCCGATGGTGAGGAAGCCGAGCGCGGTCTTGGCAGTTCGGGTGTGCTGTACTTCCGGCAGCCGTGCTGCCAGATCCATCATGTTCAATGTTCCGGTGACGGCGTACAGATAGCCGATGCCGATCAGAATAAAGGTCGCCCCCAGTGTGCCGAGAATCAGATAACGGTAGGCCGCGAGCAGCGCCTGGCGCTCACGACCCAGACTGATCAAGGCGTATGACGATAGCGACGAGATTTCTATAAAGACGAACAGATTAAAGATATCGCCGGTGATCACCACACCCAGCAGACCGGCAAGATTGAGCAGGTAGGCAGCATAAAACAGATAAATCCGATCGGCCGGTATTTCGTCTGCAACGCTGCGCCTGGCGTAGGTCATGACCAGAGCACCGATCAGGCTGACCATAATCAGAATGAAGGCCGTCAGCATGTCGACCCGGTACTCGATACCCCACGGCGCCGCCCAGCCACCCATGGCATACGAAATGCTGCCTTCGGTCAGAACCTGTTGCAGCAGCAGGCAGGCGATGGCGAAACAGGCCCAGCTGGTGAGCAGCGCCAGCAACCAGGCCAGCATGCCCCGGTGCAGCAGCACGGCCAAAGCCGCAACCGCCAGTGGCAAAACCACCTGCAGGGCCGGCAGTTGCTGACTCATCACGCGGGATCATCCTGATTACGGATCTCGTGCTCCTCGACCGTCCCGTAGGCGCGGTGAATGCGGATTACCAGCGCCAGTCCCAGCGCAATCGTGGCAATGCCAACCACGATGGCCGTCAGGATCAGCACGTGCGGCAGCGGTGCGCTATAGAGCTGATAGCTTTCGCTCAGAATGGGAACGGTCCCGCCTCTGACAAAGCCGAGACTGATATAAAGAACGAATACCGAGACCTGGAAGATACTCAAGCCGATCAGCTTCTTCACCAGATTCGGCTGCGCGATCACGATATAGAAGCCAATCATCATTAAAATGATGACCAGCCAGTAATTGTATAGTCCGGTAACCTCCACGTCTGGCCCTGCTTGAATACCCTCTGAATGACTGAATCCCGGTACGCCCCGAACAACGCCAAGCGCTGATACACAAAACCCCGCAAGCGGGCGGGGTTGATAATCATCAAATCGGGATTATAACGAATTTCACTCAGGCATTCCGACCCTTGCCCAGCTTCACCGCCCATTCGGGCAGATAATCGGCCCCGGCCAGTATCTGCACATTCGAAGCCTGCAGTTCATCACCCGGCGGCTCGGCCAGCCCTCCCAGGTGCCGGGCCAGAAAAGCTTCAGCAATGGCACAGAACACCAGCCGATTCACCGGACGCGCCAGACCATGCCCTTCATCGGGAAACAACAGATAAATAACCGGCACGCCGCGCTCAATTAACGCGCTGACAATGCGATCGGATTCGGCGCGCGGCACACGCGGGTCCTTTTCACCCTGAAGAATCAGGAGGGGTCGCTGAATCTGCCCGGCCCTGAACAGGGGTGAACGCGATTCCAGCATGCGTCTGTCCGTCTCGCTGGCAGGATCACCGACCCGCCGCCGGAACAGCTCCTGCTGTGACTGCCATTGCGGCGGGATGGCTTGCAGCAGTGAGACCAGATGGCTGGGGCCCATCAGATCGATGCCACAGGCATACCGCGTCGGTGTAAAGGCGAGTCCCGCCAGCGTGGCATAACCGCCGTAGCTCGTGCCCATGATACCGATGTGATCGCTTTCTGTGATGCCCTGGCCGATGGCCCAGTCCACGGCATCCAGCAGATCCTTTTGCATGGCCCCGCCCCATTCCCGATCGCCGGCATTCAGAAAAACCTTGCCGAATCCGGTGGAGCCGCGGTAATTGACACTGAGGACCGCGTAGCCCCGACTCGCCAGCCACTGATGCCAGGGCTGGAATCCCCACTCGTCGCGTGCCCACGGGCCACCGTGAACCAGCAGCACCATGGGATAGGGACCGCCAGACTGATCCGGACAGGTGTAATAAGCCGTGAGTGGCAGACCGTCAGCCGCTGCGAAAGCGGCTGTCCGCATCGATAATAGCGGCAGCGATTCGAGCCGGCGACTGTTACTGAACAGATAATGACAGTCACCAGCCCGGCGGTCATAATGATAAAAGCGCACCGGCGCCGTGTCGGACTGGTAGCCGATAATCCAGTGACGATCGTCCGGCGTGCGGCTGGCCAGCGAGATATCGCCGTGACAGCGGCCGCGGAGATAATCGAATTCGGCGGCAATACCGGCATCCAGCGCATGCCAATGCTTGCGCTCCCGGGTCACGGCCACGGCGAGCGGCATCCGCCCGCGGGCGTCAAACAGCACATCCGTCACGTCCGCGCTTTTATCCTCGAACAGCAGCCGCTGAAGACCATCCTTGAGTCGCAGCGCACACAGAGCCGCGGTGTCGCGGTCGCGGCTGTCGACCAGGTACAGCCAGCCGTCATTGCCCAGGCCGACCGGCCAGGTCGTCAGCGCATCCTCGGGCGGCACCGAAAATGCCGCTACCCAGTCAGGATCGCCTGGTTGGTACCAGTCAGTGCCTCCATCGGCGCGTGGCCGCGCACCCAGAACAGGCACGAAATCATCAGTCAACAGGTGCTGGAAAGGCGGCACATCCGTGACAGCCCGGCGTTCGGCCGTGGTGAGCTCGATCCGGAACAGGCCTGCCTGTTCCGGTGACGACGACTGGATCTCCACCAGGACTGCATCGGGGTAACGGGGGGTGAGTTCCAGTAACCGGGCCCGTAATGCATCACCCGGGGTCAGATCACGATGCTGGCCGCCGTCGATACCTGCCTGATAGAGATGCCATTGTTCATCGCCATCGCGATCGGCCAGAAACAGCAGCGACTGACTGTCCTGCGCCCAGACGCAATGACCGATGCCGCGACCGGACTCCCGGGTGAGCGGCCGGCCTGCCGCCGGTTCCGCGATCGGGGCGATGACAATATTCATTACACCCTCTACCGGAGCCAGACTGGCAATATACCGACCATCCGGACTGATCAGTGCAAAAGCCCGATCCGGGTTGTCGAACAGCAGGCGCCGCGGCAGCAGTGTCATCGGCAGTCGAACTCAAACGAATGATTATTGACTATACCAATATCGGCATCCGGGGCGTTATACACCATTGACGCAGATCGATGCCCGGTCGGGTATAATTCGCAGCCAGTATGAACAACCAGCGGATTCTAATTGTCATTACGGTGCTTATCGCACTGGCAGCTCTGGGTGCCGGTATCGGCAGCTATTTCGCGCTGCAGAATAAGCAAGGATCAGATGCGCCGGCCGGCCTGCTGTGGCCAAACCCGACCTCCTTCCCGGATGTAACACTTTATGATCAGAAAGGTGAGTCTTTCAGCCGCACCGATCTGAAAGGTCAGTGGTCATTACTGTTTTTCGGTTTTACCCATTGCCCCGACATCTGTCCTCTGACGCTGTCGACACTGAATCTGGTGACACAACAACTTGAAACGCGCGGTCTGGAGTCAGAGGCTCTGAATGTTGTGTTCATTAGCGTCGACCCGCAACGTGATACACCCGGCCGACTGCAGCAATACGTGTCCTATTTCAACCCGGACTTTATCGGCGTCAGCGGTCAGCCAGAAGCACTCGATAAGCTGACCCGCAGTCTGGGTGCCGTCTACCATATCGGTGAACGCGATGCAGAGGGTGATTACATGGTGGATCATTCGGCTTCAGTTTTTCTCCTGGATCCGGACGGCCGCCTTGTCAGTATATTTACAACCCCGCATGAAGCGCCGGCCATGGCCGATCGCATCATGACTATCCGGACCTTCATCCAGCAACAGAGACAGGGCTGATCCCATGCGCACTGCCTTTCTGACAGGTCTGCTCTGTCTCTGCATGGTCGCTGCGACTGCTCAGGTGACAGCAGTGCGCATCCATGATGCCTGGATACAGGAAGCACCGCCCGGCGTCGATCAACTCGGCGGTTACCTGGAAATCCATAATGCCGGCCAGGAAACCCGCATACTGGAAACAGTCAGCAGTCCGGCTTTCAAACGTATCGAAATACACCGCACGCGCATCGAGGGTGACGTCGCCAAGATGGAACACAAGAACAGCCTGACGCTGTCACCCGGCCAGCAGATTACTTTCAAGCCCGGAGACTATCATCTGATGCTTTACAATCCCGCACAGCCGCTGCGCGTCGGCGACCGCGTTGAATTGACCTTCAGTTTCCAGGATCGGCCGTCCGTCACGATAGAGGCCGAGGTGCGGCGGGCGCACGGCGGTGCGGAAACGCATCACCATCATCACCACTGAAGCACTGGATGGAACCCGTTCGAACGGCGTCCGCACGCCCCGCTGAATCACAGCGTCCGGGTCAGCGGCTATTCAACCGCTTGCAGCCGCTGCTGCCCCAGCATCTGTTATCGCGAGTTGTCTGGTATGCCACCCGCTGGCGCTGGCGCCCCTGGAAAAACCTGCTGATCCTGTTGTTCAGCCGATTTTTTCAGGTGGATCTCAGTGAGGCCGAGTCGGCCGACTTGCACCATTACGATAGCTTCAATGCCTTTTTTACCCGTTCACTGAAAACAGGTGTGCGACCGATCACTGCAGACAGCCGTGACATTGTTTCGCCTGTGGATGGCCGCATCAGTCAACTGGGCCGGATCACGGATACCCTAATCGTCCAGGCTAAAGGCTACGACTATTCTCTGGCCACGTTGCTTGCAGGTGATATGCAGCTCGCCAACCGCTTCCGCAATGGTGAATTCGCGACACTGTATCTCTCGCCACGCGACTATCACCGCATTCACATGCCCTGCGACGGCCAGCTGCAGCGAATGATCCATGTCCCCGGCCGCCGTTTTGCCGTCAACCAGACAAGTGTCAACGGCATACCCAATCTGTTCACGCGCAATGAACGACTGATCAATATTTTCAGAACCGAGAACGGCCCAATGGCGCTGATCATGGTCGGTGCGCTGTTCGTCGGTTCGATGCAGACCGCCTGGACCGGCACTCTAATACCCGCCGCGCGCGGTGAGTGTACTGACTACGATTACACTCATGCAGATATCAGGCTGTCGCGCGGCGCCGAAATGGGCCGCTTCAATATGGGTTCAACCGTGATTCTGCTGTTTCCTCCTGCGTGTATTCAGTGGCAGCAAACATTCGGGCCGGAAAGCATGATCCGGTTGGGCCGGTCGCTGGGTTTCCGGCGCACGATCCGCGGCGTCTGAGTAAAGGGAGTTTGTTTAACCACAGGTACCGAGCTCACCGCACGCGGTGCAGAAATCGCAGCCATCCTTGCGGATGACGGCGTAGGCGCCACAGGTTGAACAGCGTTTGCCCGGCATAACCTCCTGGGCACCGGCGGCGCGCTGTAGCGGTACAACGCCCTCGGGCAGATCGAGCACGCCCATGGGCTCGACCGGAAAACCTTCCTCGTCGAGGATGCCGAGCATGGCGTAGCGGTGAATCATGAGCCGGGCCATGTAGGCAATCGTCGACGGCCAGCTCTGCTGGCGCTTCCTGCCCGGCACCCACGCAAGAAAATCACCCTGTGGTTCCGGATAGTTCAGCAACTTGCGCAGCTTGGCGCCAATCCAGGCCGGATCGACAACTCGCATGTCGAACGACAGGACCTTGCAGAGACCATCCAGGGAGCGCGGATATTCACCGGCCAGCCACACGGAGTAAGGACAGCGCTGCCCACCGGGCAGGACCAGTTCCTTCAGCCCGAGTACGAAATCATCACCGGTCGCCGGATTATATATATCGACCGTCCACGACATGGTGCCGTCGGCACCTGTCTTCGGTTCCTTCGGACTCATCAGCGCGCTCAATACCGGCCTTTCATTAACCAGGTCATCGGTCTCCCTGAACACGCCCAGTTCTTCCAGACGGTAATTGATCAGTGTGGCGACGCCACTGACGAGGCTGGGCACCCGGCGCAATTCACCTTTCGGTGGCATGGGCAGCCAGAAGGCATCATCACCCGAGGCTTTCATCAGTGATTCAAGTTTGTGTTTTAACCAGGCGCGATCATTGGCACGCATATCCATGGACAGGGTCTTGGCAAGGGCACCTAGGCCGCGTGGCTGTTCCGCGCCGTTAACCCAGACTTCGAACGGATAAACCCGGCCGTCACTGTTTTCTATATGGCCGACGAACAACGCAAACTTGGTACCGTTCGGATGTTCAATCATGTAGGTCCAGGCCGGATTGCCGTTCGGCAATGCCGGCCGGCCGGGCCATCGGAGACTGGCCAGTGCCGGTTTCGGCACATGATCGAGCGAGATGCGACGATCCGGATCCGATTCATCAAAATCCTGGGGCTGTGTTTTCCCGCTCTCCTCGCTACCTTCGCCGGCCTGCAGCACTGCCCCCGTGATTGTGTTGGGACGGTATGTCGCCAGGCCTTTCAGATCGGAATGCCAGGCCTCCAGATACAAATCCTTGAAATCCTCGAAGCTGTAATCCTCCGGCACGTTTACAGTCTTCGAAATCGAGGTGTCAATATAAGGCTGTACTGACTGCAGCATGCGCATATGATCCAGTGCACTGATCTCCAGCGCGGTAACGAACGCTGCCGGGAGGTCATTCACATCGCCGCCGCCCTGCTTGTACAGGCGATAGGCATGATCCTCGACCGTGTAGACGCGGGTTGAGTCATCCGGCATGCGCTTGATGCGCCGGTAGGTCCAGGAATAAGGCGGTTCGATGCCGTTCGAGGCATTGTCGGCGAACGCCAGACTGATGGTGCCGGTCGGCGCGATCGACAGCAGATGACTGTTGCGGATACCGTATTGACGGATCTGCTTGCGGATATCTTCGGGTAGGCGTTGAGTAAAACCGGACTGGAGATATTTGTCCGCGTCAAACAGTGGGAATGCGCCCTTTTCACGCGCAAGCCTGATCGAGGCGCGATAGGCGGTATTACGCAGGTGGCAGGCAATCTGCGCAGCCATGTCACGGGCTTCCTGACTGTCATAACGCAGGCCCAGCATGACCAGCGCATCCCCCAGGCCCGTGAAACCGAGGCCGACACGGCGCTTATTGTTCGCTTCCTGCTTTTGCTGCGGCAGCGGCCAGACGGTCACGTCGAGTACGTTGTCCAGCATCCGGATCGCGGGTTCAATGTCGTGCGTAAAAGCATCGAAATCAAAATGCGCTTCCGCAGTAAACGGCCGGCGCACGAAACAGGTCAGGTTGAGACTCCCAAGACAGCAGCAGCCATAGGCCGGCAGCGGCTGTTCACCGCAGGGATTGGTCGCTTCGATGAGCTCACAGTAATGCAGGTTGTTGTCGCTGTTCATGCGATCGATGAACAGCACACCGGGTTCGGCATGGTCATAGGTCGAGGCAGTGATATCCGCCCACAGCTTGCGTGCGTTGATACGCCGATAAACCCACAGCCCGTCGTCGCGCTGACAGGCATCAGCCTGTTTCAGGTCCTCGCCCGGTTCGACCTTGTGCACGAGTTCGAAGTCATCGTCCGCCTCGACCGCGTTCATGAAGGTATCGGTCACGGCGACACTGATATTGAAGTTGGTCAGTTCACCCGCCGTGTCCTTGGCATGCATGAACTCCTCGATATCGGGATGATCACAGCGCAGGACGCCCATCTGCGCGCCGCGACGGGCGCCGGCTGATTCCACGGTCTCGCAGGAGCGATCGAAAACCCGCATGTAGGAAATGGGGCCGCTGGCACGGGAGTTGGTACCGCGAACCAGCGCGCCCTTCGGCCGGATGGCGGAGAAGTCATAACCGACACCACCACCGCGACGCATGGTTTCGGCGGCTTCTGCAAGCGCAGTGTAGATGCCGGGTCTGCCGTCGACGATCTCGGTAATGGAGTCACCGACCGGTTGTACGAAGCAGTTGATGAGCGTGGCACAGAGATCGGTGCCGGCTGCGGAATTGATACGGCCGGCGGGAATAAAACCTCCGGCCTGAACCTGATAGAAAACCTCGGTCCAGTGTTCCGGGTCCTGTTCATCCAGAGCGAGTACCCGTGCCACGCGCCGGCGTACGTCTTCAATGCTGGTTTCCCCGGCCCTGGCATACTTCTCCTGCAGTACATCGCGGCTGACCTGCTGAGGACTCAGTTCGAGAGACTCCGCAATGCTACGCTTTGCACACATATTTCACTCTGGTGGTTACAGCTCACGTTTGTTCTATTATAGACCCAATCATTCATATCAGGACTTCGTCGAGATCATTGACCATCACAACTGTCAGGTCTGTCAATTTGGCAGACAAAAGCGTCTTAAATTCACCGAGCTGCCTAGAAGCTGGCCGTTGCATACAGCCAGAATTTCCGGGCATCGGCGGTAACAGTGGAGATACCGTTACGCAGGAAGCTGGTGACGTTGCCATCGGCATTATAGTCAGCATACTTGGCTCCGAGGGTCAAATACCGGCCAATCCCGCGGGTCAGCTCAATATCCAGTTCATCGCCGTAACGATAACCAAGCTTGTCCGATTCCAGTACGTGATAGCCGGCGGTCAGTTTAAAACCCCAGGCTGTAGCCACCCCCGTAACATAGTAGTCGCGGATACCGTCCGCCGGCGTCGTCAGGAAGCGATCGGCGGTTCCCTGGAAGGCATGGTTGGTGCCGAGCGGTGTCTGGAAGGCAAATGTACCGGTGCCGCTGAGGCGTTCGTAACTCACTTTAAGCATGAGACTGTCGAGTATGTTATCCGGCTTGAACCTGAAGCCACTCTCGACAAGCTGATAGCTGACGTCATAGTTACCCGGATTGTCGCCGTGATCGGACTGATGGGCATACTCCAGCGCATAGATCGGTATGATGGCCGTATAGAGCGGGATATCGCCATGGACTCGCAGGCCCAGCGTGGCATTCGAAGCTGCGGAAGCGTTGTCAAAGTCCAGCAGGTAGGCATAACTTTCCAGATTGGCAAAGCTGAAGCGGTCATACTGAACATTCAGAAGATGGCTGTCGCTGTCGAAGTCGCTCAGCGGCGGAGGTGACTGGTCACCGAAGATGCGGTTGACGTTCCAGATATAGGCATAGCTCAGCGTTGTGTGTGCCAGAACCTGATTCTTGAGACTGATGGCATCGAAAGTCTGCCAGTTCTGGCGCCACAGTATGGTGCCGATGAAGCGGTGAAACGGCTCATCGCGATAGGTGATGATCTGCCGGCCGATGCGAATCCGGTTGTTACCGATGGCCTGGTATTGCAGATAGCCCTGGTTGAGCTCGGTGCTGTCAGGATCGGCGACCAGGGCAGTATTGCTGCCGGACTGACCGGGGAACTCGGTGAAATTGCCGCCGAGGCGGTTGACCAGCTCGCCCTCCAGCAGTGCGGAAAAGCCGTGCAGCTTGCCGGACTGGTAACCTAAAACGCTGCGCAGGGTACTCGCATTGGCATCCTTTGGCGCCAGACCGTCATCGACATGTTCGTAGCGGTAACGGAAATCGGCGTAAATTTTCCCGTCACTGATAATAGCGTTTTTCAGATTATCGGCCGCCATGCCGTGCTGACCGATAGCAAACAGGATAAGAAAACACAGCCTGGCAAAATGTGAAGTCACTTTTAATCCCACATTATGTAACTGCGTCAACACATTCAACTGCGAATACTGCATTTCAATACCGGGAGGGACTCCGGAAATTCACTGAATGAGGGGAGAGTCGTTCTGGGAAAAGCTGATGCCTTTGATGTCAGCATCATTAATCAGTATCTGTATGTATTGATGTACGGCCCGGCGCCAGGAGCGCTCTTGCAGATAATCGGCTATCAAATGATGAACGGCTTCGAATGACAGAGCTGTACCACCTTCACGTGCCAGAACTTCGACTACATGAAATCCATAACGCGTTTCTACCGGTCGGTCGGCTAGTCCCGGTTCCAATCGCAGTACCACCTCTTCAAATTCGGGAATAGTCTGACCACTGCCAATCACACTCAGGAAACCTCCCTCTCCACCGGAGGGACATGCCGACCACTGTGCGGCAAGGTCAGCGAAACGGCTCTTGTCAGTACGAAGTTCATTGACCAGATCATCCGCACGTTTCTCGGCCTGGGCGCGTTCGTCCGGATCATCCGGTGCCGCCTTGATCAGGATATGTCGCAATTCGACGGTAACAGGGGTTCGAAAACGCTCGGGGTTTGATTCGAAGTAACGGCGACAGGCCGCATCATCGATCGATGGAATACTGATTTCAAGATTCAGGAGTTTTTCGATCGCGGCATCCTGATCAGTTTTGGTATCAAGCCCATGCTCCCTGGCACGCAGCCTCAATAGCTCACGCACGACCAACCTGCGCGCCGCCTCTTCATTCCGTGCACTGATGCCATCGGCGTCCACGCGAGCGGATTCCTCGTTGATCTCGGCATCAGTAATCAATGTGCGATTAACAACAACAGGCATGGCTTCCACCCTCTATCAGGCCTGGCGCTGACGCACGATCTGGTACTGGCGTGTAATATAGGCCACCGGCGCGCTCCAGATATGGACCAGGCGGGTGAAGGGAAATATGAAGAACACGATCAGGCCAAGAAACAGATGCAGTTTATAGATCCAGTGCACATCTGCTACATACTGGGCCGCTCCCGGACTGAATGTCACAATATGCTGGGCCCAGTCGGAAAGCTGGATCATGACCGAACCGTCCAGGTGATCCTTTGACACTCCAATCGTAAGCAGACCGAGCAGCAGTTGTACATACAGCAGGGCCAGAATAAATATGTCCATGCGTGTCGAATGAGCGCGTACTCTTGGATGCATGAGGCGACGGTAAAGCAGATAACTTCCGCCAACCAGCGCAAGTAAACCAAATAACCCTCCCGAGACCATGGCCAGAATCTGCTTACTGCCTGCTGTCAATCCCAGGTACGGATACCACGAATGCGGCATAAGCAGCCCGAAGAAATGACCAAAGAACAGGAAAATCATACCGACATGAAACAGATTGTTGGAAATCTGGAAAGCAGCCGAGTTATCGAGTAACTGGCTGGAATTGGTTTTCCAGGTGTACTGGCTCATGTCGAAGCGTACCAGGCTGCCTACAAGAAAAACCGTACCGGCAATATAGGGAAAATAACCAAAAATCAGGTTGTTTAAATAATCCATCGTCCTAATCCTCGATATTACTGGCGCCCTTGCCGGTTGTCCGTATGGCGCAGGGTTTTCCACTGAACCGGTTTCTCAACCCACTGCCGGGTCGCGCCGCATGATGTTGTCGGCTGATCTGCACCAAAGGTAACTGGCGCCTCCATCCAGACACGATCCAGCGCCGCCGGTGTATCATCCCGCTCCTCTGCCGCTGCTTCTTCAACCAGTTCCGCTGGCCGGGGCTCCAGAGCGATCACGCGCAGCAGTATCCGGAATGGCAATGCATAATCACTCTGTCGATCCTCCAGCCTGACATGGATGTGTTGCAGTATGTGGCCGATGTCATCGAGCCAGCCACGCGCTTCCGCCTCCGGCAGGCTGGCACAGAATTCCAGAAACATCGGCAGGTAATCCGGCAGTTCGCGACAGTTAATGGTGAAGCCTTTTTCCTTGTAGGCATTGGAAAGTTCTACCATGGCCGGGCCGCGGTCCCTTGACTCACCGTGGACATGCTCGAACAGGTATAGCGAGACTTTTTTACTGCGATCAAAGGTCTCAACATAGTCCGCCTCCAGATCGAACATATCCCTGTGCCGCAGGGTTTCGGTAAAACGCTCCAGCGAGGCACGTTCTTCGGCCGACAGCTCCGGGCGCACCAGCAGAACATCTGCGACCTGATCAATGTGTCTCTGCAGATCCGCATCCGGATAATGCAGCAGCATGGCTATTGCCTTGAGCGGCCATTTCAGATTACTGGTCCCGGCATCATTCATTTTCATTGTTCTTTCTCCGTCGGTCGGGAACGCGGCGACCAGACGGGGACAGGATTATGCTCACGCTGCCGCGGGCTCTTGCTGCCGAACAGGTTCGGCCGGCTGACGCCCTGGGTATGACAGCCATCACCAAAGCTGAAGCCACAGCCGCTGCGTTCGCCATAGGCATCCTCGGTACTGAGTTCCCTGTGGTTGGTCGGAATGACAAAGCGATCTTCATAATTGGCAATCGCCATGTACTGGTACATCTCTTCGAGAAGATGTTCATCCAGGCCTACCTGGTCGAGGATTTCCGTATTCTTGACACCGTCAACGGTCTGGGCACGTTTATAAAGCCTCATGGCCAGCAGACGCTTCAGGGCATCGACGACGGGTTTGTCGTTACCGCCGGTCAGCATATTCGAGAGATAACGTACCGGAATACGAAGTGATTCGACGTCCGGGATCAAGCCGTCGAGACCCATCTTGCCGGTATCGGCGGCTGACTGTATTGGCGACAACGGCGGCACATACCATACCATCGGCAGCGTGCGGTATTCCGGGTGTAGCGGAAAAGCAACTTTCCAATCGATGGCCATCTTGTAGACAGGCGATCGCCTGGCAGCTTCCAGCCAGGATTCCTGTACACCGTCGGCCAGTGCCTTGCGCTGCACTTCGGGGTCATTTGGATCCAGGAAGATATCCAGTTGCGCCTGGTAAAGATCCTTGTCATTGGCGACAGAGGCAGCCTCCTTGATGCGGTCGGCATCATAGAGCACTACCCCCAGGTAACGAATACGTCCGACACAGGTTTCCGAGCAGACAGTTGGCTGGCCGGCTTCTATGCGCGGGTAACAGAACGTGCACTTTTCCGATTTGCCGGACTGCCAGTTGTAATAAATCTTCTTGTAAGGGCAGCCCGATATGCACATCCGCCAGCCGCGGCAACGGTCCTGATCAATCAGCACAATGCCGTCTTCCTCACGCTTGTAAATCGCACCGCTGGGACAGCTGGCCACGCAGCTCGGGTTCAGGCAGTGCTCGCAGAGCCGCGGCAGATACATCATGAAAGTGTTTTCGAACTGGCCGTACATCTCCTTTTGTACGCCCTCGAAATTATAATCCTTGGAACGCTTGGCGAACTCCGTGCCGAGGATTTCCTCCCAGTTCGGCCCCCATTCGATTTTTTCCATTGGCTTGCCGGTGATAGCCGAATACGGCTTCGCCGTCGGCTGGGCCTTCGAATCGGGAGCGTTATGCAGCCGTTGATAATCGAAGTTGAACGGTTCGTAGTAGTCGTCGATCTCCGGCAGGTGCGGGTTGGCAAAGATTTTGGCCAGAAGTCGCCACTTGCCGCCCTGGCGTGGTATCAGGTCATCGTTCCTGCGCACCCAGCCGCCCTGCCAGCGATCCTGGTTTTCCCAGTCTTTCGGATAGCCGATACCGGGTTTGGTCTCGACATTATTGAACCAGGCATATTCCATTCCCTCGCGGGAGGTCCAGACGTTCTTGCAGGTCACTGAACAGGTATGGCAGCCGATGCATTTATCGAGGTTGAGCACCTTGCCGATCTGCGCTCTGATTTTCATGATGAGACCTCCGAATAACGTAGCGAGCGAAGGCAGATTGGTTGCCGTCGGAGCGCAGGAAGCGCAGTGTATAGATCAATACATGAGCACTCCGAGCACCGCCGGGGGCCGAGATGTCGAGCGCAGTAGTTAGTCGGAAGTCTCATCGTACGTACTCCTGTTGCAGGATGCTTTCGTCGTCGCCTTCCAGCCAGTCGACATCCTTCATCTTGCGAACGATAACAAATTCGTCGCGGTTGGAGCCGACCGTGCCATAGTAGTTGAAACCGTAACTCTGCTGGGCATAACCACCGATCATGTGCGTCGGCTTGACCACGGCCCTGGTAACGGAATTGTGAATGCCGCCGCGGGCACCGGTAATTTCGGATCCCGGCGTATTCACGATGCGTTCCTGGGCGTGATACATCATGGCCATACCCTCGCGCACCCGCTGCGATACAACTGCGCGCGCTACTACTGCACCGTTGACATTGAAGACCTCGATCCAGTCATTGTCCTCAATGCCGGCCTTTTTGGCGTCGGTCTCCGATATCCAGACAATCGGTCCACCGCGTGACAGGGTCAGCATCAGAAGATTGTCACTGTAGGTGCTGTGAATACCCCACTTCTGATGTGGGGTGATCCAGTTCAGCACAATCTCCGTATTGCCATTCGGGCGTTTGTTATGGATCGAATTCCAGGTCTTGGTGTTGACCGGCGGCCGATAGGCAACAAAGCCTTCGCCAAAGGCGCGCATCCAGGAATGATCCTGGTAAAACTGCTGCCGGCCCGTCAGTGTGCGCCATGGAATCAGTTCATTGACATTTGTCCAGCCGGCGTTGTAACAGACATGCTCGGACTCGATCCCCGACCAGGTCGGTGAACTGATAATCTTGCGCGGCTGTGCCTGAATATCGCGGAAACGGATCTTCTCGTCTTCCTTGTTACGGGCGAGATGGGCGTGTTCACGACCGGTGAATTTGGATAATGCCTCCCACGCCTTGACCGCCACTTCGCCATTGGTCTCAGGGGCCAGAGACATGATCGCTTCGGCTGCCTCTATCGCGGTTTCCATTTTCGGGCGATCCCTGTTGGCGGCATCCTTGTAATGTTTGCCGTTCAGAGCACCCAGGAATTCAACCTCATGTTCGGTGTTCCAGGTAATACCCTTGCCGCCGTTACCCAGTCTGTCGAGCAATGGGCCGATCGATGTAAAGCACGCGTAGGTATTGGGATAATCGCGTTCAACTGTAACCAGGTTCGGCATGGTCTTGCCGGGCACTATTTCACATTCACCCTTCTTCCATTCGGTCACATTGATCGGCTGGCCGAGTTCGGCCGGCGTGTCATGCAACAAGGGTAACGTCACAACATCTTTTTCAACACCCAGGTGGCCCTCCGTAAGCTCGGAGAACTTTTTCGCAATGCCTCTGAAGATCTCCCAGTCGGAACGCGACTCCCATGCCGGATTCACCGCTTCGGATAGCGGATGGATGAACGGATGCATGTCCGAGGTATTGAGATCATCCTTTTCATACCAGGTCGCGGTTGGCAGCACGATGTCGGAATACAGGCAGGAAGTCGACATGCGGAAATCCAGTGTCACCAGCAGATCGAGCTTGCCCTGGGGCGCCTCCTCATGCCAGACGAGTTCAGAGGCCCGCTGGGTGCCCTCTTCGCCCAAATCCTTGCCCTGCACGCCGTCATTGGTGCCGAGCAGGTGCTTGAGAAAATACTCATGACCCTTGCCACTTGAGCCCAGCAGGTTAGAGCGCCAGATGAAAAGATTACGCGGAAAATTCTCCGGTGCATCCGGATCTTCACAGGCCATACGCAGCTTACTGCTCTTGATCTGATCGACAACATAGTCCTTCGGATCCATGCCAGCCTCGGCCGCCTCGCGTGCAATCAGCAGTGGATTGCGGTTCAGCTGCGGTGCCGACGGCAACCAGCCCATACGTTCGGCGCGGACATTGTAATCAATCAGGCTGCCGCCCCACTCGTCTTTATTCGCCAGCGGCGACAGAATCTCCGCAACCTCCAGTTTTTCATAGCGCCACTGGTCCGTGTGCGCATACCAGAATGAAGTGCCGTTCATATGTCGTGGTGGCCGTATCCAGTCAAGCGCGAAGGCCACCGGCAGCCAGCCGCACTGCGGGCGCAGCTTTTCCTGGCCGACATAATGAGCCCAGCCGCCTCCGCTTTGGCCGACGCAGCCGCACATTACCAGCATGTTGATGATGCCGCGGTAATTCATGTCCATGTGATACCAGTGATTCAGGCCGGCACCGACGATAACCATGGATTTACCTTTCGTCTTCGCAGCGTTATCGGCGAATTCCCGTGCGACTCGGATAACATGTTCGGCAGGAACACTGGTAATCGATTCCTGCCATTTCGGCGTGTAGGGCACATCGTCTTCATAAGACGCTGCCACGGTAGCATCATCCAGTCCCCGGCCGATCCCGTAATGCGCCACCATGAGATCGAACACGGTGGCAACTTTCACGTCACGGCCATCGGCGGTTTTAATCACTTTAACCGGCACCCGGCGTTGCAGAACATCGCCCTGTTCATTGTGGGTATAGAACTCGTGCTCAACACCACCGAAGTACGGGAACGAAACAGTCGCGACTTCATCATAATTCTGAATCAGCGACAGCCGCAGTCTTGTCTCTGTGTCATTGGCGCCTTCTTTCTCTTCCAGATTCCAGCAGCCGCTTTCATCCCAGCGAAATCCGATACTGCCCTGCGGACAGACGAAATTACCGGACTTTGCATCGACAGCTAGAGTTTTCCACTCGGCATGTTTTTGCTGATTGAGACTGCCATTCAGGTCACTGGCACGCAGAAAACGGCCCGGCGTGAGTCCTTTACCACTGTCCTCAAGTTCGACCAGCATCGGCATATCCGTGTAGCGGCGGCAATAATCCTGGAAGTAGGACTGCGGGTCGTCAATGTGAAATTCCTTGAGAATGACGTGTCCCAGTGCCATGGCCAGTGCCGCATCCGTGCCCTGTTTGGGCGACAGCCACAGGTCCGCGAACTTGGTGGCCTCGGCGTAATCCGGCGATACCGTCACGATCTTGGTGCCGTTGTAGCGTGCCTCGGTCATGAAATGGGCATCGGGCGTCCGTGTCTGCGGCACATTGGATCCCCACATCATGATGAATTTCGAGTTGTACCAGTCGGCCGACTCGGGCACATCGGTCTGTTCTCCCCACGTCATCGGCGAACTGGGTGGCAGATCGCAGTACCAGTCATAAAACGAAAGACAGACACCGCCAATCAGTGACAGGTAGCGGCTGCCGGCGGCATAGGACACCATCGACATGGCCGGAATGGGCGAGAAACCGATAATTCGATCGGGTCCCCAGATCTTTGCCGTATAGACATTGGCCGCAGCGGTGATCTCATTGACCTCTTCCCAGGTCGACCGCACCAGTCCACCGAGGCCGCGCCGTTTCTGATAGCTGCGGCGCTTGTCTTCATCCTCGACGATCGAGGCCCAGGCCTCGACAGGATCCATATACTGTTGGCGTGCCTCGCGCCAGAGCCTGAGCAGCACTCCGCGTGCCATCGGGTATTTCAGCCGGGCGGCACTGTAGATATACCACGAATAACTGGCGCCGCGCGGACAGCCGCGCGGTTCGTGATTGGGCAGGTCCGGCCGCGTACGCGGATAGTCGGTCTGCTGGGTTTCCCACGTTACCAGGCCGTCCTTGACGTAGATTTTCCAGGAACAGGCGCCGGTGCAGTTCACACCATGAGTGGAGCGGACGATTTTGTCGTGCTGCCAGCGCTGCCGGTAGGACTTCTCCCAGGTGCGATCCTCGTAAGTCGTACGGCCGTGTCCACCAGCAAACTCGCCGCGGTTTTTCTTGAAGAACATCAGTCGGTCAAGGAAATGACTCATGATTAAATCCCCGCTTAAAAGCGTTCAGCGATAATCTGATAATATTAAAAATAGTATCAACACCGGATTTCCGCATTGCGGCGCGTGTAGTACCACCAGGTCAGAAAGAGGCAGATAAAGTAAAAGCCGATAAAGCCATACAATGCAGCCTCGACACCGCCGCTCAAACCGATTGAGGTGCCATAGGCCTTGGGTATGAAGAATGCACCGTAGGCAGCGATTGCGGAAGTAAACCCGATCGTCGCAGCCGATTCCTTTTCGGCCTGCCGAATTTGTTCCTTCTCGTTCAGTTCCGGCATCAGCCGGCCCACTTCCTTGCGGAAAATAATAGGAATCATCTGAAAAGTGGAAGCATTGCCTACACCGGTGGCAAAAAACAGCAGCATGAACATGGCGAAGAAACCCCAGAATGCACCGGCCTGTTCCCTCATATTCAGAAAGAACAGAACGCCGAGTACAGCTGCAATCATAACTACAAAGACGCCAAATGTGACGCGACCGCCGCCGAGACGATCCGAAACCCAGCCGGTCGCTGCGCGCGACAGGGCCCCGACCAGCGGCCCCAGGAATACATACTGCAGGGCATTAGCATCGGGGAACTGGTTCGTTGCCAGTAATGGAAAGCCGGCTGAGTAGCCTATGAATGAACCGAAGGTGCCGGTGTATAACACACACATAATCCAGTTGTGTCGGCGCCTGAAGATAATCGCCTGTTCGCTGAAGGATGCCCGGACTGAAGCTATATCATTCATGCCAAACCATGCCGCGAGTGTGGCGATGATGAGGAACGGGACCCAGATAAAGCCGGCATTCTGCAGCCAGATTTTTCCACCCTCGCTCAGTATCTGGGGCTCACCTCCGATCATCCCGAACACACTGGCTGTAATGACAAGCGGTACCGCAAACTGCATCACACTGACACCGAGATTACCCAGACCAGCATTCAGGGCCAGGGCATTGCCCTTCGATTTTTTTGGAAAGAAAAATGATATGTTGGCCATCGATGAGGCAAAGTTGCCACCGCCAAAACCGCATAACAAGGCCAGAACCAGAAAAGTCGTGTAACTGGTATCCGGGTTCTGCACAGCCAGACCGATCCCGATTGCTGGAATCAGCAGGGAGGCCGTTGAGATGGCCGTCCATTTGCGCCCGCCGAATATGGGGACCATGAAACTGTAGAAGATGCGCAGCGTAGCACCCGACAGACCCGGCAACGCCGCCAGCCAGAACAACTGGTTGGCACTGTAATCGAAACCGATGGCAGGCAGCTTGGCAACCACAACACTCCAGACCATCCAGACTGCAAACGCAAGCAGCAATGCCGGAATCGAGATCCAGAGGTTGCGCCTGGCGATACTGCTCCCTTGCCGCCGCCAGAATCGTTCCTCATCCGGACGCCAGTCGGTCAGTAC
>CAZFUS010000011.1:0-47644 GCA_964522485.1 uncultured Enterobacteriaceae bacterium | reverse complement strand
CGTGCTTCGATCTCGACGGTGGTGCGTTCGATCTCGGCCGACTGCATCTGGCTGAAACGCGGGGATTACTGCAGCCGATCGAGTCGGAGGTATTGCACGATGCAATTCCGGCACATTATCGCGATACGGACAATACCTGGTTTGGGTTGTCATTGCGTTCGCGCATCATTGTCTACTCGCAGGAGCGCGTTGATACCGGAGAGCTGAGTACGTATGAAGCGCTGGCGGATGAACAGTGGCAAGGCCGGATCTGTATCCGTTCGTCGTCGAATGTCTACAATCAGTCGCTGGTGGCAAGTCTGATCGCGCACAACGGTGAACAGGCCACACAGGCATGGGCCAATGACTTAGTGGCAAATTTTGCCCGCTCGCCACAGGGTGGTGATCGCGACCAGATTAAAGCCGTGGCAGCCGGGCAGTGTGACATCGCCGTCGTAAACACCTATTACCTGGCGGGTATGTTGGCCTCGAACCAGGTAGACGAAGTCAATGCCGCCATGGCAGTTGGCGTGTTCTGGCCCAACCAGCCGGATACCGACGCGCCGCGCGGCGCGCACATGAATATCAGCGGTGCCGGTGTGACAAAGGCAGCTAAAAACAGGGCCGAGGCCATCAAACTGCTGGAGTTCATGCTCAGTGACAAGGCTCAGCACTGGTACGCCGATAAAAACTTTGAATACCCGGTGAAGCGCGGTATCGAGGCCAACGCCATGCTCAAGCAATGGGGTGACTTCAAGGCCGATGATCTGAACCTGAGTGAACTCGGTGAAAACAATGCCGAGGCGGTCCGCATCATGGATCGGGCCGGCTGGAAATGAACGGATAGTAAAAAGTGAAATGTGAAGGGGCGGCTGGCTGCTGCTTTTCACTTTTCACGTCATGGCCGGCGTATCCGTTATACTGGCCACTTTGCGTTTGATAATCCGATTGATAATCATTAAGCAGTGGCCAGTTCCGCTTACCCGTTACCCGAGCACCTGAGTACTCCCGCCGTCCGCCGCTGGCCGGTAATGAACGGCTGGACGCCGGGCCTTGTATTGCTGGCGCTGATACTGGCCATGCCGCTGCTGTCGGTCCTCGGCAGCCTGCTCTGGCCGCGCCCCGAGACCTGGCAGCATCTGGTCGATACCGTGCTGGTGGACTATATCCGCAATTCGCTGGTATTGGTGATCGGTGTCGGCGTCGGTGTTCTGCTGATCGCGCTGGTGCCGGCCTGGCTGACCACCATGTGCCGGTTCCCGGGCAGTCGCACACTGGAGTGGGCGCTGCTGTTACCGTTGGCCATGCCGGCCTATATCATCGCCTACACTTACACCGGCCTGCTGGATGTCGCCGGCCCCGTACAGAGCGCGATTCGTGACTGGTTTGGTGTCAGCTACGGTGATTACTGGTTTCCTCCGATCCGATCGCTCGGCGGCGCCATCGTCATGTTGTCACTGGTACTTTACCCTTACGTGTATCTGCTGGCGCGCAGTGCATTTATCGAACAGTCACTATGCGTACTGGAAGTCGCCCGCAGTCTG
Source organism: uncultured Enterobacteriaceae bacterium (assembly GCA_964522485.1). GTDB lineage: Bacteria > Pseudomonadota > Gammaproteobacteria > Methylohalomonadales > Methylohalomonadaceae > Methylohalomonas. Next base: position 46,121 of record CAZFUS010000011.1, on the reverse strand, counting down.
GGACTGGGGCCGGTACGCCGGTTCGTGCGGGTGGCGTTGCCGTTGGCGCGACCAGCCATTGTCGCCGGACTGTCACTGGCTTTGATGGAAACGCTGGCAGATTACGGCACGGTGCAGTATTTCGGTGTTCCGGTATTCACCACCGGAATCTTTCGCACCTGGTTCGGTCTTGCTGACGGCGTAGCCGCCTCGCAGCTGGCTGCACTGCTGCTCGGTTTTGTTGTGTTGCTGCTGTGGCTGGAACGCCGGTCGCGGCGGCGGGCGCAATATCACCACACGTCCAGTCGTTATACCAGTCTGATGGCGCGACGGCTGCAGGGCTGGCAGGCAGCCGGGGCGCTGGTGATATGCCTGCTGCCTGTTGTCTTCGGCTTTCTGTTGCCGGCGGGGGTACTGCTGTCCTGGGCGCTGGACAGCTGGCAACGTACCGCGCAGGCTGATTTTTTCGGGCTGATGCTCAACAGTCTGGGCCTGGCCATGGTGACAGCGCTGCTGGCGCTGGCGCTGGCGCTTTTTTTCGCCTACGGTCGGCGCCTGTATGACAATTTGCCGGCGCGGCTGAGCCTGCGCTTCGTCAGCCTCGGTTATGCCGTGCCCGGTACAGTGATTGCCGTAGGCGCCCTGCTGCCCTTCGCCTGGCTGGATAACACACTCGATGCCTGGCTGCGGGCACAGTTCGGGATCTCCAGCGGCCTGCTGTTGTCCGGCAGCCTGTTCATACTGGTGTTTGCTTATCTGGTACGTTTTCTGGCGGTGTCGCTGAATGCGATCGAGGCGGGTCTCACCAAGATCCGGCCATCGATGGATGAGGCCGCTCGCAGCATGGGCGTGGATCGGCTAAGTACCTTACGGCGGGTACATGTGCCGATGATGCGCGGCACTCTGCTGAGTGCGGTATTGCTGGTATTCGTCGATGTGCTTAAGGAGCTGCCCGCGACACTGCTGCTCAGACCATTCAACTTCAATACTCTGGCAGTACGCGCCTATGAGCTCGCCAATGATGAACGTCTCGCGGAGGCTGCATGTCCGGCGCTCGCGATCGTTGTCGCGGGCATTGTGCCGGTGATTCTGCTCAGCCGCTTCATTTCCCGCTCACGGCCCGGTCATGTCGGCGCGCGTTGAATTGAAACAACTGAGTGCCGGCTATGATGGCAAGGCCGTGGTCAGCGACGTCTCGCTGGTGCTCGGCCAGGGTGAGATCGGTTGCCTGGTCGGTCCCAGCGGCTGCGGAAAAACCACTCTGCTGCGCGCGATTGCCGGCTTTCTGCAGCCGTTGGCCGGCGAGGTGCACATCGATGCGCAGCTGGTCAGCAGTCCACGACAGTTACTGCCGGTTGAGCGGCGCGGGGTCGGCATGGTGTTTCAGGACTATGCACTGTTCCCGCATCTGAATGTCAGCGCCAATATTGGCTTTGGCCTGGCGCGCCAATCGGCTCGGCAACGCCGGCAACGTATTCACGAGCTGGCAGCATTGCTGAGTATCGAATCGCTGCTGGAGATGTATCCGCATCAACTGTCCGGCGGCCAGCAGCAGCGCGTGGCGCTGGCCCGGGCCCTGGCGCCGCGTCCACGCCTGTTGTTGCTGGACGAGCCGTTCGCCAGCATGGATGTCGAACTGCGCGAGGATCTGGCGCGCGAAGTGGGCCGCATCCTGCGCCAGGACCGGGTTACGGCGGTCATGGTGACGCACAATCAGCTCGAGGCTTTTGCCATGGCGGACCGCGTGGGGGTGATACAGGATGGCCGTCTGGTACAGTGGGATACACCGTTTGAACTGTATCACCGTCCCGCCAGCCGCTTTGTGGCCGATTTCATCGGTGAGGGAGTGTTTCTGCCGGGGACGGTGGTAGACGACTACCGGGTCGAGACCGAACTGGGGGTATTGTGTGGCCAGCAGCCGCACGGCCTGGCGGCCGGTACCGGTGTCGAAATACTGGTGCGGCCGGATGACATCATTCACGATGACGACAGCGAGCGGGCAGCGGTCGTGGTGGCCAAGGCCTTCCGCGGCGCAGAATTTCTGTATACCTTGGCGCTGGACAGCGGGATGCGGTTATTGAGCCTGGTGCCGAGTCATCACAATCATCCGGTCAATCAGGCCATCGGCATCCGTGCCGAGATCGAGCATCTGGTGGTTTTCGGCCGGCAGCCTGATAGCCGGACAGGCTTCAATACAGACCGCTGATCATCTACAGTAATTGAAACTGAACGCGGCGGCCCGCGCTGATTGAACGGTGCCGACCTGGCTCAAAAACAGCAAAAACAATAATGAAGGCATGGCACAGTTACCCGAAGAACTGAGATACAGCAAGACGCATACCTGGGCTGAATTGCAGGAGGATGGCACGGTAAGGGTCGGCATCACTGATTACGCCCAGCAGGAACTGGGTGATATCGTTTATGTGGAACTGCCAGAGGTCGAACGCAACTACGCCAGCGGTGATGAATGCGCAGTGGTGGAATCGGTCAAGTCCGCGTCCGACATTTACTGTCCGGTCGGCGGGGAAATCATCGCCGTCAACGATGAACTCAAGGACAGTCCGGACAATATTAACGAGGATCCTTACGGCGAAGGCTGGATATTCCAGTTACAGCCCGACGACGAAGCCGAACTCGGTGAACTGTTTGACGCCACCGGCTATGACGAATACCTCAACGAGGACAACTGATTCAAGGTGATGCAATGGCGACGATTACTCTCAAGGGCAACCCGATTCATACCAACGGCGAACTGCCGGCCATCGGTGATCAGGCCCCCGATTTTGTCCTGGTCGATGCCGAACTGAATGATGTGACGTTGGCCGATTTCAAGGGGCGCCGGATCGTCATGAATATTTTTCCCAGTCTGGATACCCCGACCTGCGCCATGTCGACCCGGCAGTTCAACCAGAAAGCAGCGGATTTCAGCGATGCCGCGTTCCTGATGATTTCGGCGGATCTGCCGTTTGCCATGTCGCGTTTCTGTGAGGCCGAGGGCATTGAGAATGTCAAAACACTGTCGCTGATGCGCTCACGTAATTTCGCCAAGGATTATGGCGTGCTGATCACCGACGGGCCGCTGGCCGGTATTACGGCGCGGGCCGTGGTGGTAACGGATACCGATGGCCGAATCTTGCATACCGAGATGGTCAATGAAATTGCCGATGAACCTGACTACGCTGCGGCGTTGAAGGCTTTGCAAGCCTGATACTGAATCACAGCGTCCGCTGACCCATCGCCATGGCTTTCCAGGGCAAGACCGGCTTGCCGCGTATTCTCAGTGCTCTGCACTATTCCCTACAGGGTTTCCGGGCGGCGTTTCGCAATGAAATCGCCTTTCGTCAGGAAGTTCTCGCCGCTTTCGTCATTCTGCCGCTGGGTCTGTATCTGGGTGAGACCCCGGTGGAGCGGGCGCTATTGATCGGTGCCTGGCTGCAGGTGTTGATTGTGGAATTGCTCAATTCCGCCGTCGAAGCGGCGGTAGATCGCATCGGCGCGGAATATCATGCCTTGTCCGGTGTCGCCAAGGATGTCAGCTCTGCGGCGGTGCTGTTGTCGCTCACCAGCGCTGCGGTCATCTGGCTGCTTATCCTGCTCGGTTGAGACCCGCCGTTACAGGAGCGGCAGAAACAGCAGGAGTCCGCCGCCCAGCAGGGTGATGACGCAGGCGATGGCCAGTGCGCCGGACTGCCTGAGCCGATCCTGCGTCCCTGGTGAGTCAATGGAGCCGGATGGATTGATCATGATCGACACAACGTACGGCGATGGGTTCGTGTGCCAGCTGTTGCCAGGTATCCAGCATCTGCAGATAGATCTGCTGTTGCAGCGGCTCGCGGGCCAGATCGGGATGCTGGATCAGTGCTTTTAGCAACCGCACGATGGTGCGCGCTTTGCCGGGACATGGCATAACGGTATACAGCGTGATCAACCGGAAAATGGAGGCCTGCAGATTGCCGAGGCCGATATCAGCCGGATTACCTTGATGTGAACAGACAGAATCCGCGTTCATGGGAACTCCCCGTTAGTTTTTATAAATGATAATAATTATCATTTATAATTACAAGTGGAGACGGACGGATCTGTCATGCAGTTCTCATGTTTTAATCGCCGGCTCCGGCCGGAGGGAATTTTGCTGGCCGTAACCTGTCTCCATAAGATATGTCTGGAGCTGATTGAGGGCTTGGTAGGGCGGGACCTGTCAGCTGTCCGGTTAATTATGGAAGTACGCCACCCTACGAAAGGAGTTACTTTATGAATAAGCTGTTATTGATCTTGTCACTGAGTGGTTTAACACTGAGTCTAGCGGCCTGCAATACCATGGAAGGCTTTGGTCAGGATGTGCAGAAAGGCGGCCAGGAAATCGAGGAAGAGGCCGACGAAAACAAGTAATATTAGACTGGCATATATGAACAAGGGGGCGAAAGCCCCCCTTTTTTTGTCCACATGCCCTTTTTGCCCCCGTTTGACCGGCCAGTCTGTGATTATCCGGCCGGCATTCAGACCGTGGCGGAATGTGCGGTTTTGTGCTGTTATATAATTGTCTGCGGATAACAGGCATTGCGTGATGGTTCCCTTAATATTCTGAGGACAGAACTATGAAGCGTTTACTGATGGTATTGACGCTCGCCGGCATGGCCGCGTGGCTGACGGGTTGTAACACGATGGAAGGTTTGGGTCAGGATATACAGAAAGGTGGTGAGAAGATCGAGGACGAAGCCGCTGACTGATTTCTGGCTGTCGGGTACCTGAACAACCGGACGAAGCTGTTTAGCGGAGCCCCGGCCTTGTCAGATTTTCCAATTCCTGTACCAGACGCTCCGTTGCTAATTTCATAGACATCGCTGTAGCGATACTTTACTCACTTTGCATTACCCTGACATATCAGACTGTACCGACGAAGGTTTCCGCCGGATAGCGGCCTGCCTGGCGGTCGTTTTGGCACGTGCGATTACTTCATCCAGTGTATCCGCTATAGAGTCGGAATACTGCGTTACAATGTAGCCTTGTACTTTTTCCCGGCGCGCGTACATGGCCAGTACCAGGGAGTATTGGGCACTGATGATAACAACGGGTAACGCAGGATAGGTGTTTCGAATCAGAATCAGAGCAGCCAGTTCATTGCTGCTGGGATGATCGGAGTCCAATTCCAGGCACGCTGCACACGGTTTAAGATCGCGGATTGTGGAATCGATTTTTTGGGTATAGGGAGTCTGATAGACGGCAAAGCGCTGTATGACATCCGGCATGGGAGTTCCGTCTCCGGAATTTGTCAAATCCATCCACAGGATGGTTTCGTTCTTTGCATTCATTGGTGCCTCTATTGCTCAGTCGGCAAGAGCCCGGCCTGTCTGGCGGGTTATCACGGTACTCACCCGGATTGATATTCCGGCGAGTTGCGGTGGAAATCGTCATCAGCCGGCATCCGGTAGCTCGGAACCTTGCTTTTCTTGGCGAGATACATGGCGCGATCGGCACAGAAGATCAGACTGTGGGCGTTGTTACCGTCGTCCGGGAACAGGCTGATCCCTATGCTCGCCCTGATGGGCAGGCGGAGTTGGGAAATATCGCAGCGAACGGCCAGTTCATCCAGTATTTTGCGCGCCACTCGAATGGCGTCCGTGCCATCATTTGCCACTTCAGCCAGCAGGACGACGAATTCGTCGCCCCCGAACCGGGCCACGGTATCCTCTTTGCGCACACAATTCTTGAGCCGGTTGCCCGCTTCGCACAGCAACTGGTCGCCTGCATCGTGGCCGTGAGCATCATTGATGTGCTTGAGGTTATCGAGGTCGATGAACAGTAGCGCGAATTGCTTTTTCTGTCGGCTGCACCGGGCGACCGCCTGATCGATGCGGTCATCTAGCAGCCTGCGGTTCGGCAATCCGGTAAGCGGATCATGATAGGCGCATTGGCGTAGTCGGGCTTCCTTGTGTCTGGCCGCCGTGATATCGCGAAAACAAAATACCCGCAAGGCGCGGGCTCCGTTCAGACGTTGCGAATCGCACTCCAGTATTCTGCCGTCCTGCAATTCCAGGACCTGCGGGCCCGAAGTTTCCGCATTTGAGCACCGCACTCCCTGCAATTGCTCGAGCAAAGTGCCGGGATCGCACACTGTCAACTGCACCCTATGAAAGAATTCCGGGCCTACGGAAACCGTCGGCGGGATGTTCCAGAGTTCGGAGAATTTCCGGTTATAAGCCCGGCAATTGCCCGCCGAGTCCACCACGAGCACACCTTCGTTAAGCGATTCCAGTATGGACTCGAGCAAAGCTATCTGCTGTTGCATTTCTATACGGGTGTCGCTGCTTGCCGCCCCCGCTAGCATGCCGCCGGATTCTGGCGCCATACCGCTTCCCTGTACCCGGACTGAAGGTTCGTTATCCTCGATTTCAGGAGCGTTTGAATTTTTTTCCTGCGGCTGCTTCATGGTTTTTGGCTCCGGCCGGCTTACCGGCCCGTCTACATTCAAAAAATGCGGCATTTCCCAATGCCATATGGAAGCTCAGAATCCATCCGAGATTTCCCAGGAAGAGGTGACAGATGTGATAAGCGTTGCTTATCGGGGGAAGAAGATACATTGGTAGATTTGCCTATTTTTGCGCGGATCGGCAGGCATGGAAGGCCCTGAGCAGCGCGAATTCTGTTATTTTGACAGCCAAGAGAAACCCCGTGCGCAGACTGATAAAAATTCCAAAGAATCTTTTTAACCAGGTCCATTCGCATCCCGGCTTCCGTGAAAACGGGGGTGCAGGGCGCCTTTAAGGAGGCTGGGAATGTAATCCGGCAAAAAGCATCTTCTGCGGAATGCCGGCTTATGCTCCGCATGGCGGTTTGATCAAGACCGTTACGTCCTTCGTCAATATTGCGCCGGCCACCGGCTGGTGCCCGGATTCATGCCGGGAACAATGTCTGATTGCGCCGCAATCCATGACTGAGGTCAGCGCACGCTGCCGCGACGGATAAGATTGACGACGGCCAGCAGGATTACCGCCCCTAGAAACGCGATGAGCAAAGCCGGTATGCTGAAGTTGCCCTGGTTCATCGTGGCTATGCCGAACAGCGGTGAGAGCAGAAAGCCACCGAGAAACGCGCCGACAATACCCACGACGACATTGAGCAGAATTCCCTGCTGCGCGTCGGTATTCATGACCAGGCTTGCCAGCCAGCCGATGATCCCGCCGATGATGATCCATACGATAAAATTAATCATAAATCCTCCTTAACTTCTGGCTATGGTGAAGTCGCTGCGACATTGCTAGCTGGTGTCCTGATGTGTGTGGTACTGATGCTTGCCGCGCGTGAATTTGGATGTCTCACTGCTGCGGGTATTGTCAGCAATCAACCACCAGGCTTAATCGCGCTGCTTTCATGGCCGTCATCTCAACGGCTACTGTTTGAATGAGTTGGCTGCGGCCCGGCCGGGCTCGCATCAGCGCCAGTTTACCCGGTCAGCGACGATTAACGCCCCGTCAGCCACGGATATGGTTATTACGCTAAAAACACAACCCACTCGCAGATGGCAGCAGGGCGAGTGGGCTGACCGCTGGCAGGGACAGGCCCAGTCTTTTCATGAAAGAACGGGGTAGGGGCTACGGCTTAACGGTTGCGACCCCCGCCGGATGCCTGCTGTTTGGACTTGTCGCTGTCATGGTCTTTCCGCGCCGGATTGTCTTTACCTGGCATCTGCTGGTCCGGTTTTTTTTCACCGGGGCTGGTCTGACTCGGCTTGTCCTTTCCGGGAGACTCCTGACCCTGTTTATTCGGCTGCTGTTGCTGTTGATTACTCATCTTAAGTTACTCCTTTGAATGTATCGCTTGAATGAATCAGCGGTGTGACCAACACATGGAATCGGTTGGCTCATTCGGTCCACTGACCAAACCGGTCTCATCTTCCGCCGGATGCGCATGAGACTTTACGGCTCAAGGCTGGGGCAGATTTAGAGACAGCAATATCATTGCACTTTGGGAGACAGGAACACATTGGTAGATTTGCCTATTTAGTGCACGGTTTATCGGGTCCGGTTTCAACCGGTGCCCGTGGCTGGGGTGCGACCACTTGTCTCTGAAATAAAAAACGCCCGCCAACGGGGTGTGTCGGGCGTGAAGAATAGGAAAAGGCTACCGTACTGGTTTGCAGTCCGGTTAGTGAAGGCCTCTAGTACCGGCTGGCGGCGGGTTCCTCGAACAATTTTGGATTATCTTCAGAGTTCCCCGCGTCCCAGCAATATCTTTCTGATGCCGGGGAACGGAAAATCTTCAGATTCAATTGTCTTTCACTCCACTGGACGTCTGCGGTGGATTGCTCGGCGCTCGAAATGCCCAGTTAATCAAATAGCGAATGCCTTTAAAACTGACAATCACCGCTTTAGACAAAATGAGTCTCTCTTAAAAGGATCGCAGCCGGGCGCAAGGGAGTGAACAGGCGGATTTACCTGATTTTTGCGCGGATGAGGACGGCGGGAAGCCACCGGTGGCGTCGAATGTGTTGTTTCGATCCTTGCTCCGACACATGGCGAAGGGACCGGATGAAATCCCGTAACAGGCTGATACGAAACAGCCATGTCAGCAAACGTTTGTATACTGCGTTTGCTCGATCGGCCCTAATGCGTCAGATGTTCGCGCAGCGCGTACTTGGTGAGTTCGGCGACACTGTGGAGACCGAGCTTGTTCATGATATTACGCCGGTGCGCGTCCACCGTGCGTGCCGACAGGTGCAGCTGCCCGGCGATCATGCTAGAGGTTTTGCCTTCGGCGAGCAGTTGCAATACCTGGCGCTCGCGCGAAGAAAGCTGATAAGCCGCCGAACTTGGCAATCGTCCGCCGGAAAAACTGTCCGCAATCATCTCGGCAACAGCCTGACTCAGGTATCTGTGGTTATTAGCCACGGCCCGTATGGCGAGATACAGATCTTCGGCCGCTGTTTCCTTGACCACGTAACCCAGGGCGCCCGCCTCCAGCATTGCCAGTACGTAGCTTCTGTCGAGATAGGTGGAAAGCCCGAGCACCCGGACCTGCGGATGTTTTGCCGTGATGCGGCGGGTTGCTTCGATACCGTTCATGTCGCGTAAGCCGATGTCCATCACCACTACTTTTGGCGCGCGCTTGGCGATCTGGTCCAGCGCCTCCTGTCCGTTCCCCGCTTCACCGATGACTTCGATATCCGAGGTTCTTTCCAGCAATGCGCGCAGCCCCTGGCGCAGCATCGCATGATCGTCGACCAGCAGCACTGGGATCGTCATGGCGTGGTTACTCGTGGTTTACAGGTGCCCGCAGAACGATTTTCGTTCCCTTGCCGGGAGCCGACTCTATCCGGGCTTCACCGCCAATATACGCAAGTCTTTCCAGGATACTGAGCAGTCCGAATCCGCTTTTCCTGTCGCGCGATATTTTATCCGCATCGAAACCGTTCCCGTTATCTGTGACAGTCAAACTGATGTTCGAGGCTGTATTCTCCAGGGTAACTGTGGCGTGATCAACGCCGGCGTGCTTGACTACATTGATTAGCAACTCGCGCACCGCGCGAAACAGGATGGAACGGCTGCGCTCGTCAGGCAGGCCCGGCTCACCATGATGTTGAATATCGACAGCAAGGTTATGGGTATTCTTTAAATCTCTCGCCAGCCAATTCAGCGCCTTGACCAAGCCAAAATCTTCCAGTACCGGAGGGCTCAGGTCGAAGATATGCGAGCGTACCGTCTCGCTGGCATGGCGTAAGATTTCTGTAATATTCTGCAACTCCTGCCGGGCCTGGTGGTGGTGTTTGAGGGGTTCTTCCAGGCTGGAGAGCTTGAGGTTGGCGAGCGTCAGGTCCTGGCTCAGGCCCTCGTGCAGATCGGTGGCGAGTTTCTGGCGCTCCCGCTCCTCGGCGAAAGACAACTCGGCGGCCAGGGCCCGTAACTTGGTGGTCTGTTCTTCGACGACAGCTGTGCGTTCGATCACTCTTCGATCCAGTTCGGCGTTAAGGGTTTTCAGTTTCTCGACCGCTTCCGTGGCCCGCTGTTGTTCCTGCTTCAGCGCCGTGATGTTGCTGTATGTTATCACCACGCCGCCGATGCGGTGATCGGCCATGCGGTAGGGCAGTAGTCTTCGCTTGTACCAGTGGCCGGCGTCGGATTGTATCTCGGCTTCGAGGGAGACGATCTTTTTCAGTACATGCTTGGCGTCGCGCAGCAGGGCGGGATCGAATTTTTGCGCGAAAATGCCGATATCCCGGCCCATGTCCGTAGACACCAGCGGCAGAAGCTGGGTTGCTGCAGGCGTGAAGCGGGTGATGCGGAATTCGCGATCCAGAAAGATCGTCGCCATATCGGTGCTGTTCAACAGGTTGTTGAGGTCCGTGTTGACCTTCTCCAGTTCTTCGAGTTTGTCCTGAAGCTGGCTGTTGACGGTGACCAGCTCTTCGTTGACGGATTGCAGTTCCTCCTTGGAGGCCTCCAGTTCCTCGTTGGTGGCCTGCAACTCTTCGTTGATCGACGTCACCTCCTCGTTGGCGGTCATGAACTCTTCCCTGGCGCTTTCGGACTGCTCGATATGGGCCTGCAGATCGTCCTGCGCGATCCTGATCTCGGTTTCCATCTGCTGCACCAGGGACTCGTCGGCGTCGTATTCAGGCGGCGTGACAGCCACGGACTCGGGCTGATCCTCGAAGCTGACAAGCAGCAGCTTGTCAGCCTGGCCAGTATTGCGAACGATACTTACGGTCACACTGACCCTGGCGATGACCTTGCCGCGCCTGAAACGGATAGCGGCGACTGCGGTCTGATTGTCGCGCAGCCCCTGCTGTATTGCTGCTTTCACTTTATTGCGCAGCCCTTGCCGCAGGTGGTCCAGTAATTTCCGGGTCGGTGCGCCGGCGGGTTGCACCAGGTAGTCTTCGGTTGCGCCCCAGAAATAAAGCAGGTTGTAATGCTGATCGATGAGCACCGTGGCGGGGACGAAACGCTCCAGCAGTTGCCGTTGAGCCACCCCCACGCTGCGGGGGATGTGCTCGGCAGCTGCGGGTTCCGCAGTCACAGGGGCGCGATCACTCGCCGGCTCCGGATGATACAGCCGCTCATGATGGATGGAACCGGTGCGCCGGAACAGCCGCCATTTATTATCGATGGTTTCGAACAGGTCAGCCTGGTTCCCGATCGTCTCCGCGCTGCCCAGAAACAAGGTGCCGTGGACGTTCAGCGCGAAATGAAACAGCGGTATCAGTTTTTGCTGTGTCTCCGGTTCAAGGTAGATCAACAGATTACGGCAGAGGATCAAATCGAGCCTGGAGAATGGCGGATCGACGAGCAGATTCTGCGAGGCGAATACGACACTCTCACGCAGCCGCCTGCTGACCTGATAGTGGTGGCCGTCGTCGAGCGCGATGAAAAACCGGCGCAGACGTTCCTTCCCCACGTCGCCGGCGATGCTGTCCGGGTAGATTCCGTTACGTGCGAAATCCACCGCTGTCTGGTTGATGTCCGAGGCGAAGACCAGCAGCTTGCAGTCTTTGTGCGCGAGTTCAAGCTGTTCCAATAACAGCATGGCGATGGAATAGGCCTCTTCGCCAGACGCGCAGGCGGGTACCCACACCCGGATCGTCGCGCGCTGATCCTGGCGCGCGATCAATGGTTTGATAATTTCCTGTTCCAGTGCCTCCCACGCAGGCGGGTCGCGAAAAAAGCTGGTCACGCTGATGAACAGGTCCTTGATCAACGTGTCGATTTCACCCGGATCCTCGCGCAGCTGCTTCAGGTATTGGTCATGGTCTTCGGCATGAACCAGGCTCATGCGCCGGGCAATGCGTCGCAGCAAGGTATTCTTCTTGTAATGATCCAGCTTGTAGCCTGTCCGCGCGTGCAGCAGGGCGAGGATGGACTCGAAACTATTGCCGGCGGCCGCTTGCCCGGCATCGCCGTCGATGTACGAATGGCACAGGTATCGGATCAGCATTCCGGGCAACTCTTCCACCGGCAGCACGTAGTCGACGGCGCCGGTGGCGATCGCGCTCTTGGGCATTGAGTCGTATTGCGCGGTCTCCGGCGTCTGCGCCATGGTCATGCCGTCGTTGCCTTCGATCGCTTTAAGTCCCAGCGCGCCATCCGAGCCGGCGCCGGACAGGACGATGCCGATTGCCTTTTCTTGCAATTGATCGGCCAGTGACGAAAAGAAGAAATCGATCGGTGTGCGCGCGCCACGCCGTTGGCCGGGCTCGGCCAGGTGCAACACGCCGTCAGCGAAGGCCAGATCCGCATTGGCCGGAATCGTGTAAACATGGTTGGCTTCGATCCGCACGCCATCCTGGACCTCGACTACCGGCATCGTGGTGTTTTTGGCGAGCAGATCGGCAGTGAGGCTTTTGTGCGTCGGGTCGAGGTGCTGAATCAGCACGAACGCCGCGCCGCTGTCGGCGGCCATGGCGTCGAAAAAGCGCCTGAAAGCCTCGAGACCGCCGGCCGACGCGCCGATACCAACCACCGGGACAGAAGCCCCGGTCTCAGGCCGGGACTTTGCAGCCTTGACCTTTTGGGGCTGCGGCCGGTTCATCGCCGGCCTGTTTGCTTGCTTGCGGGGGCTGTCATTGCTGGCTTTCCAGCGGGTCGTTTTTTCTGCCATGATGGTTTGCAATCTTCGCTCTTACGTCAAACTGCTGGCTATATTCGGTTATGAAGCCTGCGGATGATGCATCATATTATTTCACCATTTCGGCGTAAGTCGGAATCCACGGCTGTCCATGCTTACCGGGTCTGCTTGATGGATGCGCCGCCTGCGAAACCGACCTCCAGATGAAAAAAGTGATCGACTGTCTGCCGGGTCAGGCCCGGCAGATGGTAATAGCGGCCTGATCAGAGCTTCCTTGAGTAAAGGACTGTTCGTTACGCGCGAAATGACAATCTGTTCAGAGGGGTTTTGGTTTTAACCGCCCTGCGAAGACTGTGAAGGAGTCGTGACAAGCGGCTTTTCATTATGGGCTTTGTCAGTAATCCTTTTTTTCTTCAGCCTTGTCGCTCATTGCGCCACCCAGACTCTTGAGGTCCTTGCCGAGACCTTCAACCGTATTACACGCGGCCAGGCCGCCGAACAGTCCTGTCAGCAGGATCAGAATCAACAATTTTCGCATATGAATATCCTCAAAAATGATGCGCCGGAGATCGGCGACTCTGGCGCCGGGCGCAGACTAGTCCGCTTCTATTTAAAACCCATTCACCGCGTTAGCCAAGCCAATCCGTCTGGATTTCACCGTAAACCGGTGTGTCTGGCGGGGTTAAGCCTGCCGGAGCAGACCGGCACGCCTGTCATCCCGGGTCATCGCCCGGTTATCACCGGATCATCTCAAATCATCCCACTAACCCGGCCGCAATGAGACCCGCATAAATTCACGACCGTCGTAGTAATAGGCGCGAAGCACCGGCACCCTGTCCGCCAGCGAAAGGATCAGATAATACACCCCCGGATAGCTGGCAAGCCTACGGTCGGTTGCGGAAGGACGGGCGGGACTTGTGGGATGCGAGTGAAAAATCGCGCGCAGGGATTCTCCGCGTTTTCGCATCTGCCGCATGGCCGCAATCTGACCTTCGGCTTCAAGCAGGAACCGGTTCGCCGGATCGACGGCAGTATTGCGTACCGGATAGATATTCATCAGGCGATTGCTATTGCCGCCAAGCAGCGCGCAGACCTCGGCCAGCGGCGAGCCGAGCGCCTGTTCGAACAGCGCTTCACGAAGCCGGGGCGGCAGTATGAGTTCGCTCGGCATCACCGCAGACGGGGCAGTCGGGATCGCGGGGCAAAGTGGCTGTGTGCCATTCCAGGGTCATGGCGTCCAGCAGCAGCAGACGCCCCTTCAGGGTGCGGCCGATACCCATGATCACCTTCATAGCTTCCAGCGCCTGGATGCTGCCGATGATCCCGAGTAGTGGTGCGATGACCCCGTTAGCCGTACAGGTTTCCTCCACGCGGGTGTCATCGTTATAAAGACAGCGATAACAGGGACTCGACGGATCGCCCGGAAAAAACACACTGACCTGTGCCTCGAAACGGATGGCCGCTGCGGACACCAGGGGTTTGCGCGCCCGTCGGCAGGCGGCATTGATGGCAAAGCGGGTGGCAAAATTATCGCAACAGTCCAGCACCACATCGGCGGCGGCGACCTGTTCCTGCAGGGACTGATCATCCAGTCTGGCGTCAATCGTGTCGATGTGCACGTCCGGATTGATGGCGAGCAGCCGTTCGCGTGCCGCTGCCGTCTTGGGCCGGCCGATGTCGGCCGTGGCGTAGAGAATCTGGCGCTGCAGGTTGGACAGATCGACACGATCGAAATCGACCAGCACCAGATGGCCTGCGCCAGCGGCTGCCAGATACGTGCCGGCAGCGGAACCGAGACCGCCCATGCCGATCAACAGCATGCGGGCCGCTGCCAGGCGTTCCTGTCCCGCGGCATCAATCTCCGGCAGCATCATCTGCCGGCTGTAGCGCAGTAGTTGTTCGTCGTTCATGGGATTGGCGCGCTGGCTATTGCTCATTGTCCGTCGTGAGTGGCCTGATTCAAACCCGTCTGAATCGGTGCCAGTCGGGGCTGCATCGCCAGATAGGCATTCTGCAGATACTGACGCCAGCCGGCCGGCGTCAGCAACTGCCGGTGCCGATTCTGATCGCGCCAGCATTGCAGCAAACGTAGCCAGCGATCGCTGCGACGGGGTGAAAACGTCAGTCCCGCCCGACCGGCCGCATCGATGATCGCCGCCAGTTCGATCTGGCTGAGGTCATAGTGAACGTCCAGTCTGCCGTCCGTGACCGTGACATTTTGAACACCCGGCAGGGTTGCTAGCAGGGTTTCTGCCTGTGACGCTTGGTCCTGAGCGAGCCGCAGACGCCGCTGGCACGGAGTCGGGATCAGTGTTGACACAGGGCTGAAGTGGCGCGGTCCAAACCGGCCATATCACTGTGGGACTGGATATCCCGGTAGCCGCACGCTTCGAGCAGGCGGCGAACGTCCGCTGCCTGATCGGCGCCGTGTTCCAGCAGGAGTTTGCCGCCCGATTGCAGGTAGCCGGCCGCCGTGCCGATGATTGCGGTCAGGGCAGTCAGTCCGGATTCACCCGCGGCGAGCGCGGTTCGCGGTTCATAGCACAGTTCGCTGGCGGTCAGTAGCAGCTCGGTCTCCGCGACATAAGGCGGATTGCTGACGATCAGATCCAGGTGTTCGCCGGCCAGCGGCTCGCACCAGTTACCGTGACGAAAATCCACGCGCCCCGGACAGTATCGATCGGCGTTGCGGTGTGCCACCGTCAGCGCTGCGGGACTCGTATCCGTCGCAATGATCGTGGCCTCGGGCAGTTCCCGCGCAAGTGCAACGGCGATCGCGCCGCTACCGGTGCCGAGATCGGCGATTCGAGCACCAGCTCTGCCGCGCAGCCAGCCGATCGCCAGTTCGACCAGCAGTTCGGTCTCCGGGCGCGGGATGAGTGTATCGGATGTCACTGTCAGCGGCAGTGACCAGAATTCACGCACTCCTAGCAGGTAAGCGATCGGCTCGCCCCGGCTGCGCCGCGCCAGCAGCGCGGTGAATTGCGCCATTTCATCACGATTGAGCTGGTAGTCGGAATATGCGTACAGCGAACTACGCGGCTGTTGCAGTACATGGGCCAGCAGCAGTTCCCCGTCGAGGCGTGCCGTCGGCGAAGCAACGAGCTGTTGCTGGGCCGCGCGGAGGAGCCGTTTTATGCCGTTGGCTGGCTGCTGTGTGCTGCATGTCTGCATGGCTTGTCGTATCAATGCGCCAGCGCGGCCAGCTGATCAGCCTGATATTCACTGATAAGTGGATCGATGACGCCATCCAGGCCGCCCTGCAAAAAATCATTCAGCTTGTAGAGTGTCAGGTTGATGCGATGGTCGGTAACACGGCCCTGCGGAAAATTGTAGGTACGGATGCGTTCGGAACGATCGCCGCTGCCGACCAGCCGGCGTCGTGCTTCCGACTGTTCGTTCTGCTGCTTGTCGCGTTCGGCGTTGAACAGCTTGGCGTGCAGATAGCTCATGGCCTGGGCGCGGTTCTTGTGCTGCGAGCGTTCAGACTGGCATTCGACCACGATACCGGTCGGAATGTGTGTAATGCGGATGGCCGAGTCGGTCTTGTTGACGTGCTGGCCTCCGGCGCCGGAAGCGCGGAAGGTGTCGATGCGCAGGTCGTTCGTGTTGATCTCAATATCTTCTTCTTCAATCGACTCCACCTCCGGCAGCACGGCGACTGTACAGGCGGAAGTATGAATCCGGCCCTGCGATTCAGTTTCCGGCACGCGCTGCACCCGGTGGGCGCCGGACTCAAATTTTAGCCTGGAATACGCTCCCTGACCGATGATACGGATGATGACTTCTTTATAGCCACCGATCTCGCTGGCTGCCGTGCTGATGATCTCGGTCTGCCAGCCACGCTGTTCGGCGTAGTTTAGATACATGCTCATAAGGTCGCCGACAAACAGCGCCGCTTCATCGCCGCCCGTGCCGGCACGGATCTCCAGGAAGACATTGCCGTCGTCGGCAGGGTCGCGCGGCAACAGCAGAAGCTGAAGTTCATGTTCCAGTTCGCCGGCTTTCGCCTGCGCGGCGTGCAGTTCTTCTTCCGCCAGTTCGCGAATCTCGCGATCGCCGTCTTGCGCCATTTCCTGGGCGGAAATTATTGCCGCCTGTGCGTTCTGATACTGGCCGTAACAGCCGACGATCGGTTTGATCTCGGCGTACTCGCGTGACAGTTCTCGGAAGCGGTTCTGGTCACCGATCACCGCCGGTTCGGCCAGCAGACCTTCAATTTCCTGCAGGCGCTCGGTCAGCTGTTCGAGTTTGTCGCGAAGACTGTTCTTGAGCATTTTGGTGGCAGATGAAAAATAGTAATGACTGATAGTTTAATGGAAGTGCCCCGCCGGAATGGCAGGAAGAACGCGTTAGACCGCTAACGGCGCTTGTGGTTATTCAGATCGTAGAGTTCCTGCACGGCCTTGAGCAGATCCTCGCGGCCACGGGCGCTGGCCTCACGCAGCTGGGCGGTGGGCAGGTGGATCAATTTGTTTGTCAGCACCCGGGTAATCTCGTTTAACACCTGTTCCGGATCGCCGCCCTGGCGCAGCTTGCGTCGGCCCGCCTCGATGGTTTCCTGCTGGACTTCCTGAGCCTGGCTGCGCAGTGCCCGGATGGTGCTGACCGCGTCCCGCGACAGCATCCAGTCCATGAAACTGGTAACCCGGGCATTGATGATTTCCTCGGCTTCCAGTGCGGCTTCCTGACGATTGCGCAGGTTCTCGGCGATGACCTCGCGCAGATCGTCGACGCTGTAGAGATACACGTCGCGCAGGTGACCGACAGCCGGATCGATATCGCGGGGTACTGCTATGTCGACGATAAATACCGGCCGGTGTTTGCGCAGCCGGATGGCCGCCTCCATCTGCGTCCGGTCGATGAGCGGTACCGGGCTGGATGTCGAGCCGATGATGATATCCGCCTCGGCAAGATGCTGCGGCAGATCGCTCAGGCTGATGGCGTAGGCGCTGTAATCGGCCGCCAGTTCCTGGGCGCGCGGCAGATTGCGGTTGGCGATAATCATGCGTCCGAGATGATTCTGATGCAGATGGCGGGCGGTCAGTTCGACGGTCTCGCCGGCACCCAGCAACAGGGCAGTGTAGTCGCGCAGATCGCCGAAAATATGCTGGGCCAGCCGGACCGCGGCAAAGGCGACCGAAACCGGATGATTGCCAACAGCAGTGCGCGAGCGCACTTCCTTGGCTACCGAGAAACTGTGCTGGAACAGCCGGTTCAGCAGATTGCCGATGCTGCCGGCTTTCAGCGCCGTATCGTAGGCGGATTTCATCTGTCCGAGGACCTGCGGTTCACCGATGACCATGGAGTCCAGGCCGCTGGCAACGCGCATGACATGTTTGACAGCGTTGGCATTCGGATAGGTATACAGATGAGGGCGCAACTGATCGCCGGACAGACTGTGATAATCCTGGAACCAGTCGACTACCGCGTTCATCTCGATGTCACCGAGCGAGCAGTAGAGTTCGGTGCGGTTACAGGTAGACAGGATCGCGGCCTCTTCCACACCGCTGGCAGCGCGCAAACCGGCCAGCGCCGCCGGCAGGGCGTCGGGGCCGATATTGACGCGTTCGCGCAATGCGACCGGCGCGGTGTTGTGATTCAGACCAATGGTCAGGAGAGACATCAGTTAGGACTCTGTCTAAACAGTTAAAATTTTCCGTGATGGCCCCCTGGAATACAAGCGGGTCGAGCTTGCCCGGACGGCCTTGCTGTGGTTTAACCGGAACACAAGGCCTAGTTTAACGGTCATTTAATAGGATAGCCTGATTGCATTCAGGTCAGTCACGGCCTACCTTGCCCGGCTATCAACCGGCTACTGACTGCCCAACTAATCCTGTTAAGCTTGAAATCTATGAATTTATTCACGCAGATGTTCCGCCCGCTGTGCTTTGGCACCATAGTCCTGCTGATCGCCGGCTGCACCACACAGCCCGTCACCCGGCCTGCCGCCGAGCCGGCCCGGCAGGGCCCGGGTGACATTCAGGTGGCGCCGGCTACCGCCACCATCCCCGCGCGTCCGGTGCCGGGACTGGATAGTGAGACACTGTATAAACTGCTGGTGGCGGAGATTGCCGGACAGCGCGACAAACTGGCCGTGGCGGTTGACAACTACCGTGATGTCGCCAGAGCAACGCGCGATCCCGAAATTATCGAACGCGCCATCCGCATTGCCGTTTATGCACGCGATGACGAGGCATCTGCCGATATAGCCAATCTGTGGCTGGAAGTTGAGCCGGGTAATCCCGATGCACATCAGGTGCTTGCCGCAGTGGCTATTCATGCCGGCGACGCAGATACGGCCGTTTCACATCTGGAGAAAATTCTCAACGCAGATGAGGGTGCGTTCGCCGAGAAGCTCTGGATTATTGCCAACATGCTCGGCCGCGAGAAGGACAACGAAGCGGCACTGGAAGTCATGGAGCGGCTGGTCGCCAGACATCAGGACAGTCCGGAGGCCTTATCGGCATATGCACAGGTGGCTGTCCGGATGGACGAACTGGAACGTGCCGAGACATTGCTGGAACGGGTCCTGGAGCTCGAGCCCCAGAATCCCAGTGCCGCTATGAATTATCTTGTGGTACTGCAGAAACGGGGCGATCGCCAGACCGCCCTCGAGTGGCTGGAAGATAATATCGATGAGCATCCTCAGAATTTCAACATGCGTCTGTTATACGCGCGTCTGCTCACCGACGCCCGCCGATTTGACGCCGCCCAGACACAGTTCGCCCACCTGGCTGAAGAAGAACCGGAAAATGTGGATGTGCTTTATGCGCTCGGTTTGCTGTCATTGCAGTCCCTGCAACTGGACGAGGCGGCTGATTATTTCAATCGCCTGCTGAAACTGGATCAGAGGGTACAGGAAGCACGCTACTATCTGGGGCGTATTGCCGAAGAGAAGGGCCGGCTCGATGACGCCAGCGATTATTATGCGAGTGTTGAAAGCGGCGAGAATCGTTTTGACGCACAGATGCGGATGGGCTTGATGCTGGCGCGGCAGGGCCAGGTTGTTGCAGCGCTGGAACATCTGGACGCTATCGAGGCGGGGTCTGAGGAGGAAAAGCTGCTGCTGATCCAGACGGAAGGTGACATCCTTATCCGGCAGAAGCGCTACCAGGAGGCCATGGCGTTATACAACAACGCACTTGAAAGCAGCGATCACCCGGATCTGCGCTACGGTCGCGCCATGCTCGCTGAAAAAATGGATCGGATGGAACTGCTCGAACGGGATTTGCGCAGAATTCTCGAAGAAAACCCGGATCATGTGCAGGCGCTGAACGCGCTGGGTTATACGCTGGCCGATCGTACTGACCGTCTGCAGGAGGCGCATAGTCTTATCAAGCAGGCGCTGGAACTGCGGCCGAACGATTTCTACATCCTCGACAGCATGGGTTGGGTTCTGTACCGCATGGGCCGTCTCGACCAGGCGGAGGAATACCTGCGCAAGGCGCTGGAATTGCGCAACGACCCCGAAGTCGCCGCCCATCTCGGTGAAGTGCTGTGGGTCAAAGGCGATCGCCAGGCAGCCCAGGAAATATGGGAAACGGCGCTCAAGCAAACGCCCGATGATGAACGTCTGCTCGACGTAATAAAACGCTTCAATCCGTGAAAACCTGGATCAGCCTGCTGGCGGTGCTGCTTGTGAGCGCCTGCGCGCTGTTGCCCAGTGATAGCGAAAGTCCTGCACCGGCCACCCCGCCGACGGCTGCCGACTGGAAGGCGCACAGTTCGCGTGTTGCAACGCTCGAAGACTGGTTTCTGAAGGGACGACTGGCAATCCGGACCGAGCAGGACGGCTGGAATGCCACACTGCACTGGCGGCAGCGCGGCGACGAATATCGCCTGCGGGTGATCGCTCCGTTCGGTCAGGGTACTGTTGAGCTGATCGGCACGGAAGGTGAGGAAGTGACCCTGATCACCAGCGAGAACCAGCGTTACCAGGCCCCGGATCCCGAGAGTCTCATGGAAGCGCAACTGGGCTGGTCCGTCCCGGTCACCGGCCTGAAATACTGGGTGCGCGGTCTGCCGCAACCGGGTGGCGGCATCGAGGCTGCGACTCCCGATAGTACAGGCCGGATCAGCAGCCTGGATCAATCCGGCTGGCATATCGAGATCGACGACTACACGCAGGCGCTCGACCGCGATCTGCCGCGTAAACTGGAAATGGCCAATGAGCGTCTGGAGCTGAAGCTGGTGGTAACAGCCTGGGAAACACTGGATGGCTGATCGGCCATGGCCGGCGCCGGCCAAGCTGAACCGTTTCCTGCACATCGTCGGTCGGCGAGCCGATGGTATGCACGAGCTGCAGACAATGTTCCAGTTCCTTGATTACAGCGATCAGCTTCATTTCTCACTGCGCAGCGATGCGCAGATCCGTCATCTCAATCAATTGCCCGGTCTGGCAGCAAAAGACGACCTGACAGTTCGCGCGGCGCAGCTTCTGCAGCGCGAAACCGGCAGTCTCCAGGGTGTTGATATACGCCTCGACAAGCAGCTGCCGATGGGCGGTGGGCTGGGCGGTGGCAGTTCCGACTGCGCGACCACCCTGGTCGCGCTGAACCGGCTCTGGAACCTGAATTTGTCAACCGGCAGGCTGGCCAGGCTGGGGCTGCAACTGGGAGCTGACGTACCGGTCTTTGTACACGGTCGGGCGGCCTGGGCCGAGGGTGTCGGCGAGCGTTTGACCCCGTTGCAACTGGAACAGCCCTGGTTCGTGGTAATCCGGCCTGATTGTGAAGTTTCGACCCGGGACGTCTTCAATGCCCCTGATTTGACACGTTCTACCCCGCCCACGACAATACGCGCCTTTCTGGAGCAGGGGGCACTCGCCGGCGGCGGTGGCAATGACTGCGAAGCGGTTGTGCGCCGGCAGTTTCCGGCGGTGGCCGAGGCTCTCGACTGGCTCGCGGCGCGTGCGCCCGCGCGCCTCACCGGCACGGGTGCCTGTATCTTCGCTGCATTCGCCGAACGTGAGTCTGCCGAACGTGTACAGTCAGAAATTCCGGACCAGTGGCAGGGTTTCGTCGCCCGCGGCTGCAATGAATCGCCACTGCTTAAACGATTGCAGGCCGAAAACCAGTAGAATTACTTGTCCGGATTCTGATGGGAAGAGCACTGCGCCGGTTGTGCAGTGATACTGTCAGCGTTACATCCGGGCTTGACTGTGTGGCATAACCATTACCCGCTCATGAAGGGAAGGCGCTTAGCGGAAATACGTGGTGGCTTGCCCGGCCATCATATACATGGGGCGTAGCCAAGTGGTTAAGGCACGGGGTTTTGATCCCCGCATTCCCAGGTTCGAATCCTGGCGCCCCAGCCATTAACATGAAACCGTGAGAGGGCTGGCCTCCGCGGCACACAATTCGATGATCAGCGGCAGACACTTACGGGAGAGTGCCAATGTCAGCGTCGAACATGATGGTCTTTACAGGCAATGCCAATCCGCGTCTTGCCATGGACATAGCCGGCTATCTGAGCCTGCCACTCGGTAAGATCACAGTCGGTCGTTTTAGCGATGGCGAAATCATGGTCGACATTGGCGAGAATGTCCGCGCCCGCGATATTTTCATTATCCAATCGATCTGCGCGCCGCCTAATGACAATCTGATGGAACTGCTGGTCATGGCCGATGCTCTGTACCGCGCTTCAGCGAACAGTGTTACTGCCATGATTCCCTATATGGGGTATGCCCGTCAGGATCGACGGCCACGCTCGGCGCGGGTGCCCATCACTGCCAAGGTAGTGGCCAACATGATCGCGACCGTCGGTATTGACCGGGTCGTAACGGTAGATTTGCATGCCGATCAGATCCAGGGCTTTTTCGATATTCCGCTGGATAACGTCTATGCTTCGCCGGTTCTGCTGGGGGACATCTGGAAACAGAAATATCCGAATCTGATGATCGTTTCGCCCGATGTGGGCGGCGTAGTCCGGGCACGGGCGCTGGCAAAGCGCCTCCACGACAACACGAATCTGGCGATTATCGACAAACGCCGGCCGAATCCGAATGAATCCGAGGTCTTGAATATTATCGGTGACGTTCATGATCGGACTTGCGTTATAATCGATGATTTGGTGGATACTGCCGGTACGCTTTGTCACGCTGCCGAAGCGTTGAAGGTGAATGGCGCACGGCAGGTATACGCCTACTGTACGCATCCGGTTCTGTCCGGCAATGCGGTGAAGAACATCGAAGGCTCGGTGCTGGATGAGCTGGTCACAACCGATACCATCCCGCTCAAGTCGAACGCCGCCGCCTGCGAGAAAATTCGCCAGCTCAGTGTGGCCGCCATGTTGGCGGAAAGCATGCGCCGTATCTGCGAGGGTGAATCGCTGAGTTCGATGTTTGTGGAGTAAGCTTGATAATGTTTGAAAGTACGTCCGTGTACTTTCAAACACGCGCACAGCAAAAATGCGATTTTTGTTGTGCTTCGTTCTGCCATGATATGGCGGAACGCGGTACCTCCTGCACCGGTAATGGTGCTCTTTGATTGGTATCAGTAAACGCCAGTTCTGGTCGCGGGCTGGTAACTTTAAACCTCTGATTTGGAGTCATCGAAATGTCAGAAGCTTTTGAAATACTGGCCGAGAGCCGGACGGACGTGGGGAAAGGTGCGAGCCGCCGCCTGCGCCGTGCGGGACGTCTGCCAGCTGTCGTTTATGGGCAAAAGAGTGAGGCGATGCCGATCACGCTGGATGCCAACACAATCAAACATCAGCTTGATAATGAAGCCTTCTATTCGCATATTCTGACCCTGAAGCTGGATGGCAAGATCGAAAGGGTCGTGATCAAGGATCTGCAGCGCCATCCCTACAAGCCGCTGGCACTGCACCTTGATCTGCAGCGTGTCGCTGAGGATGAAGCGCTGCATATGCATGTGCCGCTGCATTTCCTCAACGAAGAGAAGTGCAAGGGGGTGCGTCAGAGTGGTGGTGTCATCAGCCATGTCTACAATGACATTGAAATCCTGTGTCTGCCCAAAGATCTGCCCGAATACATCGAGGTTGATGTGCTCGAACTGGAGGTCGGGGACAGCATTCTGCTGAGCGATCTGAAACTGCCGTCAGGCGTCGAACTCTATGCCGCCCATCATGGCGGCGACATTGAGCAACCGGTTGTAACCGTGCAGATGCCGCGTGTCGCCGAAGAGGAAGAGACGGAAGGCGAAGAAGAAGAGGCCGTTGAGCCGACCGCGACCTCCCAGAAGCAGAGCGAAGCGGAAGACAGCGACGAAGACGAAGATTAAGCCGAAAGCAGATGCCCGCGGGTCCCACACTTATCGCGGGTCTGGGCAATCCCGGATCGGAATACGCTGAAACCCGGCATAATGCCGGGTTTTGGTTTATAGACGCCCTCGCCCGCAAGTTGCGTATCAATCTGCGCGGTGATAAACGCTATGCCGGTGATATTGGCCAGATCGGCAGCGGCAGTGAACGCTGCTGGTTGCTCAAGCCGAATACCTTTATGAATCATAGCGGCCGTTCGGTTGCCGCGCTTGCCAGTTACTACAATATTCCGGCCGAGCGGATTATCGTCGTCTATGATGAAATCGATCTGCCGCCGGGTAGCGTACGTTTTAAATTCAAGGGTGGTCACGGTGGTCACAATGGCATGCGCGATATCATCCAGCAATTGGGTACGGCGGATTTCTACCGCATCCGTATTGGTGTCGGTCATCCCGGCCATCGTGATCAGGTCGTGCCGTATGTGCTGGGTCGGCCCTCAGGAGCGGACCACGATCTGATCAATACCGGCATCGACAGAGTACTGGCCGAGATACCGGCGATCCTGCGCGGTGATTACGAAGCGGTTATGCATCACCTGCATACCAATAGTGAATAATCGGGAATAAGGAATTATGGGTTTTCGCTGCGGTATTGTCGGTCTGCCGAATGTCGGTAAATCGACCCTGTTCAATGCACTGACCAGTGCCGGCATCGATGCCGCAAACTATCCGTTCTGCACAATTGATCCCAATGTCGGTGTCGTACCGGTACCGGATGCGCGGCTCTATAAACTCGCCGAGATAGTAAGACCCAAGCAGACAGTGCCGGCGACTATGGAATTTGTCGACATCGCAGGTCTGGTCGAAGGCGCTTCCAAGGGCGAGGGTCTGGGTAATCAGTTTCTATCGCACATCCGCGAAACGCACGCAATTGCCCAGGTGGTACGTTGTTTCGACAACGATCAGATCGTGCATGTTGCGGGGCGCATTGATCCAATGGCCGATATCGAGACTATTAACACTGAGCTTTGCCTCGCCGATCTGGATACTGTTACACGCGCGCATGACAAGGCCGAACGCACGGCCAAGAGCGGCGACAAGGATGCCAGGGCACGTGTTGCATTGTTAAGCAGGCTTAAACCTCAGCTCGATAACGCCAGGCCGGTACGCGAGCTGGAACTGACCGATGAAGAGCGGATTTTGCTGCGCGATTATCAACTGCTCACTGCCAAGCCGATGCTCTATATTGCCAATGTCGAGGAAAGCGGCGGGGTCAATACCTGGCTGGCCAAGATACAGGAACATGCTGACACTGAAGGCGCGCTGGTAGTGCCGGTATGCGCCGCTATCGAATCCGAGATAGCCGAACTGCCAGACAATGAGCGTGATGAATTTTTGAAGGACATGAACCTGGAAGAACCGGGCCTGAATCGCATCATCCGTGCCGGTTACGAGCTGCTCGGTCTGCAGACGTATTTCACTGCCGGACCGAAAGAAGTCCGTGCCTGGACCGTCAGACGCGGTGCCAATGCTGCTCAGGCCGCAGGCGTGATACATACTGATTTCGAGCGTGGCTTCATTCGTGCCGAAGTCGTTGCCTACGATGACTATGTTCAATATAACGGTGAACAGGGTGCCAAGGATGCCGGCAAGTGGCGGCTCGAAGGTCGTGATTACAAAGTCGCCGACGGCGACGTCATGCTATTTCGGTTTAATGTCTGATTTTTTCTGCTCAATGCTAAACGTTACCTTTGCTTGAACGACCAAGCTCCGCGAGGGTTCTCCACCCCCTGCACCCCGGGGTCCCTTTCTTTTGGGCGGCCAAAAGAAAGGGACGAAAGAAAAGGCCGCCCGAATGACGCGCTGGCCCTGCGCTCCGCGGCTTTGGCTGGCGATTCGCCCACGGCACAGGAATGTACCGTGGGTCATCCGCCGTGGGCCAGTCTGTGCGCAGGGCGTCCCGCGTAGCGGGACGCGATCACGGGGTGTCCTTTTCTTTGGTTTCTTTCTCTTGGACAGGCAAGAGAAAGGAACCCGGCCTTCGGGCCGGAAATAAAAAGCAAAGGTTACCCGCACACATTAGGACGCGGAATATGTTGAATATAAACTCGTAGATTGACGGTCCTGGAATAAATTAAGGAATCAATGAATCATGCGCTGGGTATTACGATCCAAAATCCACAAAGCCCGGGTTACTGATGGCAATGTGGACTATATCGGCAGTATCACAGTCGACAGCGACCTGCTGGAGCGGGTCGGCCTGTGGCCGAACGAGCGGGTGCAGGTGGTGAGCAACACTTCCGGCGCAAATTTCATGACCTATGTTATTCCGGCGCCGGCCGGCAGTGGCGAGATTTGCATGAACGGCGCGGCTGCGTTGTACTGCCAGCCGGGTGAAGAGATCATCATCATGGGCTACGAATTGACTGATAGACCGCTGGCCGCGTGCGTTATTCTGGTCGATACCGGCAATCGCTTCGTGCGTTATCTGCAAGGGAGCGACGACGGCGATGACTGAATCGGTCGCTGCCGATGAATCCATCCTGCGCCAGGACCTGCTGCAGACAGCCCGGCGACTGCATGAAATCGGGCTGAGCGCCGCGGCCACCGGTAACGTCAGTGTCCGTTGCAGCGGTGGACTACTCATTACTGCCAGCGGCATCGACTATGCCGCGATGCAGCCTGATGACGCGGTGCTGATCGACCTCGACGGCAGGGTTTTGCAGGGCGACCGCCGGCCCTCGAGCGAGTGGCGCATGCATTGTGATATATACCGGCAACGGCCAGCCTTCGGCGCCATTGTCCACAGTCATTCGGCGCATGCCACGGCGCTAGCCTGTCAGCGCCGTCCGATTCCGCCGTTTCATTACATGATCACGCGGGCGGGCGGCCACGATATCCGCTGTGCCGAGTATGCGACCTTTGGCACCGGACAGTTGTCACAGAATGCAGTCGTGGCTTTGCAGGACCGCAATGCCTGTCTGCTGGCCAATCATGGTCAGATTGCCGCAGCGCCGGATCTGGCGAGTGCGTTGCGACTGGCCTGGGAGGTGGAAGAACTGGCGCGGCAATATTGTCTGATCCTCCAGACCGGTGAACCGGTATTGCTGGATGCGGCGGAGCTGGAGCGGGTGGCTGAGCAATTCCGGCACTATGGTCAGGCGCATGAATATTGACTGAATTATTGAACGATTAGCAGGAGTCATTGAATGAATGAGACGCGCAAGCGCGAAGCGGAAGATAGTATCGAAACCGATGTGGTGATTGTGGGTGCTGGTCCTACCGGGCTGTTCCAGGTGTTTGAACTGGGACTGCTGGGCATCCATGCGCATGTGATCGATTCGCTCAGCCACGTGGGCGGCCAGTGTGCCGAACTGTATCCCACCAAACCGATTTATGACATACCGGCACTACCGGAATGCAGCGCCCAGGAACTCATCGATCGATTGATGCAGCAAATCCAGCCGTTCAAAGCCAGCTTCCACCTGGGGCAGGAAGTCGCGGGGCTGGAACGGCAGGCTGACGGCCGGTTTGAACTTTGCACCAGCAAGGACCAGCGTTTTCTGACGCAGACCGTGATCATCGCCGGCGGTCTGGGAGCTTTTCAGCCGCGGCCGCTGCGCGTGAAAGGCGCGGATCTCTTTAACGGCAGGGAAATTCAGTACCGGGTCAAGGACCCTGAGCGCTATCGCGACAAGACGGTTGCGATTCTGGGGGGCGGTGACTCGGCGCTGGACTGGACATTGGAACTTCACAAGGTGGCAAAACGCATCAAGCTGATTCATCGTCGCCATGAGTTTCGCGCCGCCCAGGCATCTGTTGATAAGATGCAGGCGTTGTGCGAGCAGGATGAGATGGATTTCATTCCTGCCCAGATTAAACAGGTCAATGCGGATGCGGATGAGTTTGCCGGGTTAACCGTCAAGCCGCTGGACAGCGATGAACTGCAGACGATCGAATGCGATGAAGTGCTGGTATTCTATGGACTGTCGCCCAATCTTGGGCCTATCGCTGAATGGGGTCTGAACCAGCAACGTAACCAGATTGAAGTAGACACCGAAAAATTCCAGACAAGCATCGAAGGTATTTTTGCGGTGGGTGATATCAACACCTATCCGGGCAAAAAGAAACTGATTCTCAGCGGGTTCCACGAAGCTGCGCTGGCCGCATTTGCGGTGGACAAATATCTGAATCCGGACAAAAAGCAATTTCTGCAATACACCACCACCAGCCCGGTGATTCACGAGCGTCTGGGTGTCAAGGATGATGCCTGAACCCGGACGCGGTTCTATGGCCTAATATTTGAAATCCGGGGCACGGTATGTTTCTTCATTCTGTGGTGCTGAAATGAAATTCATCAGCAATCCATTGCCAAGCGTATATGGAGGAATCGGTCAGTGAAGTTACTGTATCGCTTAAGTGTAATTGTGTTGATGGCTGCTCTGACAGCTTGTGCGCTGAGTCCGCAAAAGGTGACTATACGGCCCGATATCGATCTGTCCGATGTCAATACCGTCGGCAATGATGCGACAGTCAGCCTTGAGACCATAGATAACCGCCCCAGCCGTGTTATCGGTACACGTGGTGGTGTCTATGCCAACACGTCCGAGATCAGTACGGCTGAAGATATCAGGACCCCGATCCGGACTGAACTGACTGAAGCGTTGCAGCAGATGGGGTACCAGGTGGTCGCTTCCGGCCAGGCGTCCGACTCGGTCTTGAAGATATTCGTTGACGCCATTG
The DNA here is from genome assembly GCA_964522485.1 of uncultured Enterobacteriaceae bacterium. GTDB lineage: Bacteria > Pseudomonadota > Gammaproteobacteria > Methylohalomonadales > Methylohalomonadaceae > Methylohalomonas. The sequence goes on along the minus strand of CAZFUS010000011.1, from coordinate 17,616 downwards.
AATATGAGGTTCAGGAAGGCAACGTGACCGATGTGATTGAGATCGCTGTTACTCTGCGTGCTGTCTGCAAGGCGGGTAACCGCGAATATACGGGGCGCTACCGCAGTACCCGTAGCAGGGAGGCGATGACCAAGCCCAAACCGGAAGAAAACGCAGCCATGATTAATGCAGCCATGTCCCATGTGCTAAAGCGGGTACTCACTGACCAGCAGTTGCTTGAGTTCATGCGCGGTGAGACCGGTGCCGGGGTTTAGGTTGCGATCCTGTCGGACTGGCCAGCATTTGCGCTATCTGCAAGGTCCTTTAAGCGTTGCCATACCTGCTGCGGCCACGTGTCTTTTTACTATACACCCAGCGACTTAATGGTCAGCTGGTATTCAGGCTGATTCCCTGAATTGCCCTGCTGACAGGCAATGCGTTATCTTAACCGGTAGCGCTTGCTGGCTATGAGTCTATTACGGCGTGGTAGCTGGTTTAATACGGAGGGCTTAATGCTTGCATTTATGCGGCACTTATATCCATTAGTTTTTTGCCTGTTTCACAATTAGAATTATAAGAATAAAGGCTATGGGCGATTCTCCGACTTCAGGTATTTCTCCTTTCTCTTTGAGTGAATTACAGCTCTTCGAGCAAACAGCGGCAGCAGCAACCGCAATGGATAATGATCAGAATCAGCATCCACTGCGACTACTCGCGGATGCTTTGCCAATATTGATTGCTTATCTGGATAGCGATTTCAAATACCAGTTCATCAATAAAACCTATATAGACTGGTTCGGTCATGAAGAAGCGGATTTTATCGGCAAAGATGTGCGACAGGTAGCTGATGATATTCATTGTCATGATCGCGAGCCCTATCTGAAGCGTGCACTGAAGGGTGAAATCGTCAATTTCGATGCAGTCATCCATGCGCTGCAGGGAGTGGTCCATGGCCGCACAACCTATATGCCGGACCGGGATGCACAGGGTGAGGTACGCGGCATTTATTCACTGACATGGGAGAATATTTCCAGCGGACAGACCAAGCAAAACCTCCGCAAGCTCCAATATGACTACGCGGCACTGGTGAACTCGATCGACGGGATTATCTGGGAAGCCGATACTGATGTTTTCAATTTTGTATTCATCAGTGAGCAGGCTGAGCGCATACTCGGCTATCCGGTGTCCGCCTGGCAGACAGAACCCTATTTCTGGGAAAATCACTTGCATCCTGCTGACCGAGAATGGGCCGTGCAGACACGTTCAACAGCCACCGAAAAGCGTCTGAATCATACGCTTGAATACCGCATGATTACCGCAGCCGGTGAAACAGTCTGGTTACGCGATATCGTTACGGTAGATGAGGAAGAGGATCAACTGAAACTGCGTGGTGTCATGATTGATATCACGGAACATAAGAAGAAGGAGGATAGGCTCAACTATCTGGCCAGCTATGATGTGCTGACCGGCTTGCCCAATCGCGGTCTGTATCTTGACCGGCTGGAGCGCGTTCTGGCCTACAGCAGCTGGCACAAGCGTCCGATGTCGGTAGTTTGTATCGGTATTAACCGACTAAAACGAATCAACGAAAGCCTGGGACACGAAGCCGGTGATCAGGTGCTCGAAAAGGTTGCCGGATATCTGCGCAGTGTAGTGCGGGAACAGGACACCGTCGCCCGACTGGCGGGTAATGAATTTGCCCTGATACTGGCGGAGATGTCGCGCCAGACGGACGTTGCGCACGTCATGGACAAGGTTTTTTCAGGATTGTCCAGGCCGTTTCGAGTGGCTAATCAGGACGTGCAGGTAGATATCAGTGTCGGTATCAGCATGCCGTCGAGCGATTGCAGGGATGCGCGCACGCTGTTGAAGCGTGCTGAATTCGCCATGCATTCGGTCAAAAAGCGCAATACGGGTCACAACGGCTTTCAGCACTACTCCGAAGCACTCGGCGCCCAGATCTCCGATACCCTGGCAATGGAAAATGCGTTGCGCCGCGCTCTGGATGAAGACAAACTCGAACTTTATTACCAGCCGCAAATTAATCTTGGTGATGGCAGTATTACCGCGGTCGAGGCGCTGCTGCGCTGGCCGCGTGAAGATACCGGTGAAATGGTGGCACCTGATGTCATCATCTCGCTTGCCGAAGAGAGCGCCCTGATAGTGCCACTGGGCATGTGGGTGCTGCGCCGTGCCTGTCGCGACCTGCAACGCTGGCAACAGAAGGGTCTGGCACCGTCTCGTATAGCGGTGAATATATCGGCCATACAGTTCCAGACACATTCACTGATAGATTCGATCAGGGACATTCTGAGTGAATACAAGTTACGCGCCAGCCATCTGGAACTGGAACTGACCGAGAGCGTGTTGCAGACTAAGATGGCCGCCGAGCAGATGCAAGTCCTGGCAGGTATGGGGGCACGCATTGCTATTGATGATTTCGGTGTGGGATATTCTTCTCTGAGTTATCTGAAGCACCTGCCGGTTCATAAACTTAAAATTGACCGCTCTTTTCTGCGCGGTATTCCACAGGATGAAGATAACAAGGCACTGGTCGAAGCAATCATCGGCATGGCGAAGAGCCTCAATCTGCAGGTTGTTGCGGAAGGGGTTGAAAACGCTATGCAGCGCCGCTATCTGCGCACCCGTGGCTGTGATCAGGCCCAGGGCTTTCTGTTTGCCCGCCCGCTACCGGTCCAGGAAATGGATGCACTGCTCGCGGAACCACTCCGGTTGATCGACGGGTAACATGGAGACGATATAGGCAATAAAAACCCGCCTGCCGGCGGGTTTTTTAATAGACAGTCAAGTTGCACTACTTGTCATCGGCACTACCGTGTGCCTTGTAAGCCAGTAGCTTGTTGTCATTCATCATCGGTATTAGCAGTAAGTCCTGATCCGCGATGAATTCAAGATCGGCGCTGCCCTGACCGAGATCAAGCAAGACTTCAGAATTACCGTCCTGATCGATATGCAACAGCTTGCCAGCCATCCAGTCGGTTACATAGTAGTCTCCATCCAGATCCGCTTCGACACCGTCAAGATTGCCCGTGGGTTTGCCTTCGCCAATACTGGAGATCGATTTGTCGTCGAATGAAACTACCTTCAGATGTCCCGGTGTTTCCGTACGGAAGCCATCTTTCATGACACCCCATGAGCCCACGACCAATCTGCCTTTGTGAACCAGCAGGCCGTTGGGATTTTCCAGCGCGGTATCTTCCAGCCAAAGTTCGAACTTGCCGTCGTGCAGACGGTAGATGCGGTCAAGTACCATGTCAGATACATAGATATGACCATCCTCGGCGGCAGCGACATCATTCAGGAACTTGGCATCCGCGACATCATAGCGGTTGCTGACTTCACTGCTGGTGATATCGATTTCGACCAGGGTGTCGATGTCTGCAGCATAAAGTTTGTTCTTGTAGATTGCGAGGCCTTTGGGCGCATCCAGGCCGGTTATCCATTTCAGATTCTGGATTTCGCCGGACATTGAGACAGTTGAAATAAAGCCGTTGCCATCCTTCGCGGTGGGTTCACCGTTGACATTCGATACATACAGCAGATCGCGGGCCTTGTCATAGACCACGGACTCGGGATTCTTGAAATTGGCTGTTTCCCACTGCAGCTCGGGATTCTCACCGTGAGCCAGGGACAGGGATGACCAAGCCAGGAGCAGTGCCGGAATCACAAAAGCAGAAACCAGTTTCCGCATGGTAACTCTCCTTCGCATTAGAGAAATCATATGAAATTGAAAAAGTCGGGTTGTATACAGGACTCTTGTTCAGCCGAATAATTCCGCCAGCTTCACAGCGGGTTCGTCGGCACTCATAAGCGCCTCGCCGACCAGAAAAGCGTCTACGCCATGGCGGCGCAGCAGGGCAATGTCGGCCTGGCTGTGGATGCCACTTTCGGTAACGATGGTCCGATCATGAAACACATCCGGCAGCAGCCCCAGTGTGGTATCGATATGGGTTTCAAATGTCCGCAAATCACGGTTGTTGATACCGATGAGCGGTGTGCGCAGCATCAGCCCGCGTTCGAGTTCCTCGCGATTGTGAACCTCGACCAGCACATCCAGACCCAGTTCGGTCGCTCCCCAGGCCAGCTCCTGCATCTGCAGGTCATCCAGGGCCGCGACTATGATCAATACACAGTCGGCGCCTAGCACACGCGCCTCATAAAGCTGGTAGGGATCAATCAGAAAATCCTTGCGTAGCACTGGCAAGCCACAAGCCGCGCGCGCTGTCTGCAGGTCAGTATCGCATCCCTGGAAAAAGCGTTCATCCGTGAGTACAGACAGGCAGGTAGCGCCAGCCCTGGCGTAGGCGCCTGCGAGCGCCTGCGGATCAAAATCCTCGCGCAGTATGCCCTTGCTGGGGGAAGCCTTTTTGATTTCCGCGATCACGGCAAGCTCACCAGCTTCGACCCGGTGCTGTATAGCCTGATGAAAGCCGCGTGTCGCCGGCTGGTCGGCGGCCCGGGCACTCAGTTCCCGGACCGGTGTGCGCGTTTTGCGCTCGCTGACTTCGTCCTGCTTGTGCGCGAGTATGCGCTTGAGTATGTCGGGTGTGTCGATGGGCATTACAGCCGCTGGCTCAATTGAATGAATTGCTGCAGTTTGTCGGCGGCTGCGCCACTAGCGATAATCTCGCCCGCGTGCTGGACGGCCGTGTTCAGATCCGGGCTCAGACCGGCGACGTAGATGGCAGCACCGGCATTTAACTGAACGATATCGCGTGCGGCGCTCTGCGTACCGTCCAGCGCGGCTTTGAACAGTTGCAGGCTGGTATCGGGGTCCGTGGCGATCAGGTCCACCGACCGGCAGCGCTGCAGGCCGAATGCTTCAGGTGTAACTGTGTACTGCTTGATCGTGCCTGCGTTCAGTTCTGCGACTTCTGTGGCTGCGCACAGACTGATTTCGTCAAGGCCGTCCTCCGCATGGACTACCATAACATGGCGGCTGCCGAGCTTGTTCAATACCTCGGCCATATGCTGCAGCCAGTTGCGGTGAAAAACGCCCAGAATCTGGTTGCGGGCGCCGGCCGGATTACTCAGCGGCCCGAGCAGATTGAACAGAGTGCGCATGCCGAGTTCCCGGCGCGGTCCTACGGCGTGTTTCATGGCCCCGTGATGGCGCGGCGCGAACAGAAAGCCGATACCCACCTGCTCGATGCATTTGGCGACCTGTTCGGCACTGAGGTCAAGATTGACACCCAGCGCTTCCAGAATATCGGCGCTGCCACATGTACTGGACACAGCCCGGTTGCCGTGTTTGGCGACCCGGGCGCCGGCTGCGGCGGCAACAAAGGCGGCGGCCGTGGAAATATTGAAGGTATTAGTGCCATCTCCGCCGGTGCCGCAAGTGTCGACCAGGTGGCGATCATCACTTACCGTGACATATGTCGCCAGCGAGCGCATGACCTCGACGGCAGCGGCGATTTCATCCACGCTTTCACCTTTCATGCGCAGCGCAACCAGGAATGCGCCAATCTGCGCCTGGGTGGCTTTGCCCAGCATGATCGTCTGTATAACCGAGCGCATCGCATCGGGTTCGAGATCGAGCCGGTTGACGAGACGGTCGAGCGCGGTGCGGATATCCATCAGTGCAGATTCAGGAAATTCTGCAGAATATCGTGACCGTAGGTGGTCAGGATCGATTCGGGATGGAACTGCACGCCGTAAACCGGCAGTTCCTTATGACTCACACCCATGATTTCGTCGATTTCGCCGGTTGCTGTCTGTGTCCACGCGGTCACTTCCAGGCAGTCCGGCAGGGAGTTCTTGTCGATCACCAGTGAGTGATAGCGGGTGGCGGTGAAGGGGTTGGTCAGGCCGGCGAAGACATCCGTACCCTTGTGATAAATCTCCGAGGTCTTGCCATGCATGATGGATCCGGCATGGATCACCCTGCCGCCGTAGGCCTGGCCAATGCTCTGATGGCCGAGACAGACACCCATAATCGGCAGTTTGCCGGTCAGCCGCTGTATTGCGGTGACCGAGATGCCGGCCTCGTTCGGGGTGCACGGGCCGGGTGAAATCACCAGTCTGTCCGGGTGTAACCGGTCGATCTCCTCCAGCGTTATCTGGTCATTGCGCACCACCTGCACGTCGGCACCCAGCTCCCCCAGATACTGCACTAGGTTGTAGGTGAACGAGTCATAATTGTCGAGCATTAGCAGCATTCAGGCTATCATCCTTTTGATTTTACTGGAGATTATATCATTTTGACAGTGGGGCTACAGTTTCAACGGGCGACGATTCTAAAGATTTCTCGCCCTACTGTAAGAAATTAAGCAGGGATGTCGGTTTTTTTAACATCGCCGGTTATCGCTGGCGTGCGATTATAGACTTTTATTGATCATAGAGTTACACATTAATCTTTCGTGAAGTCTGTCACAAAAAGCAGCGCTGAATGTCGGAAGAGTTTACAATTTATCCGGCTGGGTCAGTTCAAGCAGCTTATAATTTATTGAATTCTATATATTTATAATATATGGCGTGAATTTTGCCTTTATTTAATGATGTGTAGCTTATCAAATATAGCCTGATTTTCAGGCTGGAGAGCAATAATGAAAAAAGCGATATCAGTGATCGTCCTAGGATTGGTTGCACTAATGGCGTCAACGACCGCCGGAGCGGCGTTGATTTCGTCGGACGATACTTGCGCGGTCACGGATGTCACGGGCAATACAGGCGCCCCGACTCTCTGTTCCGGTGCGATGGACGGCAATGTCACCGAAACGGGCATGATTACGTCCGTGGGCCCGCCCACGGGCGCGACCATTAACGACGTGGACTGGGATAATGCAGATACTTCGCTCTGGAACGGGAACTCGTCGGCACTGGGTTCAACGGAAGGCATGTTCGGCTTTGACGACTGGAGCTTCTTTGACACAACCGATGGCGGTGACGGCAATGTCACGGCTAATACGACCACGGGTATGTGGGATATAGAGAACCTGATGGCCGATACTTTCATGGCGATCTTCAAGCAGGGCCCCGAATGGGCCGCCTATTATTTTGACAACGGTTCCACCGACGGCAGCTACAACCTGGGCTGGGCCGTGGGGGGTGGGCTGGATCTCTCCCATCTGGATATCTGGAGCAGAGGCACCCGGGAGGTCCCCGAACCGGTTTCGCTGGCCCTTATGGGACTGGGTCTGCTCGGCCTGGGTCTTGCTCGCAGAAAGCGACTGAACTGAAGTTTTTCCAACTTCTTCCTGACCCCGTCGCGATAACCTCAAGACGGGGTTTTTATTTTGGTTCTCCTTGATGTGGTCAAACTGCCATGCAGTAATGTGACTCATGCACGCTCACATGCCGCCTTTGCAGCCATACTTCAATTGCAGCGATGAGTGACTCGATCTTTCATTGGGCTTAGTCCGTCGCCCGGTGTATCCCCCTCCTGAAGGGGGATTTTTTTGTCCTGAAATTGTAGTGACAGGAGTTAATGGGCGATGCCGCGATCGTATTGTGACCGACCTGACAGAACTTCAACGGAATGATGATTACTGTTTGGTCACCAGGAGAATATCGTAGGGCGCTTCTGTGCTCGGGCCTCGATCAATGACTTGTCATGACAGATTCAGATTTTCATTCGAATAATAATTATAATGTTGCCGATCGATTTGGCGCCCTGCTCGATCAGCTCTCAAGCATCTATATTGAGGACAAGCAACTGATTGCCGATATCAGTGTCGTCGCGCAGAAGTATATGGAAAAGCGGGGCGTTCATGAGACGCTTTTGAATATCATGGAAGGTATGAACGCCGTCTTTCCCGTGACAGTGCAGAATCAGAATTATTCTGAATGCATCGCCGCTTATATCGCGATGCGGCTGGGTAATTATTCGCATAGCGAAGCTGTTGTCAGTCTTCACGATCTGATTGCGGATGAGGCTGAATAGAGGCTGCTGCTGATTCGAATTGTTGCGGTAAAAATTCAGGTGGCAGGGCTGTGCCGGTGGATTTCGAGGTCGACCGCCAGCGGGCAGTGATCTGAAGGTATGGATGCATTATCTTCTGAAAATTGCAAAGACATCAAACGCGAACGCAGCATACCCAGTGCAAAGTGATTGGTGATCAGATGGTCGATATGGGGGGCGCCATCATAGGGACCATTGCAATTCTGTACATATCCGGCCGTGATCAGTGCGTAGGGTGCGGGTTGAGCATCATTCCAGTCAGCCCACACACGATCATGAGGCATTGTCAGGCGCCTATTGAAGTCACCGAGCGCCATGGCGGGCAGGCCTTCACGGGTCTGCGTGTCCAGCCACTGTTCGACAAAAGGGATCTGCCGATCGAGTACATTGCAGTCCTTGTCGTGCTGCTGGTCCTGAGTATTCGAATAGCAGCCACTTGCCAGATGCGCCGTCATTAGCCGCAGGACGGACTCACCTGCATAGAGAGTGATATCCACACCGTGGCGTCGACCATTGGCCAGTTCTGTCAGATCCGGATTGCGCTCATACGCGAGCTCCTTGCGGATGGCGAAGCCGACCTTGATGGGCGTCTGTCTGCGCCCGGGATGCTGATAGCAGGGAGAATTTTCACCGGCCCGCCGGCCTGAGATTTCAATAACGTATTCGGACGGATCAAATATTCGTTCAGCCGCCGGCCGGTTTTCAACTTCCTGAAACGCAATCACATCGGCATCAAGCTCCGCCACATAGCTGCGCAACAGGGCATAATCTTTTGCTTCGCGCGCGCGACAGCCCGAGCCGCTTTTTTCCGCAAGATGTTCTAGATTCCATGTCGCGATGCGGATAACGTCCGCCCGGCTCGGCGGACAGGCGAACAGGGCGACGAGAACCAGCAGTATCAATAAAGCGGCAAAAGGGGCCAGCTGTGATTTGCTGAATATCAATCGATTCATGCCGGTATCCCGGTACATTACCGGTCAGCGACTCATACAGCGATTCTTCATGAAGCAATACCCCTGTCGTTGTGCGCCGTGGACGTGAAGGATTATTGATACAAGAAGATCAGTTCGGTAGCTGATGCAGTCCATGTTCGGCCATTATGACCGCGCGGAACATGGCGCGGCGCTTGTTCAGTGTTTCTTCCCATTCAGTTTCCGGGACCGAGTCGGCAACAATGCCGCCGCCAGCCTGGATGTGCAGGGTGTTGTCCTTGATAACGGCCGTGCGGATAGCGATGGCTGTATCCATGTTGCCGTTCCATGACAGATAGCCGACAGCACCGGCATATACGCCGCGTTTGACCGGCTCCAGTTCGTCGATGATTTCCATTGCCCGGATCTTGGGTGCACCGGACACGGTACCCGCCGGGAAGGTTGCACGCAGCACGTCGATTGCCGTCATGCCTTCGTGCAGCCGGCCGACAACATTGGAAACGATATGCATGACATGCGAATAGCGCTCGATCACCATCTGTTCCGTTACCCTGACGCTGCCGGTCACCGCTACGCGGCCTATATCGTTGCGGCCCAGATCGATCAGCATCAGATGCTCGGCCAGCTCCTTGGGATCCTCGAGCAGTTCCTGTTCGAATTCCAGGTCTTCGGCTTCGTTTCGGCCGCGGGGACGGGTACCCGCGATCGGCCGGACGGTCACCTCGTCATCTTCCAGCCGGACCAGAATCTCCGGTGACGAACCGACGATATGGAAGTCTTCAAGATCAAAATAAAACATATACGGTGAGGGATTGAGGCTGCGCAAAGCCCGGTAAATATCCAGTGGCGCCGATTCATAACGGATCGACATGCGCTGCGATGGCACTACCTGCATGACATCGCCCTCGACGATATAGTCCTTTATGCGCTCGACAGCGCGCATATACCCCTCACGCGTGAAGGTTGATTCGAAATCCTCCTCATCCACATGTACCGTGGTGTGCCGGCTGGGATACGTGGGTCGGGCATCGCGCAGTCGGGTGGCGATTTCATCAAGCCGTCGACAGGCATTGTCATAGGCATCATCCTCAGCCGGATCGGCGTGAACGATGATGTACAGTTTGCCGCTCAGATTGTCGAATATTACGATTTCATCGGATACCATTAATAATATGTCGGGCAGGCCCAGCGGATCCGGATTGGGGCCATGCACCAGACGCGACTCAATGTAGCGCACGGTGTCGTAGCCGAAATAACCCACCAGACCTCCGGTAAAGCGTGGCAGCCCATTCACCTCCGGCACGCTGTAACGGGCCTGGAACGCCTCAATCCAGGCCAGTGGGTCATGGACTTCGTGTTGTTCACTGATCGTGCCGTTATGGCTGACCGTGACCGTGTGTCCATATACCCGCAGCAGCGTGCGCGCCGGCAGACCGATCATGGAATAGCGGCCCCATTTCTCGCCGCCCTGTACCGATTCGAACAGGTACGAATACGGGCCCTCGGCGAGTTTCAGATAGGCAGACAGCGGCGTGTCCAGATCGGCCAGGACTTCCCGCAGCAGCGGAATGCGGCTGTAGCCCTGACGGGCGAGCTGGTTGTAGTACTTCAGATCCATAGTCAGGCGGCGACGGAATCGACTGGGGCAGGCAGCAGATCAAGCAGCTCGGTCAACGCGTTGATGATCCCGTCCGGTTCGGCTTCGCTTATGTCGCGGCCCTGATTATAACCGTAACTGACACACACGATCTGAAAACCCGCCGCCCGGGCCGCCCGGACATCGGTCAGGGAATCACCTACCATTAAAGAGCGCTCAACGGTTACGTCAAAATGACGGGCTGCGTGCAGCAGCGGCATCGGATCCGGCTTACGCTGCGGCAGCGAGTCGCCGCTCAGCACCAGGCCAAAATGATCATACACACCCAGCGCCTTGAGCAGGGTCTCGGTGAACCGGCCGCGCTTGTTGGTAATGCAGCCCAGCTTGTAGTCGGCATTTTTCAGATACGCCAATGTCTCGCGCGCACCCGGATAGAACCGGCTCTTGTCACACGGCCGCTCCGCATAGGCGTCCATGAACAGCGGCAGAGCGCGCTCGAACAGCATCGGTTCCGGGTCTGCTTCCAGGTCATCAGTCAGCGCCCGCTTGACCAGACGTTCCATACCGTTACCGACCCAGTTACGTACTTTGGTTTCGCCGTGTCCGGGCAGTCCCAGAGTCGACTGCATGGTATCGATAGCCACAGCCAGGTCCGGCACCGTATCGATCATGGTGCCGTCGAGATCAAACAAAACCAGTTCCTTGCGATTCAGCATGGCGGTCTCAAAATGTAAACGGGTAGTTACTGGACGGTGGCCAGTTGCTCACGCATGGCCTGGATGGTTGCCGCGTAATCATCGCTGCCGAAGATGGCCGAACCCGCAACGAAGGTATCGGCGCCTGCCTCGGCGACCGCGAGAATATTGTCGACCTTGATGCCGCCGTCTATCTCCAGCCGGATCGCGCGGCCGCTTTGATTGATCATCTCCCGGACCGCGCGCAGCTTGTCCAGTGAGGACGGAATGAACGCCTGACCGCCGAAACCGGGATTAACCGACATCAACAGCACCATATCGACCTTGTCGAGTACATACTGCAGGTAGTCCAGCGGTGTGGCCGGGTTGAATACCAGTCCGGCCTTGCAGCCATTATCACGGATAAGCTGCAGGGTACGATCGATGTGCTCGCTTGCCTCCGGGTGGAATGTAATGTAGCTGGCGCCTGCACTGGCAAATTCGGGAATCAGCGCGTCCACCGGTTTGATCATCAGGTGGACGTCGAGCGGTGCATCGACGCCGGCCTCACGCAGGGCTTTGACAATGATGGGGCCGAACGTGAGATTAGGTACGTAATGATTGTCCATAACATCGACGTGGATAAAATCCGCGCCCGCGGCAAGCACCGCTTCCGCCTCGGCGCCAAGGCGGGCGAGATCAGCCGACAGAATGGACGGGGCAATGATGTAATCGGTCATAGTGCTGTCACGATGGACAATCTGACAATACTTGCCAGCCGCCGACAGTAAATGGCCGCTGTGCAACGACAGTTAAACAAAACAGCAACTTTACCTGATCCCGCAGGTAGCGCCAATGGCAGTGATCCGGTATCGGCGCGGCGCTTATTATCCACCGCTGGCCGGGCGCCGTTGCCTGAGGCTAGTATAAGCATCATGTTGCCTGATCCGTTGCAGCGTCAGCTCATCCGGTGCCTGTGCCTGGGGCTGGGGGCGTTGTTGAGTCTGAGTGCCGCCGGCGACAGCCGCATGCGGGAGCAGCAGCTGGCCGAAACGCTGGTGTCACGCCTGGAAAATGGTTCACCCGTGTGGCTGGAGACTGATGATCATGAATTCCTCGGCCTGCACAAGGCAGATTTCGGCGGGCTGCCGCGGCGAGCAGTGCTGTTGATCCACAATATGGGCGGACATCCGGACTGGCCCGAGGTCATCGCCCCGCTACGCAGGCGGTTGCCGGAACATGGCTGGGGTACGCTGTCATTGCAGATGCCACTGTTGCCGGCCGGCGCACTCGCCGATGACTATGGTGACACCGTGCCCGAGGCACAGCGGCGCATCGCGGCCGGTGTAGAGTACCTGCGCAGTGAGGATTATTCGCTTATCGTAATCATCGGTTATGGCTTCGGTGCAGTCGAGGCGCTGGCCTATCAGGCCGAGTACGGTGCCGTGGACGGTGTCATTAGTATCAGCGTCCTGGCGCGCGAATTTCTGGATCCGGTTATCGATTTAGCGGACCTGCTGGGCAGGATCGAGGTGCCATTGCTGGATCTCTACGGCGGCAATGATTTGCCCGAGGTCATGCGCAAGGCCGAGGATCGCCGGGCAGTGGCAGCCGATGTCGGGCATGGCGATTTTGAACAGCAGGTGGTGGCTGGCGCGGACCATTATTTTACCGGTCACGACGCGCGGCTGGTGGAAAGTGTGCAAATATGGCTGAATAGTCACTTCGGGGACAAGCCGGCGGCGGAGAACCGGAACCGCGATTGACTTCCATACGGAAGCGGTTGACTGGGATCTGAAAAGCCGGGCAATCAACAGCAACAGGGGAGACTGTGATGCAAGACACCGTACATACTGATCCAGCACCGGACAAGGATGCACGTCTTTGGGGTATGTTATGCCATCTGACCGCGTTCGCCGGATTTATTGTGCCATTTGGCAGCATCATTGCGCCGCTGGTGATATGGCTCATCAAGAAAAACGACATACCGTTTGTGGATGATCAGGGCAAGGAGTCGATCAACTTTCAGATCACCGTCCTGATCGCGGCCATCATCTGCGGCATACTGATGTTTATCGGCATTGGCTTCCTGCTGCTGTTTGCTCTCGCGATCTATGCCATCATCATGGTGATTATCGCCTCCATCAAGGCCAACGAGGGCATTGCCTATCGTTATCCCTATACACTGCGACTGATCAGTTAAGCGCGTGCCCTAAGCGGCGGCATTGTGCCGGGCGAGCGCCCAGGCGACGTGTTCACGCACCAGCGCTGACGGGTGATCGGAACGCTGCCGCAGGGCGGTGATAACGGCGTTACTGGTCGGGGCATTGCCGAGCGCAACTGCGATGTTGCGCAGCCAGCATACATGGCCGATGCGGCGAATGGCGGTGCCCGCCGTCTTGCTCAGGAATTCTGCCTCGTCCCAGGCAAACAGATCGATCAGGGCAGGTGTGTCCAGACCATGACGCGCTTCGAAGTCGGGTTTGTCACTCGGCTGGGCAAACTTGTTCCAGGGACAGATGAGCTGGCAATCATCACAGCCGTAGATGCGGTTGCCCATCAGCGGCCGCAGGTGTTCCGGAATCGGGCCGCGCAATTCGATCGTCAGGTAGGAAATACAGCGGCGCGCATCGACCTGATACGGTCCGACGATCGCCTGTGTCGGGCAGATGTCCATGCAAGCGGTGCAGCTGCCGCAGTGGTCAGTGGTGAATTTTTCATCCACGGGTAGCGGCAGATCGGTGTAGAGTTCGCCCAGAAAAAACCAGGATCCCGCTTTTGGATGGATCAGGTTGCTGTGCTTGCCGATCCAGCCCAGTCCGGCGTTCCGTGCCAGCGCTTTTTCCAGCACGGGTGCACTGTCGGTAAAGGCACGGTAACCGAATGGTCCCGCTGCCGCTTCGATGCGTTCCGCCAGTTGCTGCAGGCGCTGGCGCAGTACCTTGTGATAGTCGCGCCCGAGCGCGTAACGTGAGACGTAACCACGGTTCGGATCAGCGAGCACCTTATGCGGGGGCTCGGCGCCGGGCGGCAGATAGTCCATGCGTGCCGAGATGATACGCAGTGTGCCGGGTACAAGTTCCGCGGGTCTGCTGCGCTTGTGCCCGTGTCGGGCCATGTAGGTCATGTCACCGTGATAACCCGCCGCCAGCCATTTCTGCAGATAGCGCTCGTCGTCGGCCAGATCCGTGTCGCTTATGCCGATGGCCTGGAAGCCCAGTTCACGGGCCCAGTCCCGGATACTGCCGGCGAGCGCCGCATAGTCGATAGGCGCTGATGTAACGGTGTGCGGTTTCATGGCGTACAGTGTAGTTCTGGAGTGGCTGTCGAGATACGGCCGCAGCCCGGTCTGTTATGATCGGATAAAATAACGATCCTGTCCCGATGTTTGAATATCTGAATTCCTGGTACCGGCGCTATTTCTCGGATCCGCAGGCGGCTCTGATGGTCGTGCTGTTGGTGGCCGGTCTGCTGGTGCTGCTGACCATGGGCAAGATGCTGGCGCCGTTGCTGGCAGCCATTGTGCTCGCCTATTTACTTGAGGGCCCGATAGGGCGGCTGGTGCGCCGGGGTGTACCACGGCTGGTTGCCGTGTCATTGGTGTTTTTCGCCTTTCTGGCTTTTCTGACCTTTCTGGTACTGGGCCTGTTACCCGTTCTGTGGCAGCAGTTGACGCAATTTATCCAGGAGCTGCCGCGCATGATCAACAATGGCCAGGAGCTGTTACTGCGGCTACCCGATCTGTATCCGCAGGTCATCACTGAAGAGCAGGTCTGGAGCTTCATCAATGCCGTGCGCAGCGGTATCACCAATGTCGGTTCCAATATCCTGTCGCTGTCACTGGCGACGATACCGGCGGCTGTGACAATCCTTGTCTATCTGTTTCTGGTTCCGCTGATGATGTTTTTTTTCCTGAAGGACAAACACGATATCCTGAACTGGATGAGCCGTTTTCTGCCGCGTGATCGACGGCTGGTCAGTGAACTGTGGCAGGAGATGGATGCCCAGATCGGCAACTATGTGCGCGGCAAGTTCTACGAGATCATCATCGTCGGTGCGGCCGCGTATATTCTGTTCTATACCCTCGGACTCGCCTATGCACCGCTGCTGGCGGTCATGGTCGGCCTGTCGGTGCTGATCCCGTACATTGGCGCCGCCGCCGTGACCGTCCCGATAGCGCTGGTCGGTTACTTTCAATGGGGCTGGGGTCACGAGTTTACCTGGCTTTTGATCTGGTATTTTGTACTGCAGTTTCTCGATGGCAACGTGCTGGTGCCGGTTCTGTTTTCCGAGGCGAATGCATTACATCCGAATGCAATCATTGTCGCGATTCTGGTATTCGGCGGCATCTGGGGTTTCTGGGGCGTGTTCTTTGCCATTCCACTGGCGACGCTGGTGAAGGCCTTGATCAATGCCTGGCCGACAACGCATGAAATCAGAACGCCCCGGGAAATGCCTGATGATCAGGACGACAACGGGTCTGCCGGTATCGTAGGCACTCAGGATCAGCCTTGAAAGGTCACCGGCAAAAACGGATTACAGGCCGTCTTACGAACCGAATTACAGGGCTTCGCTGGCAAAATCCGCGAGTCGGGATCGTTCGCCGCGCGCCAGGGTGATATGACCGCTGTATTGCCAGTCACGGAAGCGTTCGACGACGAATGTCAGACCCGAGGTGGTTTCGGAAAGATAGGGCGTGTCGATCTGGCTGATGTTGCCCAGACAAATGATCTTGCTGCCGGGCCCGGCGCGCGTGATCAGCGTTTTCATCTGTTTTGAAGTCAGATTCTGTGCCTCGTCCAGTATGATGTAGCGGTTCAGGAAAGTGCGGCCGCGCATGAAGTTCAGCGATCGCAGTTTGATGCGTTTCTGTAGCAAATCCGCGGTTGCAGCCCGGCCCCACTCGCCGCCCTGTTCGGTCTGTGTCAGTACTTCCAGGTTGTCCAGCAGCGCGCCCATCCACGGCGCCATCTTTTCCTCCTCGGTACCGGGAAGAAAGCCGATGTCTTCACCCACCGGTACGGTTACACGGGTAATGATGATCTCGCGGTAACGGCGGGTCTCCAGCGTCTGATGCAGTCCGGCCGCTAGCGCCAGCAGTGTTTTGCCGGTGCCGGCCGCACCCAGCAAAGTGACCATGTCGATCTCGGGATCCATCAACAGATTGAGTGCGAAATTCTGCTCGACATTGCGGGCGTTGACGCCCCAGACCGAGTTATGCCCTCTCCGGTAATCGGTGGCGAGCTGCACAGTCGTGCTTCGTTCGTCATGCGTCTTGACGATGGCATCGAACTGGTCTTCGCCGTCCGCATGAATGCATAACTGCGGGTGCGAATGCTCGATCAGTGGCGTATTGAAACGATAGAACGTGCGCTCACCCTCCTGCCAGGACTCCAGATTGCGGGAATGTTCTTGCCAGAAATCACCTTCGATGCGCTGCAGGCCGGTATACAGCAGATCGGGATCATCCAGGACCTTGTCGTTGTAGTAATCCTCCGCCTGTATCCCCAGAACCCTGGCCTTGATGCGCAGGTTAATATCCTTGGAGACCAGTGTGACAAGCCGGTCCTGCCGGGTTTCCTGCAGTGACAGTGTGGTGGCCAGGATGGAATTGTCGACATTTTTGCCGGGCAGGTAGGAGGGCAGTTCGTTGGCCAGATGCTGGGTCTGCAGGTATAGACGGCCGGCCGGTGATGAAGGCCGCGTGTTTCTGCCGTTTCCATTTCCATTCAAAAGGTGCGGCAGTGGCAGCCCGTCATCTATGGATTCCTTGTCGGCATTGCCTATCAGTTCGTCCAGAAAGCGGCTGACCTGACGAACGTTGCGTGCCACTTCTGAAAGACCTTTCTTGCCGGCGTCGAGTTCCTCCAGCACTACCATTGGCAGGAACAGATCGTGTTCCTGAAAGCGGAACAGCGCGCCCGGATCATGCATGAGCACGTTGGTGTCCAGCACGAACAGCCGTAATTTCTCATCGCCGGTCATGACAGATATCAGATTGTCTTGACCGCTGTCAGGACCTCCGCAACATGGCCGTCGACCCTGACCTTGCGCCATTCCTGGCGCAATATGCCCTGTTCGTCGATCAGGAAGGTACTGCGTTCTATGCCCTGGACTTTCTTGCCGTACATATTTTTTTCCTTGATGACGTCGAACATCCGGCAGAGCTTTTCCTCTTCATCCGCCAGCAGCTCAAACGGGAAGCTCTGCTTTTCCTTGAATTTCTCGTGTGACTTCAGGCTGTCACGTGATACGCCCAGGATCACCGTGTTCTGGTTTTTGAATTTGCGGATATTGTCCCTGAAGTCCTGCCCCTCCGTGGTACAACCGGGTGTGCTGTCCTTGGGATAGAAATAAAGAACGACTATCCGGCCCTTTAAATCTGACAGACGGATTTCCTGGTCGCCGGTCGCCGGAAGTTTGAATTCTGGGACTGCTTTGCCGACTTGAACTTTGCTCATGATATTGAGTTGACTGTGCTGATGGATCGAATCGCGCTTGCGAATGCCT
>CAZFUS010000010.1:0-48259 GCA_964522485.1 uncultured Enterobacteriaceae bacterium | reverse complement strand
CTTTCGTTCCGGCAAGAATGAGAGGCACTGATGAGACACTACACGCAGCTCACCGAGCACCAACGTTATCAGATTCAGGCATTGATGAAAGCCGGTTTTAATCAAACCGAGACCGCCGATGTGATCGGGGTTCACAAGTCCACGGTCCGCCGCAACCGGGGGCTGCGTGGGTACCGGCCGAAGCAGGCTCAGCAGCTGGCCGAGGCCCGCCGTCAGTTTAAGGTTCGGCCCCGCCTTGCAGACAGCCCCTGGCGCCAGGTCGAGCGCTGGTTGCGGGACGAGTGGAGCCCGGAGCAGATCAGCGATGCGCTGCGCTATCGACATGGCATCCGGTTGAGTCATGAGTGGGTTTATCAGTATGTGCTGCATGACAAAGCCTCAGGCGGGGACCTGTACCGGCACCTGCGCTGCCAGCGTCAGCGCAAACAGCGCTACGGCAGTTATAGCCGCCGCGGTCAGCTGGTGAATACGGTCTCCATCGACCAGCGCCCGGCCATCGTTGACCGCAAGGCCCGCATCGGTGACTGGGAGGTCGACACCCTCATCGGCACAGGGCACCGGCAGGCCCTGGTCACGCTGACTGAGCGCAAGTCCATGTATACGCTGATCGCGCATGTCGGCAAGCGTACCGCCTCGGCCGTACGCAAGGCCATGATCAAACTGCTGCAGTCGCTGACACGGCCGGTTCATACGATCACCTCGGACAATGGCAAGGAGTTCGGCGGACACGAAGCCATCAGCGAAACGCTGGGGGCGGGCTTCTACTTTGCGCATCCCTATGCCTCCTAGGAGCGTGGACTGAATGAAAACATCAATGGCCTCATCCGCCAGTACTTTCCGAAAAAGATAGACTTCAGTACTATCACCCAAAAACAGATCAACCGGGTCATGAGTAAACTCAACAATCGCCCCAGAAAAACTTTAGGTTACAAAACACCCCATGAAGTGTTCTTCAATATCAACGTTGCACTTCAGAATTGAATCCGCGAAAGAATATAAATGACCGGTAGTACAAATATTGTGTTCGAGAATATAAAGCATGTCTGAATGAATAATATATGAATTGCATACTTTAAAAAGGTATAAATTACATGGTGCCTGCAATAAGCAGACTATCTTGCTGCAAAACGTGCTATGAAATGAAAAAGTAATTAAATATGAAACTTATGAAGCTGAACCAGTAATTACCAGAGATTCTCCGCATATTTTCTAAACAGTATTCTTATAGTCAATGCTGCATAAAAGATGCATATAAATTGCAGATTTCCGCACTAGAGAGTTAATTCAGGCATCATAACGATAACGTTTTGGTGTAATCCCGGTTATTTTATGAAAGACATTAGTGAAATGACTCTGGCTTGAAAAACCCACATTAGCGGCAGTTTCGGCAATATCGACATCTTGCTCAGAGAGCATCCTCTTTGCGATATTAATTCTCTGGTGCAGTACAAATTTATGAGGAGGCATGCCAAAAGTATCTTTGAATATACTACAAAAATAATGTGGACTTAATCCAAGTTGTTCTGCCAGCTCTGTTAGGCTCAGGTTTTTATGGATATTGCTATGTATATATTCCAGAATCTTTTCTCTTTGTGCTGGAGACAATCTTCTGCATGAAACTACTTGTTCTTCCGATGAAGGATTATCTGATGAATATCTGCTTGTCACATAGGCATTAAGTGTCAATGACAAGCATTCACTATAGAGTTTACCGGATGGGTTGCCGGCTTTGGACTCCATCTCGATACATTTCATCAGATTGAATAGATGCGGGTCATCTAACCCATGCCTGGGAACAAGACCATGATCGGAAGTGCGTTCGTCAGGACCAACTAAACTATTTAAGATTTGAGGATCCAGCTCAACAACGAAAAATTGCAAAAATCCGTTCCACTTGAAGGAGAAATCGTAACCCTTGGGGATAATTGATATACTGTTTTTTCCTAGAAAAGTTTTTATATTACCTTGAGTTTTACTTTCTATATAGTTAAATTCGCATCCGCCATCATTATTAAGAATAATATGCGTTTTAGGGTACTCCCAATGCTTTTCAAATCCCGCCTGGGGTGATAAATGCTCTTCTATTCGAAAACCTGCCCATTGAGATTTCCAACTTGAAAATTTAAGATCGAAACCAGTAGGCGTTGGCCTTCTATTTTTATATATGGTAATCCGATCTTTTGTCATGATGCATGCCCCATTAAAAGTCTAATTTACACAGAATTCCCATATTAAATTTTGTCGGACATCTGAGATTCCATATAACGTATTGCGATTACTCTAAAGTCATGGATATGAGGAGGTGCTTGAATAAAGCACTAGGCTAATTATCAGGCCAATTAGTGGAGAAATATCTATATCTTTTATGTAATTATAATAATACTTAGACTCAGTATAACAAACCTTAATAATAGGTAAACTGTCAAATTTCTACCCATACCATCAAATTTTTGCACGTTCATGCAAAATCAAATAGTTAGCTATGATGGGCCTAGTTCGTGCCCATCATAGCTAATCGCAATATATTTAGTTATACCTAATTAGAATAGATAGATGATGACGTCTATCCTTCGCTTATGCCTAACTACCTGGCTTATGATTTATTACCACGTATATGGTTTACATGTTCGTTAATGCCCGTTTTCGCAAAACCTAGTCAGCGCTCCTATTTAGAGAGTGCGGGATATATTAAATAGGGTCATGACTAGTTAAGAGGCCGTTTTCGACACAGTTTCAGCAGTATCGGGTAGATATTTTGGCCCCGATGATTAAACCTGAACTCACATTCTTTCAGATGCAAGTAGAACGTCTCCTTATTCATGCCGCGAAAGCGGCTCAGTCTCGACTTGGCGAAGCCCCAGAAACCTTCGATGCCATTAATATGCGTATTTGCCCGGGCAAACTCATCACGGCCATGGTCCACGCGTAGATGCTTGCCATAGCCAACATCCACCAGGCCATTGTAGCCTCGCCAGCCATCCGAGTAGATAACGCTGTCGAGCCTGGCGCGTCCCCGGATCAGCTTCTGCAGATTATTGCCTCAATTACCGGAGCCGCGTCTCAACTGTCCGCGGATTTCGCCTCCTGGATACAGATCGGTGTGCACGTTGCCGTATGTCGCCCCGGCCTCTATAGCCCTGAGCAGCTCCTCGAACTCGCCAGGTGCGATGCCCTGCCCGGCTGGACCGACTACTTCAGTGGCTGTGAGCGTTCCCGTGACTGTAGCAGGTGGTACCGGACATGTTGGCGTACCGGCTGGCCCGTTACCGAGATTAGTGCATAGGAAGACGCTAATGCCACCGTTTACGCCTGTCTGTCCAAGGTGGATATGGGACTGCAGGATATTACCCTCTAGGGCCGTGTAGGAGAGCGCATAGTTCAAAGCATCGCCGCTCATGTGAACACTCAGCTCACCACTGCCAGTGGTCGAGAGTGCGGGTACCTCGGCGAATCCATCTAGATGTGCTTTGAAGGTTCCTTGCGCCAGCACAACAGTGCTGGCGAGTACGGCAGCCATAGAAATCAGTAGCCTGAGGAATATGTTCGTAAAAAAATAACTGGATCTCATAAATACCTCCGGTGCAAGTGCCCCTGTATGGGAGGCTTATATGTATTTGCTGCTGGCAATTGTGCAATAAGGCAATACTGAAACTACTGGCGCTATTACGCCTGCCAACTTGCTTTACCGCTTGTAACCCCAGGAATTTTACAAACAATGTCTGATAATTACTTTCAAGATACTGCTGTGATTTTCAATTTCATGCGAGCAGTACAGCTACGCTGGTCAATCAATGACGAAATTTTCCACACACATTCAATGCCTTAGAGAAGTGCGTAGTGTCTGGAATGGTATATCTTAAGTTAAGTATCGGGCGTGATTAATCCTGTCTGAACATGGCGCTGGCAAATTGATCAGACGATCAATTGTGAGCATTAATAGCCCACAAATAAAACATAAGTCTGCAATCAGAAGGGAAGCTGCAGTAACTATCCAATGCATTATTTCAGGCAAAGTATCTAATATGATATTCAGGCCACTGTATCAGTGCAGATTTCTAACTTCATATATGTGTATGTAGCAAACTAGACTTAATCTAATGGGTGGCTGTCTGGAATTCAGACAGTGGTAATAGTATCAAATGCAGCCCCGGTACCTTTTACCACGCAAGCATCCAGGTGAATACACGGTAGCTGCTGGCATTTCCCGCTAATTTACCCTCCTAGGCTTCCTGACCGTCGCTGCAGTAGCGTGTACTGTTCCTCAAGGGTTAGGTCGGTGAGGCGTGCTGTAATACCTACATTGGCTTTTAATCATGCACTATAAGGCCGTTGTGGTGCATTACCGGGTGTGTTACTTTATAAAAATAATCCATTTTAACCCGTTGATTCAAGGTGTTATGAAGTTTTGGTGCCAAGTCCTTTCCTCGGCACCAGTATTTCCGGGCCCCTTCATTTGTAAATTTATCCCACCAATCTGTTTTATCACTTTCCTTTTGCCAAATAGAATCACGGCTATAGGCTGCTCCTGCATCAGTAGAAGCCCAGTGTGTCGGCGATTTCCTATTCGAATGGATGCCGCTGGATGATGGTTTCCGCCCGATCCGGACCGGTGGAGACGATGTCGATGGGCGTGCCGACGATGGCTTCGATGCGTTCGAGATAGGCACTGGCGTTGGAAGGCAATTCATCATATGACTTCACGCCAACGGTTGAGGCCCGCCAGCCCGGTATTTCCTCGTAAACGGGGCGGCAGTCGGCCAGCGCATCGGCGCCGACAGGCGGGGTTTCGCGCTGTTCACCGTCACATTCATAGCCAATGCAAATCTGGATATTGTCGAGACCGTCGAGAACATCCAGCTTGGTGATGCAGAGCCCCGAGACACTGTTGATCTGTACCGAACGTTTCAATGACACGGCATCGAACCAGCCACAGCGTCTTGGTCTTCCCGTCGTGGCGCCGAATTCATGGCCCTTGCGCGCCAGATGCTCGCCCATGTCGTCAAACAGTTCGGTCGGAAACGGCCCGGAACCGACACGCGTCGTATACGCCTTGGTAATACCGAGCACATAGTCGAATTCACGCAGACCCATGCCGGTACCGGTAGCCGCACCACCGGCGGTGGTGTTGGATGAAGTCACATAAGGATAGGTACCGTGATCGATATCCAGCAAGGCGCCCTGTGCACCTTCATATAAAACGTTTTCACCAACCTGACGCAGCCTGTACAGAATACCGGTAATGTCATCGACCAGCGGGATGATATGTTCGGCATGTTCCAGACTTTCATCGAGAATGGCCTGGAAGTCGAGCGGTTCGGTTCTGTAGTAATGCTGCAGCATGAAGTTATGGATATCCAGCACTTCACCCAGCTTGGCGGCGAAATGTTCGCGGTGGATCAAATCGCCCACCCGCAGTGCCCGGCGGGCAATCTTGTCTTCGTAGGCCGGCCCGATACCGCGGCCGGTCGTGCCGATGGCGGCCTTGCCGCGGGCTTTTTCACGCGCATGATCCAGTGCAACGTGATACGGCAGGATTAATGGGCAGGCTTCACTGATGCGCAGGCGTTCGCGGGCCGGAAAGCCGCTGTTTTCAAGCATGCCGATTTCTTCCAGCAAGGCTGCCGGACTCAATACGACACCATTACCGATCAGACACTGCACACCCGTGCGCAGGATACCGGAGGGGATCAGGTGCAATACCGTTTTATGGCCATCAATAACGACCGTATGACCGGCATTGTGACCGCCCTGAAAACGTACTACCGCGGCAGCCCGATCGGTCAGCAGATCAACCAGCTTGCCCTTGCCTTCATCTCCCCACTGCGTGCCGACAACAACGACGTTTTTACCCATTGATTCGATCCATTAAACTGGCTTGTGAACGACTCAATCTGTTTGTTTATTGTTCCAGCGTCTCTACCCGCCAGTAACCATCACGCTGGACAATGCGGCGATCGCAGCCCAGAGCTTCCGGTGTCGCTTCGCTACCGGGCAGTTCGATAACAACCCGCTCCCCCTGATTGCGCAGTTCACTCACCAGCATGATCAAATCCTGTTCGTGGTTCCAGGGCGCAAGAATACCGACCCGTTGCGATGGAATCACGTCTTCCTGTAACTCGAGCAGACGTTTCAAATCAACACTGAAACCAGTAGCCGGCCGCGCACGACCGAATAACTTGCCGATATCGTTATAGCGGCCGCCATAGGCAACACCCATGCCCTGACCCTGGACGTAGGCAGTAAACATGACACCGGTATGGTAGTGATAACCGCGCAGTTCGGCTGGATCGATATAAAAATTGGCGGATGGATAACGGCTCCCGACTATATCGATCAGTTGACTCAGCTCATCCAGTGCAGCTTTCATCTGTCTGCCACCGCTGTCGAGTTCTTTGTGCATGTCTGCAATGATTTGCGCATCGCCATTGAGCTCGATGAGCGCGCGCAATGGCCGGGCATGAATGGCAGCCAGTTCCCATTCATTCAACAATGCCTCAAGCTCCACTACCGCCTTGCGCTGCAGGACATCGAACAGCAACGTTGTCTGATCGAAATCCAGTTCGGCCGCGTCAACCAGTGCCCGCACAATGCGCATGTGTCCGAGATCGACATAGGGGGCGTCCTGACCGATCAGCCTGAGCGTTTCCAGCATCAGTGACAGGACTTCGGCATCGCTTTCTACGCCATTATGACCGTACAGTTCGGCGCCCACCTGCAGCGGGCAACGGCTGTCGCCACTGCCCTGCGGCCGCGTGTGCACCACGCTGCCCAGATAGCACAGCCGTGTCGGACAGTCGCGCTTGAGTTTATGAGCATCGATGCGCGCGACCTGGGGCGTGGTATCGGCGCGCAGTCCCATCAGCCGGCCGGTCAGCTGATCGGTGAGTTTGAACGTCTGCAGATCGAGATCACCACCGGTACCGGTCAAGAGTGAATCGAGAAATTCAATCAATGGCGGGATTACGAGCTCATAGCCCCAGGTCGCATATAAATCCATGACCTGACGACAGAGTTTTTCCAGCGCGGCAGCGCGAGGCGGCAGAATCTCATCGACCCCCTCGGGCAGCAGCCAGCGATCATGCAGTGTCATGAGATTCAGCGCACCAGATAGAGAATGCCGATACCAATCAACATGGAGGTCAGTCCAATGAAACGCAGTGTCATATCATCAAGACTGTTGGCCAGCAGCATGATCCTGCGAAATCCCGCCGGGTTGATAAACGGTATGATTCCCTCAATAACACAGACCAGGGCAAGCGCGTTGAGCAGGTCTGACCACATGCTATTGTCCGATCATGGGCAGTGTCGCAGCCGTACGGCTTCGCGATCAATTGGATTTCGAACTGCGGAAATACTTGAAAAAGTCCGAATCCGGCTTCAGCAGGAGAATGCTGTTACTGCCATCGAAGCCTTCCATATAAACACTCAGGCTGCGATAGAAATCATAAAACTCGGCATCCCTGTTATAGGCCTGTGCATAGATCTCCGCGGCCTCGGCATCACCTTCACCACGTATCGTTTCCGCATCACGGAAGGCTTCGGCCAGCAATATCGTCCGTTCGCGGTCTGCATTGGCCCGGATGCGCTCGGCCGCTTCTCCACCACGGGCGCGGAAATCCTTGGCTACACGCTGACGCTCGGCGCGCATGCGTTCATATACGGAAGTGCTGACATTATCAGGCAGGTCTATGCGCATGGTGCGGACATCAATAATATTGACACCCAGTGAACCGGCGATTGTATTAAGTCGATCACTGACCAGATCCATAACCATGCCCCGTTCGCTGGCCACGACTTCCTGCACCGTACGCTTGCCGAATTCCTCGCGCAGGGCGCCGTTGATCTTCTGCGACAGCAGGAGGACAGCGCGATCCAGATCGCCGCGGGTCGCGGTATAGAAGTCATCCAGATTCTCGATGCGCCATTTGACGTAGTAATCGACAATCAGATCTTTCTTCTCACTGGTCAGAAAACGCTGCGGCTCCTGGTCAAGGTTCAGAATACGGATATCAAATTTCTGCACAGTGTTGACCAGCGGAATCATGAAATGCAGACCGGGACCAATATCAGTCCGCTGGATCTCACCGAATTTAAATACGATGGCATTTTCCCACTGCTCAACCTTAAAGACGGAGAAATAGCCGATGATCAAGAGGACCAGAACGGGGAAAGCCAGACGTTGCACAAGATTACTCATAATCAACGAGCCTCCCGAATACGCTGGCCGGGGCGCTGCGACTGGAAGTCCTGGCTCGGATCCGGCAGGGGCGCAGGTTGTGGCTGCAGGTTTCCTGAACTGGAATCACTACTGTCGCCGCGTTTGCGCGATTGCTCAAGCAGACGGTCGATGGGCAGATACATCAGGTTATTTCCCTCATCGATATCCAGCAAGACCTTGCTGTTTTTCTCGAGTACGTTTTGCATGGCATCAAGATATAGCCGCTGGCGTGTAACCTCTGGCGCGTCCTTGTATTCCTCCAACAGCTGTTCAAAACGGCTGCTCTGACCCTGGGCGCGGGCGATCACCCGCTCTTTGTAGGCCATGGCCTCCTCGCGCAAGCGCGCCGCCCCGCCGCGGGCACGCGGGATGATATCGGCACGATAAGCCTCGGCCTCGTTGATACTGCGCTGCTCGTCCTCGCGCGCCTTGATGGCATCATCAAAAGCATCCTTCACCGGTTCCGGCGGCTGCGCCGGCTGCATGTCGACACTGACAATGAGAATACCGGCCTGGTATTCGGCCAGGAGCTGCTGCATGCGTTCCCGCTGTTGATTTTCAATCTCGCCGCGGCCCTCGGTCAGGATAAAATCGAGCTCGTTACGGCCAATGATTTCGCGAATCGCGCTTTCCACTACCTGCCGCAGAGTCGCGTCGGCCTGGGATACCTCGAACAAATACTTTGTCGGATCTTCCACCCGCCACTGCACGGCTACCTCGACATCGACAATGTTTTCATCCCGGGTCAGCATCGAGGCCTGGTGACTGATGGTATTCACCTGCCCGGTATTGACCTTGATCACCCGCTCCAGGGGCCGCGGCAAGCGCATGCTCAAGCCCGGCTGCAGCGTCGTCTGATATTCACCAAAGCGCAACACGACACCACGCTGCTGCTGATCGATGACATAAAACATGTCATACAGCAGCCATAGAACCACCAATGCGAGGATCCCCAGCCACAATAGCGGATTTCCAGCGCTGCCCCCGTCGGTACCGCCGCCGTTACTGGGTGGGCGTTTGCCGAACAGGCCACCAAGCCGTTGCTGCAGCCTGCGCACGACTTCATCGAGATCGGGCGGGCCGTTACCGCGGCCGCCGCGATTACCCCAAGGATCATTCGGGCGCTGTCCACCCGGCTCATTCCATCCCATGCGGTTACTGGTCTCCGGTGTAATATTTGGTTAGTTTGGCCCAGGAATCTGACTCAAAGATCTGGGATCTTACGGACTGCATCCGACGGCTGCAACTTGACCGGCCGGCGGCAGGAAAATTGATGACTAGCAGCTTACTGCAGTTTGGGCCGGTCCAGGCCCGCGGCACTGACCAGCTTATTGAGATGCACCGGATCCAGATCAACGGCAAGCCACCAGCCGCCATCGTCAGCGGTACGTTCCTCCCGGACGGCCCCCAGATCGAACAGCTCCGCCCGCAGCTTGCCGGCCGTCGGCGGGATGTGCAGTTCCTGGCGATGGGCATTGCCACGGGCCAGTCGATCCAGAACTTCATGTAACAGTCCCAGGCCGGCGCCGGTGCGGGCTGACAGCCAGATACTGAATCGCTGGGCTGAGGCAGCATAATCCATGCGCGGTGCGAAATCCTCACGATCAATCTTGTTATAGACAAGAATCTGCGGAATCTGACCGGCACCAATTTCGTCAAGTACGGCATTGACCTGTTCGATACGGGCTTCGCGTTCGGCGTCGTTGCTGTCGACGACGTGCAACAGAACATCCGACTGCCGTGTTTCTTCCAATGTGGCGCGAAACGCCGCGATCAGATCATGCGGGAGGTGTCGGATAAAACCCACCGTATCGCTCAACACAACGGCGCGACCGCTGGCAAGTTCACAGCGTCGTACGGTAGGGTCCAGCGTGGCAAACAGTTTATCGGCGGCATAGACTCCGGCACCGGTCAAACGATTGAACAGCGTCGATTTGCCGGCATTGGTATAACCGATCAGCGACATGACCGGGATGCTGGATTCGCGCCGTTGCCTGCCACTTTGCTCGCGCTGGCCGCGCACCTTGTCCAGCCGGCCGTGAATCGTCTTGATACGCTGGCCTATCAGACGACGATCGGTTTCAAGCTGGGTTTCACCCGGACCGCGCAGGCCGATACCACCTTTCTGTCGCTCCAGATGCGTCCAGCCGCGTATCAGCCGCGTGGCAAGATGCTGCAGCTGCGCCAGTTCGACCTGCAACTTACCTTCGTAGGTGCGGGCCCGCTGGGCGAAAATATCGAGTATCAGGCCGGTGCGATCCAGCACCCGGCACTGCAACAGGCGCTCGAGATTCCGCTCCTGGGCCGGACTGAGATCATGGTTGAAAATTGCCAGCGACGCGCCGCTTTGCTGCACGGCAGCGCGCACTTCGTCAGCCTTGCCGCTACCGACGAAATAACGCGCATCCGGACCGGTGCGGCTACCGGTAATCACGTCAGAGACATTGACACCAGCGGAATGGGTCAGCATCACGAATTCATCGAGCACTTCACCGAATTCCGTCCGGCACTCCGGGTCGCGGAAGTTGA
This sequence comes from uncultured Enterobacteriaceae bacterium, assembly GCA_964522485.1. Classification (GTDB taxonomy): domain Bacteria; phylum Pseudomonadota; class Gammaproteobacteria; order Methylohalomonadales; family Methylohalomonadaceae; genus Methylohalomonas. Next base: position 37,512 of record CAZFUS010000010.1, on the reverse strand, counting down.
TATGCACCAGGACGGCGTCAGTCTGCATCAGTTACCGTCCGGGCCGGCTGACAATTAAATACTGACTGCCTCTCAAGTTTCGCTGCTGTCCTCATCGGCACGCGGCATCTTGACGGCCTTGGCCGGTACGATGGTCGAAATCGCGTGCTTGTATACCAGTTGACTGACCGAATTCTTCAACAATACGACGAATTGATCAAAGGACTCGACCTGTCCTTGCAGTTTTATACCATTCACCAGATAAATGGATACCGGTATCCGGTCTTTGCGCAAGGTATTCAGGAAAGGATCCTGCAGGGAATGCCCCTTACTCATCTCTTATTCTCCTTGACTAATGTCGAGGTGGTTTCGCCACCGAGGGGTCTTGTTATGCTCCGGCCTTCTATACGACTGCCTTAAAGTATATTACAGTCCAGTCAGGGACGCAGTGCCATCTCCAGTTGCACCATGACCTTCGTTTTCAGTTGCGCGTCGAAACTGTCAAACCAGTTGGTATCGGCCTCTGCCCGGAACCACGTTAACTGCCGTTTTGCCAGTTGCCGCGTCGCAACAATAGCATGTGTGACCATGGTTTCATAATCAAGTTCGCCGGCCAGATAACGCCAGATCTGCCGATAACCCACCATGCGCATCGCCGGCAGATCGGCATGCAGATCCCCACGCGCGTAGAGTCCCCGAACTTCATCGATCAGACCCGCTTCAAGCATGGTATGAAAGCGGTGTTTGGCACGCTCACGCAACAGGCTGCGATCGAACGGCGCCACTACGATCTTGATCAGTCGGTATGGCGCTGCTTCGGCAGTACCACTTGCGAGCAGTTCACTCATCGGCTGACCGGTAAGCTCATAAACTTCCAGGGCGCGTTGCAGGCGCTGGGGATCATTCGCGTGAATGCGCTCGGCGCTGGCGGGATCGACGAGCCGCAGATATTCGTGCAGCTTGGCCCAGCCGTGCTGCCGGGCCCGTTCACCGATAGCCTGGCGCAGATGGTGACTGGCAGCGGGCAGCGCCGACAGACCCCGCTCGAAGGCCCTGAAATACAGACCCGTCCCACCGACCAGCAACGGAATCCGGCCCGCGGCGAGTATTGCCTTGACCTCGCGCCGGGCATCACTGGAAAAATGCGCCGCCGAGTAGCGATCCGCCGGATCACAGATATCAATCAGTCGGTGCGGAGCCGCAGCCAGAACCGCGGGACCGGGTTTCGCGGTCCCGATATCCAGGCCACGATAAACCATAGCCGAGTCGACGCTGACAATATCACATGGCAGTTCGTTGACCAGCCGGACGGCCAAGTCCGTCTTTCCCGAGGCGGTCGGCCCCATCAGGCAGATGACAGCCGGCTTCATGACCGCGGTGTGGTGTCAACCTGCCGGTTAGCAGTCTGGCGCTCGCTGAACAGTGCCGCCAGGTCGTCACTCGACAGAACGCGCCACGGCCACGGCGGCTGCAGACAGCCCTGCGCACGATAGCGCTGCAGCCGACTCACGAATTCGTCATCCGTCAGGCGCTGCAACACCCGTTCATGCTGACGACCCGCCTCGTCAGCCAGCAAACCGATCAGACCGGCGCGACACGCTACCGTATTCATGCCGAGGGGACACTCGTTGATAAACTTTGACAGGGCGGCAGGGACTCCGGCGGTATCGATAGCCGGCAACTGCAGTGGCAGTGCACGCAGCACCGCGTCAGCGGGACCGCCGGGTTCGAACCGGATGGCGAGACCTTCCAGTACTGCCTGCCAGCGTTCAAGAGCAGCCAGCAACTCATTATCGGCGTCGACGCGCTCGGGCATCAGCAACGGGCGTTCACCGACCGTACCGGCCGCAAGCGCCTGTTCCAGTTCGATGACGGTCAGAGCGCTGACGGCCCTGCGGCAATCAATCACATTCACAACCGTCGCCGTGGCCGCGAGCAGATAACCCGGCGGCCCGCGGACCAGCGCCTGACCCAGCCCTGCCTCCGCCGGGCTGACGGCTGGTGCCGGGGCTTGATAATCGGCAGTGCCGGCGTCGCTGACCCGGTCATGGTGCCGCGGTGCCTGCATTTCAGTTCGCTCGGCGGCCGCTGGCCCATAATCAAACGGTTCCTGCCGTTCCAGCGCTTCACGCAGGGCGCTGTAAAGGAAATCATGAACTTCACGCACGGCTCGGAACCGGACTTCGTGTTTGGCAGGGTGGACGTTGACGTCGTAGCCACTCGGGTCCATTTCCAGATATAACACAAATGGCGCGAAACGCCCGGGTGGCAGTTGTTCTGTATAAGCCAGGCGTAGCGCATGTGCCAGCCGCCGATCACGGATCAGGCGGCCGTTAAGAAACAGATATTGGCGATCGGCCTGGCTGCGGGCCGTCGCCGGACCACCCGCGACACCGCTCACCCTGAGTCCGTTGCGGGCCCGTTGCACCTGCCAGGCCTGCCTCGCGAAAGTACTGCCGAACAGCTGCTGAATCCTTTCCGGCAGTGATAACCGGGCACTGGCGCTAAAGACCAGGCGATTGTTATGCCGCAGTTTCAGACCCAGTCCTGGATGCGACAGGCTCAATGCCTTGACCTGCTCCAGAATATGCAGAAACTCGGTTTGCTCGCTGCGCAGAAACTTGCGTCGCGCCGGAATGTTGAAAAACAGATCGCGCACCTCGACGGTTGTGCCGCGCGGATGCGCCGCCGGCTGGGCCTGCGGTATCGGCATGCCGGGTTCATAGTCGATGGCACAGGCACGTTCATCTGCCTGCTGTGACAGGAGGCGCAGCCTGGCCACCGCCGCGATACTGGCCAGAGCTTCGCCACGGAAACCGAGGCTGCGGATCGCAGCCAGATCCTCGTAAGCGCTGATCTTGCTCGTACTCTGCGGTGCCAGGGCCAGGACCAGATCGTCGGGATGAATCCCGCTGCCATCGTCACGGACCCGGATCAACCGGCTGCCGGCGGCCTCAATATCGACGTGAATGTGCCGTGCGCCGGCATCGAGACTGTTTTCCAGGAGTTCCTTAACCACCGACGCCGGACGTTCGATGACTTCACCCGCCGCAATCTGGCTGGCAAGTGTGGGAGGCAGGCTGTGGATACGTGCCGCGGAAACCATGACCGGCATGCCGTCATGATAACCGGCAATCCGTGGCCGGGACACTACGTTGATCGATTCAGCTGCCGCCGTCGGGCGGGATCACCAATACCTGACCGACCTGGAGCCGGTCGTTGTTCAGGCCGTTGGACTGCATCAGGCGATCCTGGCTGATGCTGTACTGCCGGGCAATTGTCGACAGGGTATCGCCACGGGCAATGATATGACGTCTGGCCCGGTTGTCACTGGCCAGCAACGTGCCTTCGGGCGCATGCTCACTGAAATAGCCCTGCAGACCGTTCAGCAATGCACTGGTCAGTCTGTCCTGATGGCTGGCGTCCTTCAGTCTGCGTTCCTCTTCCGGGTTGGATATGAAGGCCGTCTCCACCAGCACCGAGGGAATGTCCGGCGCTTTCAACACCAGAAAACCGGCCGACTGCACATCACGGCGATGGACCTTGCCAGCCTGCGACAGACCGCTGACGAGACGTTCGGCGACGTCGATACTGGCCTCGAGCGTACCGGTCTGCGACAGGTCCAGCAGTACCGCCTTGAGGACATCATCCTTGTCATCGAGGCTGACGCCACCGATCAGATCCGAGGCGTTTTCCTGTTCGGCCAGCCAGCGGGCAGCCTCGCTGCTCGCACCGCCTTTCGACAACACATAGACCGATGAGCCATGCACACGCCGATCGCGGAAAGCGTCAGCGTGTATCGAAATGAACAGATCCGCCTGATGCTCGCGGGCGATTTCGATGCGCCGCCGCAAAGGCAGGAAATAGTCACCATCGCGGGTCAATACCGCCCGCATACCCGGCTGCTGGTTGACCTTGGTCGCTAGACGCCGCGCTATCTGCATCACCACCTGCTTTTCATGGGTACCGTGCTGGCCGATGGCACCCGGGTCTTCACCACCATGGCCGGCATCGATGGCCACGATCACATCGCGCAGCTCACCGGCCTCTTCGGTAACGGATTTGACCGGTGTCTCCGGACTGGCAATGGTCTTGTCACCTCCGGCCGGAAAAATATCCACCACCAGGCGGTGACCATAGTGCTCGTTTGGGCGTAGCTGGAATATCTTGCTCGCCACCGAGCGCTTCAGATCGAACACTACCCGCAAATCATCGCCTTTGCGGATACCGGTACGTATTTTCTTGAGGTACTGATTCCCGGCTGCCGGCTGCTCCGAGCCCTCGATCAGGCGGGCATCAGCCAGATCCAGCACGAGACGGCGGGGATTGTCGAGATGCAGGACATTGTGCTCGACGGGTGCGGACAGATCGAAGACGATGCGGGTGTTATCCGGCGCCGCCCAGATGCGCACGCCGTTGACCTTGCTCTGGGCGCCGGCGACCTGCAGAGGTATAAGCAACAATAATAGAAAGGTTGCGACGACGACACGCATAATCAGTGATGGATTATTTGATCCCTATACTTTATTAGCTGTTATTTGCCTATTTTCAAGTTTTTTTCAGATCATTTCCATACCTTATTGTTTTAATTATAGTATCAACATCACAAAAACGAACCAAACAGCGCAACAATTCCACCGTCTTATACCCCGGTCATTTTAACTTGAATATTTTCAATCAGTTGTCTCCCTCTGGCGGTACCACCCCTGAGTGTGACCGCGCGCCCTGCCTCTGTCAGTGTAATGGCAACATCGATGTCGGCATCCGGGAGTACGCCGGCGGCCTGTTCGGGCCACTCCACCAAGCAATCGCTGTCCGCCGTCAAATAGTCCCGGAAGCCCAGCCATTCCAGCGCTTCGGGGGATTCGAGACGATACAGATCGAAGTGATAGACGTTGCGGCCGGAGACCGTATACGGTTCAACCAGGGTATACGTCGGACTCTTGATGATGCCTGACACACCTAGCCCATGCAGATAACCGCGTACCAGAGTGGTCTTGCCGGCGCCCAGCGGGCCGTTCAGATAAATACGCACGCCCTGCGTGCACGCAACGGCGAGTGCAGCGCCGAGACGCTCCATGGCTGCGGTATCAATGACCGAATAGCAGCGTACTGCCATCAGAGCCGCCTTATTCAGGATTGACGAGTTGCCGCAGCGGCGCAAACAGATCACTGGCGAGCAGACCGCGCTCGCCCGCCGCTGCCGCCCGATCAGCCGCCGCCGCATGCAGACAGACGCCCAGTTCGGCAGCCATTGCACCGGCAAAGCCCTGCGCCAGCAGACCGGCAATCACCCCCGTTAGTACGTCGCCCATGCCACCGGTTGCCATTCCGGGATTACCGTCACTGCACAAGGCCGGAGCACTGTCCGCAGACGCGATCAATGTGCCACTGCCTTTCAGGACGATGCTGCCCCCGTAACGTGCCTGCAAGTCCGCCGCAGCCTGCAGGCGATCCGACTGAACCCGGCGGCTGTTGCTGTCCAGCAGGCGCGCGGCCTCGCCCGGATGCGGGGTCAGGATCCAGTGGTCGCGGTGCACGGGATCACTGGCGAGCAGGTTGAGGCCGTCGGCGTCGACCACCAGCGGCTGACTGCAATCGATGACACGGTTCAGCAAAGCCGCCGCCCAGTCGCTTTGTCCAAGACCGGGGCCGGCTGCCACGACTGTGGCGCGTTCCAGTAACGGCGCCAGTGCCGCCGGTTCGTCCACCGCATGCACCATCAGTTCCGGACGCTGCTGGGTAATGCAAGCGGCGTGTCCGGCCCGTGTCGCGATCGAAACCAGGCCGGAGCCCACACGGGCGGCGGCCTCTCCCGCCAGACGCACTGCGCCGGCGAAACCGGCGTCGCCGCCTATGATCAGCACATGTCCGAAATGGCCTTTGTGCGCCGTGCGGTCACGTCGGGGCAGCTGAATCCGCAGTACATTGTGATCGATACGCCGGGCCGCCACCGGTACACCTTCGTAAACAGCCGCCGGTACTTCGAGACCGGCGAAACGGATGCGACCGGCATAGCGACGCCCCTCGCCGGTAAAAAGCCCGACTTTCAAACCGATAAAACTCACAGTACAGTCGGCCCTGACCGCAACCCCCAGTGCCTGACCGGTATCAGCGTGCAGGCCGGAGGGTATATCGATCGCCAGTACCGGCCGGAGACTGCCGTTGACAGCTTCGATCCATGTCCGGAGTTCACCGCTGACGTCGCGATCAAGACCGGTGCCCAGCATGGCGTCAACAATGATATCGGCTTTTTCCAGCACCGCCGGGCTGAACGCCACCGTGTCAACGCCGCCGGCAGCCAGCCTGTCCCAGGCACGGCGGGCCTCGCCAGTCAGATCCCCGGCCCGGCCCTTCAGCATCAGACTGACCTGCAGACCCTCGGTCATGGCCAGACGGGCGAGAATAAAGCCATCGCCGCCATTGTTGCCGCTGCCACACAAAATCGCCAGGTGACGTGCGTCCGGCCAGCTGGCGCGAAGAAGCCGGTAAGCGCTGGCCCCGGCACGCTCCATCAGTTCACTGCCGGGAATACCGTGGTCCTCGATAGCCCGGCGGTCGAGCTCACGCACCGCAGCGGCGCGATACAACGCTACGGGCAGTTCGGCGGTGGCCATGGATAGCGTACTCATTCTGTTGGGATATGGAAAAAGCGCTCGCGATAAAACTGCAGTTCGCGGATGGAATCGCGCACATCTTCCAGTGCCAGATGCAGCGGCTCCTTATCGAATGCCACACCGTCGGGCACCCAGCGCCTGTAGAGTTCCTTGATACTGCTGACATCGAGATTGCGGTAGTGGAAATAACGTTCCAGGGCCGGCATCAGCCGATGCATGAAACGGCGATCCTGGCAGATGCTGTTGCCACACATCGGTGAGGTGTTCGGCGGAACATACCGGCTGATGAATTCCAGCGTCATCTGCTCGGCCTGCTGCACAGTGCATGAGCTTGTTCGAACCCGCTCGATAAGCCCGGACTCCGTGTGCTGGCGGGTATTCCAGTCATCCATGTTAGCGAGCACGCTGTCAGGCTGATGGATGGCAAGCACAGGGCCTGTTGCCAGCTCGACCAACTGGCCGGTGGTAATGACGGTGGCGATTTCAATGATCCGGTCACGGTCGGTATCGAGGCCGGTCATCTCCAGATCGATCCAGACGAGATTGTCCCTGGCTTGAGTCATATAGCGGCTTCCAGTATCAGATCCATTGCCTTCAGAAACGTCTCAGTATGGTAAAGTAATCAACATTAGACGTCGCGCTCAGATGACGGCCGCCTGTAAGTGACTGCAGTCCGGAGCAGACAGACAGCAGCAGTTGGTTGCCTGTGCGGCGGGGAACGAAATTCACGCAAAACCTGTCTGTACTTAGAGTACAGTGGCTTATCTGTCGGATGGAACCTGAAAGCCAACACGAAAACAATTCCCCAGGAGGTATATTATGGCGACTTCCCAAACCCAATCCAGCGAACAGGAACTGCAGGAGCAGCTGAATGCCCTGCGTTCTGATTTTGCCGAAATCACCAAAACGGTAAAGGGCCTGTCTTCGGCTTATGCCAGAGAGGGACAGGACCGGCTGCGAGACACAGCCAACCGGGCGCAGGCGCAGTTCAAGGATTCGCTCGGCGAAGTTCAGGGCGAAATCGAGCGACATCCGTTTTCCAGTCTGGCTGTAGCCTTCGGTGTCGGTCTGATCATCGGCAAGATTCTGGATCGCTGATCGACTCAGATCCGGCAAAGTCACTATGGCAATCATACCAACACGCCTATGAACTGGCGGGTACGTATACAGGTCCACACGGTGGCTTATGCAGTCGCCGTTATACTCGGAATATGCGCCATCGCATTCGCCGGTTTGGCGGGGTATCTGGCACTGTCCGAGCGTTTCGCTCCGGACACCGCTGCCCTGCTGACGGCCGCAGGCTTTATAGTCACAGCATTGGTCGTGATCGCCATAGCCAGACTGATAACCTGGTATGGCAGGCGCCGACGCCTGGAGCGGCGACAGCAGCGCAGCGCGGACAACCTGGAACATCTCCTGCAAAACAGCGTGGATCCCGCCATAGCTGACTGGATCAAACGCAATCCGGGCAGTGCGCTTGCAGTCACGCTGCTCGCAGGTGTCGCTGCCGGTTACAGCGATACTGCTCGCGGTGTCTTCAAGGATTTGTACAGTCGCTACTTTAGTGACATTTCATCGGATGACTGAGCATCAGTTAGGATGCAATAACTGCCGGGAAGACGTACAGTAGCTGTTCGAGTATCACAACAATGAATCTATGGACTTACATATTTCTGGCTGCGGTACTCGGCAGCCTGCTCATCCACTGGTTATTGAGCCGGCGTCACAGTCATCATATCGCCGCCCATCGCAGCAGTGTGCCGATCTCGTTTGCTGACAGAATTTCCCTGAGTGAACACCAAAAGGCCGCCGATTATACCCGCGCCAAAGTCCGCCTGCGGTTCATTGACTATGTGGTATCCACAGTCCTCCTGCTTATCTGGACTTATGGCGGTGGCCTGGACCTGCTGGATTCGGCATGGCGTTCCACCGGCCTGGGACCGGTCTGGCTGGGCGTAGGCTTCATGCTCAGCGTTTTTGCCCTGATGTCCCTACTGGAACTGCCGCTTGACGCTTACCAGACATTTAGCCTGGAACAGCGTTTCGGATTCAACAAGATGACACTGAAGACCTTCATCGGCGACATTCTCAAAAATAGTCTGGTGTTTCTGGTGATCGGCACACCGCTACTGGCAGTTGTTTTATGGATTATGCTGAACGCCGGCACGTGGTGGTGGCTGTACGTCTGGCTGACCTGGATGACATTCAGTATATTCATGATGTGGGCGTATCCTGCATTTATTGCACCATTGTTCAATAAGTTCCGGCCGCTTGAAGATGAGGCATTGCGTGATCGCATACTTCGTTTACTGGATCGCAACGGCTTCGAAAGCAACGGCATATTTGTTATGGATGGTTCGGCCCGTTCCACGCACGGTAATGCCTACTTCACCGGTCTCGGGTCAAACAAGCGGATCGTGTTCTTCGACACTCTGCTCAACGATTTAACGCACGAAGAAATCGAGGCCGTGCTCGCCCATGAACTTGGTCATTTCAAATGCCGCCATATCATCAAGCGCATGACTCTGATTGCGACCATCAGCCTGGCCGGCCTTGCTCTCCTCGGCTGGCTGATTGATGAACCATGGTTTTATACAGGCCTCGGGATCGATACCGCCTCCGTGCACATGGCATTGACTCTGTTCATGATGATCGCGCCGGTTTTCATGTTCTATCTGCAGCCGGTATTTTCCCACATATCGCGCCGGCACGAATTCGAGGCGGATGATTTTGCAGCCGGTCAGGCGCATACCCGGAATCTGATTCAGGCGCTGGTCAAATTATATAAGGGTAATGCCAATACTCTGACGCCGGACCCGCTGTATTCCGCATTCCATGATTCGCATCCGCCGGCACCGATCCGCATCGCCCATCTGGAAACGAAGCCGGCCTGACGTCTCAGGACTGATTACGTTTTATACCATTTCCGGTGCAACCCGGAAGCGATTACCATGTGCCGAAGGTGGCAGCGGGACAGCGGCTGTTGTACACCCTGCCTGCGTGACGGCTCTGATCAGAGTTCATCTCATCACGGAACCGAACCGACGAGCGGGTTAACATGGACGCACAACTGACGACCGCCCTGGTACTGGCAGGCACCCTGATTCTGTTTATCTGGGGCTACTGGCGCTACGATCTGGTTGCCCTGCTGACATTGCTGGTGCTTTGTCTTATTGGCATAGTGCCGGCAGCAGAGGCCTTTTATGGCTTCGGACATCCCGCCGTCATCACGGTCGCAGCCGTACTTATCCTCAGCCGCGGTTTACTTAATGCCGGCATCGTTCAGTTCATTGCCAAACGGCTGAGTGCGTTCAGTAACTCCGAATCTGCACAGATCGCGTTACTGACAGCATTGGTCACGATACTGTCCGGCTTCATCAACAACATAGGTGCGTTGGCCCTACTGATGCCGGTGGCCATACGCCTGGCACGCAATGCCGGCCGTTCACCCGCCAGTATGCTGATGCCGATGGCTTTCGGATCCCTCTTGGGCGGGATGCTGACCCTGATTGGGACACCTTCCAATCTCATTATTGCCGGCTATCGTGGCCGAGCCCTGGACGATCCGTTCGGCATGTTCGATTTCATGCCGGTCGGCGCGGTGACGGCACTGGCAGGCGTCGTGTTCATCGCCCTGTTCGGCTGGCGCCTGATACCCAAGCGTCCGAAACAGACCTCGCAGGCAGAATTGTTCGAAATCGAGGACTATATTGCCGAACTGCATGTCGGTGAAAAATCGGAAGCCATCGGCAAACCGCTGAATGAACTCGAGCAACAGGCTGAAGGCAATGTCATCATCATCGGATTGGTGCGCGAAGGCCGGCGTCTGTCAGTTCCTTCTGCCTACGAGAGCCTGCGCCAGGACGACACACTGATAGTCGAGGCGGATGCGGAAAATCTGAAAGACTTTACCGACAAGTTCGGCCTCAGCCTGTCTGTACCCGACGAAGACGAATCCCGATCGTCCTTGCTGAAATCCGACGACCTCAGTGTGCTTGAGGCGATCGTCCTGCCGGAATCCAAACTCGCGGGTGGTACGGTCGAACGGGCCGGCATGCGCTGGCGTTACGGCGTCAATCTGCTGGGCGTTGCCCGCCAGGGCACGCGCATCAAGCAGCGGCTGCGCGACATACGCTTGCGGGCCGGCGACGTTCTGCTGCTGCAGGGACCCGCGGACAATATTTACGAGGCACTGCGCAACCTCGGTTGTCTGCCGCTGGCAGAGCGTGACCTGGCACTGGGACAGCCCCGATACATCGCACTGACGCTGGGCATTTTTGTCGCGGCCATTGGCATCAACAGTTTTGGACTGTTGCCGGTTCATATCGCCATGACAACAGCGGCGGTAACCATGGTATTACTGCGACTGGTCAGCCTGCGTGAAGCCTACGAGGCCATTGACTGGCCGATACTGATACTGCTGGGTGCCATGCTGCCGGTGGGCGCCGCCCTGGAAGACACCGGGGCTGCCGCGACAGCAGCCGGGTGGTTGATTGATCTTTCCGGAGATCTGCCCGTTGCTGCGATCGTGGCGATACTCCTGATAGGCACAATGTTTCTGAGCGATGTGATCAACAACGCCGCTGCCGCCGTCCTCATGGCACCGGTCGCCATACAAACCGCCAGAACCCTCGAGGCTTCACCGGATCCGTTTCTCATGGCGATTGCAGTCGGCGCAGCGGCAGCATTTCTGACACCCATCGGGCATCAGTCAAACACGCTGGTCATGGGCCCAGGCGGCTACCGCTTTGGCGACTACTGGCGCATGGGTCTGCCCCTGGAGCTTATTGTGACTGTGGCGGCGATGCCGATGATTCTTTGGATTTGGCCGCCTTAGCGTCATCGGCATCCAGCTCATCCTGCAGGGGATGCTGCTCTCCGCCGGTACGACGCAACAAAGCAGCGTGCAGCAGACGATCGGTGTGTCGATAGCGACGCCAGCCGATGATCATCGTCACGAGACCGCCAACCAGGAAACACCAGCCTAGAATAATGAGTATCGGAGAAGTGAAAAATTTCAGTGCCGAACCGCCGATAATTACCTGCGCCAGCGCCGTGCGGCCGTAGGCCAGCAGTGTTCGCTCATTCGAGAGAATGGTACGGTCGATTGCCAGATAATCATTCAGACTCAGTGAATGATCCCTGAATCGGGCATAAGGATTGTGCGGCCGTCCCAACATCAAGTGAAGCATAGAGAGTAGTCTTGATATCCGCAAGATCCGGACAGACGGTAGAAGATTATTGATTTCACATCAGCCGGACGGAAGTATATAGCTTCAGGTTTTCAAGGATCAGAAAAAAGCAGTGCGGACAAACCATACTGCAGGTTACAACCCTGCTCCAGCAATTCCTGATAGTAGGACAATAGGTCCTCTTTCGAATAGACCGTCACTCCCTTGAAATCTATATCTTTCAATTCAAAACGAATCTTGCAAGCTTCCTCAGTAGGCAGGACTGTTTCATTAAAACAGGGCACAAAAATTATTTGTAAATGTCAGTCATGAACGGTGCTCAATTAGCGGGCAGACCACGTCCGTTGCCGACGCCATTTCCGCTTCCAACTTTATCGGGAAGATTATCTGACGCACCATTTAAAGTGTTATTGCCTCTATCAACGGCTCCTCCGAGTGATCCGGTTGCACCTCTCAGGATCAGACCACTTTCGTCAGTTGCTCCACCCAACCCCTTTTCAGAACTACCCACATCCCTCTGAAAATTACCAGTTCTGGTTAGCCCGCCCTCCGTATTATCAGCGGTATTAAGCAGATCACCTACAAGCCCTCTACCGACCTTGGACTTCTGAGTGCTGCCAGTCTGTCGTGTTAATGACTCAGCATCATCCGTCTGCTGCGAGGAATGAACTGAAGTACCCAGTGATGTGACCGCATTGGTCAAGGATTGAGACCGGGTATTCTTCGAGGCGCTGGCAGCATTGCCACTCAAGAGAGCCGTATCTCCGGCTGCATACAGAACTGCCCCCACCGGATTGGTCCTTGAGGCGTCAGTGTCATTGTTTAATTGCGCTACTGCTTGAACTGTGGGGCTGAACGCCGACTTGGATTGCTCCATAGCGGTGGCAGTGCTATCGGTGGAAACGTGTATAGACGACCTTGTGTTGTTGTCTGACAATGAAGTCGGCCTATCTTGGCTTTGATGTTGTGCCAGTGTCGTCCGAGCCTCGATAAGTTTGGGCGACTCCGAATCAACCACGGCAGCACGCTCCAACATGCTTCTGGCATGACTGAGCGCCCCTTCTGCCATAGCATGACTAGCGATTCGTACATAGACATCCACTATAGCTTCAAGCCCCTCCCGGGCCGCCTGATTTCCCGGAGACTGTTGAAGTATCGCCTGGTATTTCTCAAAGGCGTTATTCCCTTGAGGTGTCGTTAATCGTCTGGCTTCAATGTCAATGCGGGCGGCCGCCAGCCTGGCTTCAATATTAAGGTCCAGTCCAGTCTCTTCGTGGCCAGCGCCGGGTGGCGGCGGTGATCCTGTTGTCTCCGGCCCGATGCCGGCTACAGCGCCCCGACCGTTTTCCATTACCTCAGTCGAAGGGGCTCGCCCCGATTCTCCCGAGTCAGATGCAGAGCTGTCAGGCTCTGTCGTATTATTTGAAGATGGCGTTAACTGCTTGAATTCAATGTCCGTGGGTAAGATTGTTTGGTCAAATTCAATATTATATTTTTCTTCAGCTTCTCCACTATGAGCACTGGATTCAACAGGAAGTGGTTGGGTTATTACCGGATTAACACCGGCTACAGATTCCACTTCGACAGCCAGTGGATCTGGAGGGGGTGCTGATTCGATTTTCGTAACGGAAGGAATTTCTGTTTTCTTCATGCCAGCGCCGTCGGTCTCTGTCAGTTCAAATGAGCGCCGGCTTTCGGTGACTGGAGAAACGGCTGGTTCTACATCGGCTGTTGGCTCTGTCACTACTACTGGGCGATCATTGCGTTCGGATGGAGCATCATGGTCAATCCGAACCTGGGCCGCAGCAACCAGCAAACTTAGAAGAGCTCCATAGTAAAGCCAGTGGCGTTGTTGTTTGGGAAAATGTGATACCGGTCCGCTTGGTCTGTCTGAAGGCACCATGCTCGGGAAATCGGCTCCCAACTCTGGCTTCCCCCCATCCCAATTGGGGTTCAGCATAACCAGGTCTTCTTCATTCCCATGTGGGTTCGTTGCATCTCCCTGCGACTGTTTGCGAAGAGTAGCTACCATGAAAGCTGTTTCAATATAAGACTGCGGTGGCAGCGTATCCTGTGTCCTTGTTTCGGATGCCGTGGCGCCGGCAATATCAGGCTGTGTGGCGATTTCCGTGTGGTCGTAAACGAATTCCTTACGCCAGTCTGCGATGTTCTGTGGCCGCTCCTGCACCCGGAAAGCCAGAGCATGATCAATTGCCGCCAGGAAGGCAGCCGTGTAGTTTTCCCGGACCAGTTCATTGGCCGGTGTCATCTCATCGTTTCGTCCGTTGGACAGCGCTTCGCTGCGGTCCACTGCCGAGGGCGGTGGCAGACCGGTGACAGCCCGGTAGAGTGTTGCACCCATGCCGTAAATATCGGTCCACGGCCCCTGGCGCTTGCCCTCGCTTGTGTACTGCTCGATTGGCGCATACCCCGGCGACACCAGGCTGGTCAATGGCGCATCTTTCTGAATGAGCTGGCGTGCCGATCCAAAATCCAGCAATACCGGGCTGCCGCTCTTGCGGATATAAACGTTGGCCGGCTTGATGTCGCGGTGGATAAAGCCGGAGGCATGAACTTTCTCAAGACCGTCGAGAATCGGTAAAGTCAGGTTCAACAGCGCACGTTCACCCAGCGTACGGCGTCGTTTCAACAGGATCGCCAGACTGATGCCGATCTCGTAATGCATCACCATGTAGGCAGTCCCGTTTTGTTCGAACACATTAATAACGCGGATAATATTCGGGTGCTCAAACTGAGCTAATGTGCGAACTTCAATCAGAAACCGCTCCATAGCCCACTGAAATTCAGCAGTACACTTGCTCGAAATCGGCTTGACCTCGGCATTTGCAGTGCGGGTGCAGTACTGAGCCGGGAAGAATTCTTTAATCGCTACCGGTCGGTTTAGATTGATATCGTGGGCAAGGTACGTGATGCCAAACGCGCCTTGACCTAATATACGATTGATGCGGTACCAGAGCAGATGATAACCCGCTTGCAGACCATCTTTCGGATGAGACTTGGTTACACTCACAAACAGGATATCTGGATTTTATGAGAACTGAGTCACATTATCCTAGTTATCCTTCTTTGTACCAGTTACCCTCCTAAAGTTCCACCTGAATGGCCTTTTCGAATAACCAAATCTTCCTGTTGATAATAGTGAATATCTATCTTCAGAAGGGGGCCGATAACAATTTATAATCAGTAACCTAGGACAGTGACAGCTGGTAAAGCCGTCCACCTAGTCTAGTCACTTGGTAAGTGTACCCGACAATCCACTTCGGGTACCGCCACCGGTAGCGGCATTCGTAGTGCTTTTAATCGTATCATCGGCGAGAACGGTGACATCATTGATCTGTCGTGTTGCCAGCGCCGCCGTCAGTGACTCTGCCCACGGTACTACTCATAATTAGTCAGCAAACCATCTGTACCGTTAGTGCCTATAACCACATTATTTACTCTGCAGTATTCCATCAAGTGACGCATGTAAATCTTGCAGGCTAAGACCTGTTCCCTGCCATGATGCGAAGGAGCCAACGTTCCAAAGCAGTCCCCCGCATGCAAGCGGGGGATTCTATATGAAGCACTTTGAATATAGTTATTGCAACCAGAGCTCGCCGGGTGCAATGAGTGAGATAAAGTAAATCATCAATTTGCGAGCAGTCCTGTTCCCAACAGACCACCGCCACTTGCATTAGCGCCATCCGTCCCTGCACTGGCTTGTGCACTGGTATTGCCGGATACAGCACCGATGAGCCCGTCGACCGTATCGATCACGCCGCCGAGCAGATCACCCGTACCAAGACCGCCAGTCACGCCACGGCACCTGTAGCCGTATCGACCACGCCATCGACTGTGCGGGTCCCATCGCCGACCAGGAAACACCAGCCCAGGATGCTCAGCATGAGAGAATCGAAAAATTTCAGTGCAGAACATGTCAATAATCACCTGTGCCAAGCCGTACGGCTGTAGGCCAACAACGTGCACTCATTCGAAAGTATGGTACGGTCGATTGCCAGATAATCATTCAGACTCAGTGAATGATCCTTGAATCGGGCATAAGGATTATGTGGGCGTCGCAGCATTGAGCCGAGCATAGAGTCCGGTTCAGGGATGCGCAAGTCACCGGTCAGAACAGGGAGTTCCCAAAAGGGCCCGTACCGGGGGATCAGTCAGGCGGCGACAGAATTTCTGGAATACCTAAACCCTGCCCCGCTCAGCTTTCACCCGTGATACGGAAGAGGAATTTCCAGTCATCATCTCCGATCTCCGGCCGCGAGCGATGAATCACAGCGGCGGCTTCCAGTTCCAGCGTAAAATAGTCGCTGATTTCGAATCGGAGGCCACCACCACCGGCAGCACCCGATGACTGGCGAATCAGAAACTGCTCATCACGGCGCCAGACCTTGCCGGCATCAACAAATGCATACGGCTCATAGCTTTTCAGGAATCCGAAACCGGCATTTCGATAGCGCAACTCCAGTGATCCGGCAATACCATGATCGCCGGTAATCTCGGACGGGCGGAAGGCACGACCGTAATCACGGCCTCCGTAGCCGAATTCTTCCGGGGACAGCAGAGAGGAAAAAGCATACTGGCCGCGCGTAGACAATACGGCCGAAAAATGATCACCGAACTGTTGCAGCCGCTGCAGAAAAAAGTTGATCTTTGTATAATCTACACGCCCTGAAGAACGACTGCCGGCCCTGGCATCCCAGATATCCAGTCCTTGGCTGAGGGCGACATTCGCCGCATTGTTGCCTTTCCACCGATCGCGCTGAGTGAAATGTGCACCCGCTCTCAGGCTGCGCAGATGATCCGAAGACAAAAACCCTGTGGGAAGAAAAGCGTTTTCGCTGTTGAGCGCGTCAAACGAACCGAAAAAGAACAAATTGCGGATCGGCCCGCGCAGAAAGGGATAGCGTCCGCGCAGACTGTACACTGTGGCTTCACCCTCCAGTCCCTCCAGACCGGTGATATCCGGCCTGGTCTTTATAATGCCGGCTTCACCTTCCAGTCTGAGTCCGCTGGCATTCACCACCTGCGTATGTCTGAAGAAACCATATTTCAGTGTGTCGATATCGGGCGTGCCGCCGAAGGTGACAGATGTGCTGTCTCCCAGCCTGAACAGTGAATTGTAGGTTGCGCCCACCTGAAACTGGGTTGGACCGAGTTCCTCCGGGCCATGATTGTCAATGCTTCCGAATGTCTCGAAACGCTCACGTTCTCCCTTTAAAGGCAGATCAACGGCGCCCGTTTCCGACGAAGGCTGAAACCTGCCATCGACTTTCAGCCCCGGAATATCGTTGGCCAGCAGCATATGGCGCAGCAATACGGATTTATGTAATGGCTTATCCGCGCGAACAGCGTCAGCGTGGCTGTTCAATAAAGCCAGATCATCATCCTCTTCCATGGATGCAGGCATGATGATTTTATTGACATGGCCCTCAATGATACGTACCTGTACGGAGCCATCGGAGAAATCCTGGCCCGGGATCAAACCCGACACTAAAGCGTAATCATCACTTCTGTATCGGGCGATGATCTCATCAAGGACCTCATAAATATCCCGCAGCGAAATCTCCCGATTGAGCAAATCTTCATAATGCGGTTCGAGATCTTCCTTTGTATAAACAGTCACGCCCGAGAATGTAATATCGCGCAGGACAAATCGTATCTTGGAGGCTTCATCGGGAGGCACGAGTGCCGTCGGCTTGATTTCGGGTGTTTCCGGTTGCCGTTCATCCGGCTCCGGCAGATCGATGCGCTGCTGGATACGCCCCGGATCGACTATGCCGGGAACAACGTCCTGTGCTTCAGCCGGATCGACTGGCAGGACACATAACAGCGTCACGATAACCGGCATCCGGCCATTGAAAAAAAAGGTGGGCTTCATGCGTTCCAATATTACTCCCCGGTTGCTGCATCCATTCCGTCAATAATATTGATTCAAGGCCTTTATTATGCGTTTTGCCCGACAAATACTAAGCGAACAGCCTCCCCTGACGGGGAGGACTGTTCAAATGAGTATAACTATAAAATAATTATAATTGTGTGTCACACGGTTCCTAGTTACCGAACAGACCGGTTGTAGTATCCACCAAGCCACCACTACTGCCGGAGACCGTATCAGTCACACCATTAACGGTGCTATTGACAGTGTCAGTCACATTGCCGGTTGCACCCGTCACACCACCCAGCACGTCGCCGGTAGTATTAGTCACACCACCCAGCAGGTCGCCGGTAGTATTTGTCACACCATTCAGGAGACTGCCCGTTGTATCAGTCAGACCACCCAGCAGACCGCCCGTGCTGTCTCCGGAGAACAGACCTGTGACGTCTGTGTCGGTGGCACCATAAATGAGGCCGTGAATATCACTGTCGTTAGCTCCCGCGAGCAGGCCCTCTGAAAGCTCAACGACCTCATTAAGGTTAATCGCTACCAAGGTACGTTTCCGCAGGGGGCTGTCGCCCTTGACATTGATTACGACCAGCGAGTCGCCGCCGCCGCCACCCTTGGTCAGCACACTGCCTTCACCCAAGAGAGCCAGGCCGCCTTTCAGATCCGTTTCGATGACATGGCGCTCAAACACGAGCTTGTCACCGGTCAGATTCACAACCACCAGACTGTCATGGCCACCGCCATCGAGTGACAGCAGACCGCCGGCACCGGCTAGCGAGTCAATAGCATGGTCGAGCTTGCCGACCACCTTGCCGGCGGCCGGAACTTTCTCACCCGTTGACAGCAGAAGGTGGTCAATCTTCTCACTGCTCTTGTTAACCACGATACCGACGATGGGCAGGCCACCAAGGCCTTCTTCCTGCAGTGCCACTGAGAGATCATTCACTTTTCCACCCAGCATATAGACACTGTTGCCGATGAATATCACCTTGGCACCCAGAGGCTGTGGCAATTTACCACCCAGATCCGTGACGGTGTCACCCACCAGAAGCAGTGAATCACCGGCAACATGTACCACAGGACCGGCCAGATCACCTGCCATATCACCGGTATTGCTTGTGAGGCTGGTTACAGGTCCGTTATCGGTGTCCGTATTACCGGTATCATTACCGTCGTTACCACCATTCTGTCCATCATTGATAGACGAGTTGCTGCCATTGGACGGCCCGGGACCACCACCGGCCACAAATGAATTGTCACTATTACAGCCGGACATAATAGTTAAGCTCAATACTAATGGCACTAATTTGAAAGTATCATAGATTTTCATAACTGTTCTCCCCACCCCAGTTGTTAGGATTACAGGAGTAATACTTGCAGAATATATGCCAGAAAAAGTCCTAATCGGATGCCCACCGGCTATTCCAAAACGGAGGCCGACTAATATTGCCTAACAGATCACAGATCGCGGAGGATATAGAGATGACGGGTAATGCAGAGTGAGTAGAAATGGTGAACTACGTCACTGCCGACAGATACACATATTTCAACGAAGTCTGAATTCTTGTCGTTACGGCACGACACTATACAGATCAGATGGAATTGCCTGTCCCGGGATATGCCCCTGTATAAAAGCGACAAACCATTTTATGCTGTATGAGCAGTCACCGCGAAGATCGATAATGCTGCAGGCAATGCTATGATTATCACTTCTGTGGGCTAGTTGGCCAACAAGCCGGTACCGAGCAACCCGCCTTCATTGCCCAATACCCCGGTACCACCAACATCAGTGTCGGTTCCGCTCACACCTCCGGCGACATCATTGACGGTCCCGGTAACTCCGTCGAGCAGATTATTACCACCGGTAAGGCTTCCGGCCAGATTATTGGCAGTATCGGTCGTATCATTGACGATTCCGGCCACGTCACCGGTCAGATTACCCAGCAGGCTGTTGTTTCCCGCTACACTGTCCACCGTGGCATTAACCGAATTCAGCAGACCGCCCGCCAGGGTGGAATCACTCCCGGCAAGGCCTGTAGCCGCTGCTGTTGAAACAGTATCAACGGTGTGTTCCAGAGAATAAATCGTATTACCTATTAATACGGTCGTGTCGGTCAAAGATTGTGGCAATGTGCTGCCCAGGCCGTTAACTGCATCATCTACCAATAGCAGTCCCCGGTTGTATACAGAATCGGACCGGCCAGATCATCGGCCAGGGAACCTGTTACGTTAATTACGCGTGATTCTGTTCCGCCATCGGCATTGATCGGGTTGTCGGCGCCGGCAATGACACTATCCGGCCTGTTCCCTGCGCCATGTTCCGCCAGCTGGACGCCGGTACCAGGTTTTGGTCCGCCACCCACCACAAATGCATCGTCACTTTTACAGGCAGTGATTAATGATAAAGCTGCCATGAGGACAATCAGATGGAGTGATGAACCCTTTTTATTCATCTTATTCATCAGGCGATATCCTGAGCCAGGTCACAGAGGTGAATTCTTCGGGGAGTGACTTGAGTACTGCCCGCCCGGGAGCGATCCCGGCGGACCGGCGTATCAAAGGCGGTCCCCCGCCGGCTTGCGGGGGCCCGTCATCACGCACTCTGAATATCACTGTTGCCGCCGGAACGCGCCGGCTGCACGAGTGCGGTAAATTAAATTATCAATTCGCGAGCAGTCCGGTTCCCAGCAGACCACTTTCGCCGGAAAGGGCGAGACCGCCACTTGCACTGGCGCCATCCGTCCCTGCGCTGGCTTCCGCACCGGCATTGCCGGATACGCCACCGGTCACACCGCCGACGATTCCGCCGACCGTGCCGGTCACGCCACCGAGCAGATCGCCCGTACCAAGACCGCCGGTCAAGTCACCCACGGTACCTGTCGCGGTATCGACTGCGCCACCGACTGTACCGGTCACGCCACCGACCAGATCACCATCACCGGTTGCTTGCAAGCTCTCGCCTTCTGCATTGATATTGTTAACAGCAAAAGCCCCGGCATTGGCCGCGGTATTCACAGCCGCACCGCCTATTTCACCGGTTGCATTCCCGGCCAGCAACACGGCATCACCTGCAACATGTACAACGGGACCGGCTTCCTTGGTTACGTCGTTCACTTCTCCAGCCAGCGAACTGACCGTATCCGCCGCCATTCCACTGGCGCTATAGACAGAGTGCAGGGTTTACATAGTTTTTGTATCGTCATTGACAGAACTCCTAAAAGTAGCCCCCACTCTCGGATAGAGAGGACAAGAGTTTCAAACAAACATGCAATTCAAATAAAGGTTTCGTTCTCATGCCGGATCACATAAGCGAAAAAAAACTGCTCCTCCCAGCAGGGAAGAGCAGCTTAGAAATGGCGTGTATCCTTATCGGTTGTTATATCTAACTGGCGGAGGGTCTCAGAGCCCTATCAGACTCGTATCGACTGAATTGAGCAAATCCAGACCACCGCCTGCATCCGTGCCGCCTGTACCGGTATTCATGCCGGAACTCATCGAATCTCCTCCCAGGATGTTTAGACCTAAAAGGTCTCCGCCACCCACGACTGAATGACTACCCAACAAATCGTGGGGCTTGGCAGTCAGGCCGGCCAACAGGTCATGGCCTTCAATTCCACCGATCAGGTCATGTTTCTTGGTCATAATGCCGCCGATCAAGTCATGCTTATGACCGAGGACATCACCGACCAGATGACCGGCCTTATCTTTAACGTCACCAACTAGATGATGCTTCTTGTCCACAACACCCGCTATCAGGTGACGGGATTTGCCTTTGACGCCATCGATCAGATGATGCTTCTTGTCTAGCACAAGGGCGAACAAATCATGCTTCTTGCCGAGAATAGCGGCAATCACATGATGTTTCTTGTCAACAACCTTGGCCAGCAGGAAAGGCACCTTCCCTTTGACGCCACCGATCAGATCATGCTTCTTGCCAAGTACAAGTGCGAACAGGTCGTGCTTCTTGGAAAGAATGCCACCAATCAAGTTGTGCTTCTTGTGCAGAAGACCGCCGACCTTGTCCTTAACACCCCCGATCACGTGATGCTTCTTGTCTGGGATACCAGCCACCAGGTGATGTGTCTTGCCTTTGACGCCATCGATCAGATGATGCTTCTTGTCAAGCACAAGGGCGAACAGATCATGCTTCTTGCCGAGAATAGCGGCAATCACATGATGTTTCTTGTCAACAACCTTGGCCAGCAGGAAAGGCACCTTCCCTTTGACGCCACCGATCAGATCATGCTTCTTGCCAAGTACAAGTGCGAACAGGTCGTGCTTCTTGTCGACGACCTTACCCACCAGATGATGGACCTTGTGTTTGACTCCACCGATCAGATGGTGCTTCTTACCCTTGACAGCAGCCAGGACAGCGGACAGCTCACGGACATCTACTTGCAGCAGCCCCCGTTTAAGAAGCGGTTTTTTATCTACCAGATTCACCACGACAAGCGATTCTTCCCTGCTGTGCTTCTTCAACGACACGAGGCCATGTTTACCAAGCAGGATCAGGTTTTTGCGACCCAGATCCACCTCGGCCACGCCGCGTTTGAAGATGAGCTTATCTCCACTCAGATTAACCACCACAAGCGGATCACCCTTGCCATGGCGGCCACCGTGGATTGAAACAAGACGGTGATGGAGAAGCTTATCCAAAGCCGGCTCGAGCTTATCAAACACTCCACCAACCATTGGCATATGCTCGCCAGTAGACAGGATCAACTGGTCAATTTTACCGGTGGCCTTATGAATCACGACTCCGACGATATGGACGCCACCGAAGCCTTCCTCCTTGAGTGCTTCACCGATTTTCTTAACTTTGACACCCAGCAGTTTTACACTGTCGCCAATCAATACCACCTTTCCACCCAGCTTCTTGACCGTTCCGCCGGCCAATAACAGGGTATCTCCAGTGACATATGTGAGGGGACCTGTTATATCGGCTGTCAAATCATCGATTTTGTGTTCAACCTCTTTTACAGCGCCACTTGCTGAATTACCCTCAGTATTGGCTTTTGCTGATACATTACTTGCATTGGCTGGCGCCGGTCCCCCGCCGGCTATAAAAGCATCATCACTTTTACAACTGATAACAAAAAAAAGTGTCATCAATAAAGAGAGGTTTGTCAATTTGCGTTGGCTAATCATAACTACCCTCCTCGGTCAATTGTCATAAAGACAATTTACGACGAAATGATCCTGATACCATGCTTTAATGAACACTTAATTTTTATTAATCAAGCATTGTCAGGTCTTCACCAAGACCCTGCCTATTCGCCCAATCACAGAGAAAGGACGTGGATAATGGGCCTCCAGAATTGTCGTCAGACCGCTTCCATAGCAAAATTGTCCTTGGTTTAATTTAGCATATTCCATGCCATCAATATTTTATCTATAAAAACAGGAAGTTGTTATCTGTACAGCAAGGCACATCCACCAGGACTGTAAAATTCACCGACATAATTTACTGATTACACACTTGATATGCAGCCTGAGGAAGGATATTTATCTTACTGAATGGTGTAAAAATAGGCCGTCAAGATCTGACAGCCAGACATTATTTGGCGGAATGTAAAGAATTCTTTACAAAGTGTTAATGCATAGACTACTCAGCTAAATCACATCCGGACATAAAATTAATAATTACTCGCTATCAGACTTACTGCGAATAGCGCATAAATTCAGGCAGGAAAAACAGTGACTTCAGGTCAGGCATGCGATCCAGATAAACGTTCCCATTCAAGTGATCCACTTCATGCTGGATCACGCGTGCGAAAAAACCGCTGGCATGCTGCTCGAAGGGACGGCCCTTCCGATCCAGCCCCCGCACTTTAAGGGTCGTATGGCGCGGTACCAGCCCACGCAGATCCGGAATGCTGAGACACCCTTCCCAGCCGGTTTCCAGGGATTCGGACAGGTCGGATATCTCAGGATTGATCACGATTGTCAGCGGCACAGCCTCACGACCGGGATAACGCCGATTTTCGGACTGCACCTCAATAACAATGATTCTCTTGTCTACATGCACCTGCGGTGCGGCGATGCCGACGCCGTCGGCGTCACGCATGGTTTCGATCATGCTGTCTATCAGGTCCTGCGTCCCGGACCGGGCCAGTTCATCGAGGGTCACATTGCCGGCACCGGCCCGGATTGCCGGGTGTCCGAGCCGTGCGATCTTGAGCAGTGCCATATTGAAATTTCAATCCCGTTTTCAACCGCTATAGCACGCTGCCACCGCCAACGGATCACCCTTTTGTACCTGCTGATATTTTTTCCAGAATGATTGGTCAATCACCCGCAGAGACTTGGCAGTCTGTTCCTGGCGATAACGGGTCATCTGCCGCGGCCCGCCGTTATACATAGCATAGGTAGCACGAGCCAGATTATCCAAACCACCGGCGTGCTCATGTTCGGACCTGGCGATGGCATAATCAGTCAAATAATGATGCAGGATCTCCGCTCCGGCAAGCGCATTATAGCCCACATCGTTCAGCAGGCCGTCAACATCATAGAAACCACGCCAAACATACTGGTTCACCTGCATGATACCGATTGCCCCGGCATTGGATCGTATGGTTTTAATCTCACCAGCCTGCTTGATGTATTGGCGCCAACAGCTTTCCTGCCAGGCAGTGGCCAGCACCAGTGGCCTGAACATTCCCTTATATTCATTGTCCAGCGGTTTGTTATTCAGCGTCAAACCAACAATGCGATCCAGTAATTGTTGCATCAATGGCAGATATTCATCCAGAACGGCTATGGTCGGCACCCAGCCATTCAATCGCTCCAGAAGCGTTCGATAATGGCTATCACCCAGCACAAGCGTCGGCAGTATACCCAGCAACATGCCTCCGAATGCGCCACGCATCGACATCGGGTCATCCTCCACCGGCAACACGGGCAAAGGTGCCAGAGGTATACGTGGTATTGGTTCGCCGAAGCCGAACATCTCTCGCATTTCAGGGTCAACATCCGTCTGATATTGCAGCGGATCAACTGAGAGACCGGGATTCGCCAGCCGGGCCAGTCGCCGTAATACATCCGCACTCAAAGTAAAGCCGGTCTGCGCGCCCACTGATTCTATGGCTGTCAAAGCATCGCCGGCGCTGATAAACGTCACGTAACGCAGGGCCGACTCGGGAGGTAACTGCTCACTCAGATCACGCAGCACAGGCTTGAGCCTTTGCCAGGTGGCGGTAAATAATGCCGGTATCGGATCCATGCCCGGTTTCACCGGCCCGCTCAGAACCGGCAGCAGATCCCGGCGTGCCTCAATCAGCACCGTCAGCAGATCGGCACGGATATCAGGCGCCATGGTTTCGTGCCCGGCTTGCTTGATGAAATAGGTAATGAAGGCGTCCCATTGCTGCCAGCTCCGTTCCCAGCGCTCGATTTCGCTCTGTGTCAGTGGCGGCTGATCCCCCATTTCGGATTCAGAAACGAGTCCAGGCGGTAGATCGATCTTCATTTGCAGCGTGAGTTTCTCTGCCTCGGCCGCAACCGCGCTTAGTGCCACGCCTTGCAGAATTTTCCTGAGCGGCTCCGGCTGATCCGGATAAACCATGGGTAACAATGTACGTACCTCGCTCAATAAGGGGTTGATATCGACCCGCAACCGCTCGAAACGGGGATGCGCATGGCGCTTGACCCAGTCCCAGACCTTGCCGACGGCGCCTGCTGATTCACCATCCTCGGCATAGACCCTGGAATCCGTGACGCGAAATTGTACAGTTCCCGGATCCACGCCCAGGACTGGCACCTGTGTGATTTCGACGAAGCCCTGCCAGTTGAGCACTGACACACAGCGTCCCGCAACCGCAGTGCCTATCCGGGCACTGGCAACAGTACGCGTAAGGACTTCCCCCGCCTGCAGATTCAGTTCCGGTTCGGACAATTCAAGCAAATTGCACTGTTTGCCGTCATCCCAGACACGGAGAGGCTGTGCGGCATCGCCGGCAAACAGTTGCTGTGATATCAATTGCTGCAGAAACTCCTGTTCAAGAGCTACCGGGATTTCCAGTGTTTCCGCCCGCGCATTTAAAGGCTGTATAACAACCAGCAGCAACAAACACTTATTCAACCAACCATTCATAGTCCGCCCAGTTTCAACGGTCAACGGATTGCCCGTAGCCTAAGCCGCCATCAAGAGATGTTTTATAAAGAGAAGAGTGTTCAGCCTTCAGCGACCCCATGTTCATGTCGGCATTGAAACAGTTCCCTTTGATAACCAATATCCGCAATGACCGTCTCGAGCAGCAGCTTCACACGCTTCTCCAACAGGCTGTTATGACGGTAATCAGCCGGTGCGATGAAATCCACCCTCCGTGCGGCCAGCAGTTCGCGGCTGACTCTTTGCGACTTATCGGAATCCGACGCATAGACTGAAACCGCATTGCCACCATTCTGCCGCGTTACCGTCATACTCGGGACGTCGGTATGACCGTCACCAATATAAATGATATTGCGGAACGGTATCGGTCGTTCGTGTTCCGGCATATGCTCGTTGATGCTTTCGGTCTGTCTTTCACGACCTTTATTAATCCTAAACAGATACTGAGTTTTGGTTGTGTCCGTAATCAGAACCTTGGGAAATACAGCGACACCGTGATGATTATAATGATATTCGGAAGCATAGATTTGGGAAAAATGGTTGCGGACTGAGGTACCTTCAAGAATCTCCTTCAGTCCGGCTGATATCAGATAATGCTGCAGACGGACATGTCCTTTACCTGCCCGGCGAACATGGCTGTCCATCCGCTGGAACCAGGTCTGAACGCCGGGAAAGTAGTCGATCGATCTGGCCATCGCGGCGAAATCATTGCGTCCTATATGAATCCGCTTCTGCTCGGCTTGCTCGAGCAGATGCCGCATATAGACCAGCATGCCTTCAGCCTGGTCTTTTTCCCTCTCCCGGTCGACCTCACGCCAGAACTGATGGGCCGGTTTGCCGATCTTGGGTAACACCGTGTATTCCTGCATGGGCTGCGGCGACAGTGTTCCGTCAAAATCGTAAACCATGGCGATGGTATTGCGATGAAAGGACGGAGTGGACAGTCTGGATTTCCTCACAGCTACGCGTGCCGCCGCCATGAACTATTGCTTATTCCGGATTGCATTTACGAGAACGGGCAGTCCGCAAATACCCCCAGACAAACTCGCATCATGGCTAAAAAGAATCTTCACTTGTGTGCAATCGAGTTCATTCGCAGACTTCAATATTTTTAAAATTCACGTCTACCGGTTAACGCGTGCGAAAGCGTGCTGCTGTCGAGATACTCCAGTTCGCCGCCGTAGGGTACGCCATAGGCGATTCGCGAAGTCTGTATGCCACGGGCATGTACCATCTCACTAATGAAATGTGCCGTGGCCTCCCCTTCTACAGTCAGGTTCGTTGCCAGAATAGCTTCCACAACCTCACCATGATCGAGGATTTGCGCCAGCTGATCCAGACCGAGTTCATCCGGCCCGATGCCATCTAGCGGCGACAGATGTCCCATCAGTACAAAAAACCGTCCCTTGTAGCCGGCTTCGTTCATGGCATAGACATCTGCCGGGCTTTCGACAATACATAACAATGATGGATCACGCCGCTCCTGGCTGCAGAAATCACATACGGTTTTTTCGGTCAGCATACGGCACTGCTGGCAGTGACCGATCTGATCCATCGCG
The DNA here is from genome assembly GCA_964522485.1 of uncultured Enterobacteriaceae bacterium. Lineage (GTDB taxonomy): Bacteria > Pseudomonadota > Gammaproteobacteria > Methylohalomonadales > Methylohalomonadaceae > Methylohalomonas. Next base: position 10,153 of record CAZFUS010000010.1, on the reverse strand, counting down.
GCGTTCAGCTTAACGGCCAGATGGCGGGCACCTTCACGGTCCCGCTCCAACAGATAATAGGCAATACGCCGTGCCGACTTTTTGCCGACGCCGGGCAGACAGCGGAGCGCTTCGATCAGTTCATCGATCAGGCTGGCTGGGCTGGACATGGAAACCGTTTCTAACGGTTCAGTAATGGGTAAGCAGACTTAAAAGGGTAATTTGAAACCCGCCGGCAAGCCCATGCCGGCTGTCATTTCCGACATTTTTTCCTGGCTCGCGGTTTCCACGCGGCGGTTGGCATCATTGATGGCGGCCGCCAGCAGATCTTCAAGCATCTCCTTGTCGTCTTCAAGCAGGCTGGGATCGATTTCGACGCGTTTGACATCGTGCCGACCCGTCATGGTTACCTTGACCATACCGGCCCCCGCCTCCCCGGTCACTTCGACGTTGACCAGTTCCTCCTGTGCTTTCTGCATCTGCTCCTGCATCTGCTGCGCCTGCTTCATGATATTGCCGAATCCACCTTTCATCGAATTTCCTTCTGTCAAATGTTAGTTACGTATCGAGGATCAGTTCTTGGCCCGGCCTGCGGACTCCGGTCTAATCGAATCCGGCTCAATCACGGCGTCAAAAGTCTCCAGCATGGCCTGGACCATTGGATCCTGTTCCAGTGACTGTACAGCCTGACGCTGGCGTTCATCCACCTGGCGGAGTTTTTCATCGGCCGGTGATTCCTGCTCTGTCTGTTCGACCGTGATTACGAGTTTCAGTTGCTCACCATAACGCGCGCGCAGATCCTGCTGCAGGCGTTCCTGCTGGCTGCTGGCCAGCAACGCCGCATGCGCGGGCGCCAGCAACAGGTGCAGCTTGTGACTCGTATGTTCTTTCAGAACACAGTGACTGGCCAGCTGGCGGGCAAGGCCGGTGAGATTCATGGCCTCGATCGCAGTCGCCCAATCTTCGGGGCTCAGCTTTTCGTTGCAGACAGCATTCTGCCCGGCCGGGCCGGGTCCGGACGACGCTGCGCCGCCGCGTTCGCGGCCGTTACCCGCCGCAATCCTGGAATCGGGCGGGACAGATGAAGCCGCAGACACGGCCGGCATGCGACTCTGACTGCGTGGTGCCTGTCCGGCTGCCGCTGGCAGCGTGCCGCCAGATGTGTCCGGCTGGAAAGCCAGCATACGGATCAGGGTCATCTCGAAACCGCTACGCGGGTCCGGCGTCCATGCCAGATCACGGCGACCATGCAGGGCGATCTGGTAATAAAGCTGCACGTCTTCCGGCGACAGAGCCGTTGCCAGATTATTGAGTGATTCAATCTGGCCCGCCTCGGGACCCGGATCCGTACCGGTAGCCTGCAATATCGCGATGCGATGCAGATAACCCAGCAGTTCAGCAAGCGCTGCCGCATAGTCCTGCTGATGTTCGGCAAGGCCATCGATGCGTTGCAGGATAGCCGCACCATCACCGGCCGCCAACAGTTCAAGCAGTTCTGGTATCACACCGGTGTCCAGTGTCCCCAGCATTTCACGCACCTGAGCCTCCCTTACCTCATTATTGCCGTAGGCAATTGCCTGATCCAGCAGACTCAGCGCATCACGCAGACTGCCCTCCGCCGCGCGTGCAATCAGTTGACACGCGGGCATTTCAAAATCGATGCCCTCCGCCTCGAGAATCTTCTGCAACTGGGCTTCAATCTGGGCCGCTTCCAGATGCTTGAGATTGAACTGGATACAGCGCGACAGAATAGTGACCGGTATGCGCTTGGGCTCGGTGGTCGCGAGCAGAAACTTAACGTGGGGGGGCGGTTCTTCCAGCGTTTTCAACAGAGCGTTGAAACTGTGCCCGGAGAACATATGCACTTCATCAATCAGATAGACCTTGAAGCGCCCGGCAGTCGGAGCATACTGGACATTATCCATCAGATCGCGGGTTTCATCCACCTTGGCCCGGGAAGCCGCATCGACTTCAATCAAGTCTACGAAACGCCCCTGGTCAATAGCAGTACACGCAGCGCACTCGCCACATGGGCTGGCGGTTATCCCCTGCTCACAATTCAGGCACTTGGCCAGAATGCGCGCCAGTGTGGTTTTACCGGTTCCGCGCGTACCGGTAAACAGATACGCGTGATGCAGGCGATTCTGTTCGAGCGCATTACCCAATGCACGCAGAACGTGCTCCTGACCGACGACTTCCTCAAAGCGCCGCGGCCGCCACTTACGTGCGAGAACCTGATAACTCATATATACAACGGGCACAGCCCGGCGGGTAACTGCTTCATGTCATTTGACCGCTGGCAAAAACGGAAATTGTCTTCAGGGTAAATCGGCAAATTTAAGGGCGGCGGCCCATACCCGCCCTGCACCGGCACCCATCGGAACTGCTACCGCTGCTCCCTTCCGGGCCTGACGGGGTTAACAGCTTGACGCCACCGGGCGGACCGGCACAGGCCACCATTTACATCATATTCTATCCCAGGCGTCCGCCGGCTGCATTGCCCGTATCCCGCCTGGAGAACTGCGGGAGGTACTGCAGACGAGTTTTATGCCTGCGCTTCGCCAGGCTGGCCTTGCGCGATTTCTTCGGGTGTGGCCTCGCGGACCTTTTCAACAGACACGTCGAAATGCAGTACCTGTCCGGCAAGCGGATGATTGCCATCGATGGTCACGCTTTCATCATGCACTTCATTGACTGTCACACGCTGGACCTGGCCTTCAGGACCCTGGACACCAAATTGCATGCCCGGCTTGACTTCATCGACGCCCTGGAAAGCATCACGCGGCACATCCTGGACCAGTTCCGGGTTGATTTCGCCGAAACCCTCCTCGGGCTGTACAGCAACCTGGACCTGATCACCCTCGGCCTTGCCATTCAGGGCCTTTTCGAGACCCGGGATAATATTCTGAGCACCGTGCAGATAGACCAACGGCTCCTGCCCGACTGAAGAATCAATCTGTCGGCCCTCGTCATCAGTCAGCGTATAATGAATAGAAACTGCACAATTATCATTGACTTGCATTCAATACTCCCGTGCTGGTGGAAAAATTATCCCGATACCCTAACAAAGAGACGCACAGGCTTCCAATTCCGCCTCGGGACAACCCGGCTTCTGAATTCAAGATAAAGTGTGGACTTACGTTGGGCCAGTGACAGAAATATGAAGATTCACCTTCCACAATCGGCTGGAGATCCCTTGTTAAACGGGTGCCAGCCGGCATACCTGAGTCAGGTGCCTGGACAAAACCACCAGAAATTGGCCCACGTTAGGGGTAAAAAAATTACTCAGGAATGATTCGCTCGCAAATGTGATCTGTCGGCCAGATCTGCGCCTGCATCGTCACTATTTCCCGAATGCCCGTCTGCGGAGTAACCAGCCCCTCCCCCTGACTGATTCTGTGTTGATGTTGGTCTCATATTGATGGTCTCGGCCACAGCGTACTCTTTGATTTCACGTGCATGAGTAAAAATGATCAGTTCGCCAATAAGCCCGAGCGCAAACAACTGGACTCCAAGGACCAGAAAAACCACTCCAAGCAGTAACGCGGGCCTGTCGGCAAGTGCAACTTCGAAGAAAAGTCTCTCTATACTGACAGTCAACAATATGACAAGGCCAATTGAAATAAGCACAGAGGCAACTACGCCGAAAAAACGCAATGGTTTCTTGGTAAAGCGCACAAGAAAAAACAACGCAAATAAATCAAGAATCCGGCGCAGATAGACCATGGGTCGGTAAATGCGAACGCGGGCATCGTCCCGGGATTGCGGTATATCTCGCTCTCCAACCACGAAACCGCGTTGGGCGGCCAATAACGGCAGGAAACGATGTTGATCGCCATAAACTGTGACTTCATCAAAAACGTGGCGACGCACCAGGCGCACACCGCAACCCAGATCATGGAATTTATGCAGGGTAATGAACTGCAACATTTTATTGAAAATATTAGTTTCGACCCGGTTTAGCAAAGAATCATGTCTTGGCCAACGTCTGGTAACGAGCATATCCTGATCGGTCATACTATGAATAAAATCAGGTAAAGCCGAAGCCTCTATCTGACAATAAGCCGGCAAGAACAAAAGTAGATCTGCTTTCGAATGTTCAACACCCAGCATGATAGCCGTAGCTTCACCGAATTTTCTCGCAAGTCGAACTATCCGCACTGGTTCCTTCTCAGCTCGCAGTGTCATAAGATCACTGTAAACATCAGGATAATCACCATCGAGCACATAAATGAACTCATAATCATGCACAGTGGCAGCGACTGCATCCCGATACTTGTTATAAAGAGAACGAACATCGTCGTAACGTTCGCTGATCGGTATAACCACTGATATTTCAGGTTGCTTGTTCAAGTTCCCCCCAGCCAATACCAACTCAAGTAGTTTGTGTAGCTGTTAAACGCGAAAAATCTATTGTTCGCGCGTCCCCCATACGGTATACCAATTCGCAGAGAATGCCGCATACCAGTAGAAAACTTGCGGTCGCACCAGTCAGAACTGCAAGTCCTGAAAGAATTACCAACGATATGTCCGGGGCATATAAAGTTTGCCAAGCGGCGACGCCGAGCAATAATAGTGCAATGGCCACAAAAGGGCTTGCCATCAACGCATACCAGTGCAACGGACGTGCGGCAAAAGTAGTAATTGTCTTTATCACCAGCAAGTCTAGAAGAACCTTGTATATGCGTGAAAGGCCGTATTTTGATTGACCGAATTTGCGCGCATGATGCCGAACCTTGATTTCTGATACCCGGGCGCCGGTGATAGAACTCATGGCTGGAATAAATCGATGCATCTCAGAATACAAAGGAACCCGCTTAATAACCTCTGAACGGTATGCCTTCAGACTGCAACCATTATCTTTAATTGGAACACCTGTTACCTTGCCAATCAGCCAATTGGCGATGCGCGATGGTATCTTACGGGTAATCAGTTTATCCTGGCGTTTGAAACGCCAGCCAACGGCAATATCAGCACCCGACTCTATTTCACTGACTAAATGAATAATGTCGCGCGGATCGTTCTGCAAATCACCATCCATCGTCACCAACACTCGCCCTTCCGCATGGTCGATACCAGCCACCATGGCGGGCGTTTGACCAAAATTCCTGCGAAACTTCAGAAGCTTTAGCCGAGGATCCTGTTTGGCAAGTCGCAGCGCCGATGCGTATGTTTCGTCACGGCTACCGTCATCAACAAAAATAATCTCAAAAGTGCCGTGGTACTCACCCATGGCTGTCAATATGGCCTCATAAAGTGGACCGACGCTCTCCTGTTCATTATATAAGGGAGCGATTACCGACAAATCTGGACGATCTTCAGACATTATTCGTTTGCCATACGATAGGAAATATGGTCAATCGATAATTGCGGCCCTGAAGCCGTTTAAGTTTTTCCCAGCCATGATAACAACTATAAACCAGCACTCTCGTTAACATTCGTGATCCGTGTCGCAAGCCACAGAATAGAGGAGCTATCAATAAAATTTAGTAACTTATTGTATAGACTGAATTTTTATATTAAAAGGCCGTCAAGACCACCCGGCTTTCCTGCGCAGGGCTTTTTATTTAAGAACATAACCCTAGAAAATCATAGTGAAAATCTGTTCAATATGACAACATTCTGCCTGTTTATCGAAGAACCAAAACCCCGTGTATTCAAACCTGCATTATCAATCCAAAAATAACAAACGCCTGCCTCCGGCCTTTATCTGTAACCAATTGATAAACAGTATTTTTTTAGGAATCATTCTATTTGCTCAATTTGACGATTCTGCTGCTGATAACCTGCAGACACTCAGTCAACCCGACATCCAGATTGAGTTACCCATTCCCATTCCCGCTCATGAGGAACAAGTAGGCGGCCTCATTACGCATGACCTGGATGGGGATGGTCTGAGAGATTTTCTCGTTACCCGTTCCGGCATAATCGTAGCGGTGAGACAGGATGGCAGGATACTCTGGCGCCGCGATGTGGATATTCAAGTCAACCGGCAATCTGAGGTCAATGGGCTTCCCGGCCATCACGCTCCCGGCATACAGGCTGATGATGTTACCGATGATGGCAAGGTTGAAGTCCTTTATCTAACCCATGCCGGAGAGCTTCACATAGTCAGCGGAGAGTCCGGTGAATTGTTGCGCAGCATCAAGATCCCCTCACCTGAAGGTACAGAACGCTGGGAGCACCTGATCATTGCCAATTTTAGAGGACAAGGTAACAGAGATCTGTTGCTGCAGACCACAAATGCGGAAGGGTATCGCATGGGACGTTATCTCGCCGCTTATGCCATCGAGGAACTAGTCAGTCACGATAATCCTGAACCGCTCTGGACGCGAGATGACTTTCTCGCCGCCGCTCACAATGGAGCAAGGCTTGCAGACCTGAATGGTGATGGTCGTGACGAAGTTATCAGCAGCAGTATTATCGGACCGGATGGAACCAACATCTACGAACTGCCGGTTCGTGGTCATATTGATGCGGTTCAGATCGCCGATATTCTACCTGACAGTCCTGGCCTTGAAATCGTCGCACTTGAAGAAGGTGGCCGTATAAAGCCACTGCCGTTCAAGAACGCTGTCGCTGACTGGCTCAACTGGAACATCAATAAACTCTGGGGAGCCGGCAACCGGGTGTTTCTGTTTAATATGGATGGTCTTATCTGGCAGAGACATTACTTCCAGCAGGAACCACAGAATGCTGCAGTAGGCAATTTCGATCCTGACGTGAACACTCTCGAGATTTGGAATCGGAGCCGCTACAACCTGGATCAGAAGCCATTTGTGTTTAATGCTGATGGCCAGCTCATCTCTCACTATGAAATGATCGATGTAGCACCTGATGACTGGACACGTGCGGGCGTCGAGGTGATTAATACCATCCACTGGAGCGGTTCAGGCCAACAGCATGCGGTAGCCAAGGAGCGCCATAAAAACGGGGATGTCGTGATTTTCGATCCCGTCTCGGGAGAGTTCAAAATTCGCATACCCGAACAGGCCAATAGGTTATATGTGGCTGACGTACTTGGCGACTGGCGGGAAGAAATCATCGTGCTATCAGTGAACAATGTTCTCAGGATCTATTCCAATCATGCAACCAATCCTAACCCTGACCATGCTTCACTGTGGGATATGCAGCATTACCGTCGTTCCAAGCAGACCTGGAATTACTACAGCCCGTAGTTATAGTGCGTGTAGCCGGGATGCGGAAATGAACGGCATCATATCAATATGCTGCAGTTCACATGTCACTTTAAGTCCATTCGGGCACTTCTAACCCTGCCATAGATCATCTTGCGCAACGTAGCGTTAAAAAAAGCCATGAAGATATGGCCAATGGTATAGGCCACGCCAAGCGCGCCGACAATATAATGACCCATCGCGATGGTCCAGAGTCCGTCAAAGCCGAATACCATTTCCGGGGCGTAGCTTGGAAAATAGTAAAACAACCCGGTAACCACGAGAAGAGGTAGCAGCAGGAAGATGGTCGTCGGATTCGTCCCATTGAACTGGGACTGCCCCCATACAATTCGCCGTAATTTTCTGCCACGAGGAAGATACTTTCGCCAGTAGCGAGTGCTGAATATGCCAACAAGAAACCACACATACACTATAGCCAGTATGATACCACCAATCTCATGAATCGTCGTAGCAATTGAATAATCCATGATGGAGAATTCTACGGTAGCAAAATGCTGTGTTATCCCGGTTATGATCAGCAGCAGGAACAAAACTGCAATGATCCAATGTATGATGCGTATCCAGAGTGGAATCATGATTTTGTCTTTTAGGACTTATGTATATTGTCCACTGATGACCTTGCTTATTGCATTACCACAGATTCAGCAGATTAGTCATTGCGTTTATTCCGTCGATTACCACGTCTGCGCCTATTTATCAGACGATCAATTCCGTATACGCCTAATACGAGCAACGTGATACCGATGATCGCGTACGATATGTAATCAATGTATCGATTTCTGTTCGCCCCCATGACATAAGTGTCTTGCATCAGCGCGGCATTGTGAAAACCCAGGTCTGAACCTTCAAATTCGTCGTGATAGCGGTAGTGCCTGGTCATCATGATCGACCCCGTACTATGGCAGGACATACAGCCCTGATCCGCATCTTCCTCCTCGCGCATGTCGTGCGCGACAATTTTCCCGACGTCGCTGTGACAGTCGATGCAGCGCGTATGATCGAGATGCATTTTCGGAAGCTGTACATACTCGTGCTCACTCACCAGATCGGGATCGGCGGGGTCCGACAACATATGCATATCGAGCGCATCCGCCTTGTGACAGCGTATACAGGGCGCGTTGTCATTTTCCAGTATGGCGTGGGGTGAAGGTTGATCCTTCGTGGCCTGGAAGTAATGCGGGTCATGACATTCCTCGCAGGTAAAATTGACCACATCGTCAAAATGGACCGAGTTCTCGTATTCTTCCTCTATGCGTCTGAATTCGTATTCCGCATCTTCTATGATGCGCTGAAATCCGAGAGCCACGAATGCAGGGGTTTTTTCCAGCGGGCCTGGATGGCAGGCCATACAGGGTAGTCTTTCCCTGGGGTAGCCGTGAGGGTATTGATCGAATCCAAGCGTGTGACAATCGACGCACAGCATATCGCCATGGTCCGCCTGGCGGAATTCCGGCATGTCGATCATGACGTTACTGCGTAATCCGGTCTCGGGATTGAAAACATACTGAGGCGACTCCCGATGACCGGAATGGCAGGACACACACTGCAATTCGATTGCATTGCGGTTGAGGCCCGGACCCTGGGCCTGTACCGCCGGTAACCACACCACACACAAGATACCGATTAGCAGCGCCCGGCAAGGCAGCACAGGCCCCATGCACATGCCGGCATGAACACATCGTTGCATGCGCGGGTTCATGAACGTCCGGATCTCCGGATCTCCGCGATCGATGATCCGTCTATTCCGCCGCCTCGCCAGCCTTTTCCATTTCTGCAGTATTCTCGACTAGCTGGCTGAGAACCCTGTGGCAGGTAATATCCAGCAAATTGGAGATACAGCCGAGCTCGTCGAGCTGTGCGAACTCCAGTGGATCGCCCGGCGTTTCCGTGTCGGCAATCGAGGCGAACAGGGATCCCCGCCAGTCCTGAAAAATTTCCGGCAGATCGGCCAGTCGTCGCCCCTCCAGCTCTGGCCGGTATTTGATCATGCCGCTGATGACGAGTGTCTCCTTGGTCACCGTCTCCGCTGCAGCCAGCTCGTGCATATTGAACGGCACCGCCTGGGGATTATTGAGCAGCATGCTCAGTTTGTAGGCGCACAGGAACCGGTACACGGGGCTGTTGGCGGTCCGGACGGTGCGATACAACTCGAACAAGCCGTCCATTTCCTCACTGCAGCGTTCAATATCCGGTACCGTGAACAGCTCGGAACTCGGCCTGTGCGGCACTGCACGCCAGCGGGCCTCGTGCCTGAGATCGGCGACGCGATAACCGTCGATGCCGAAACCTCTCCCATACCACGCGGCCCAGCAATTGAGCAGCCGGATGACGAAACCGTAACAGTACCTGACCGCCTCGTCCGGTCCTTTCTCCTGTACACGGCAGAGGATCTCCGCCAGGCGTTCTTCATCGTGCGGATAGAAGCCGGCGCTGATGCTGCTGCCCTGGTATTCAAACTCAATCCACTGCGGCTCTTCCAGATGCAGCTCGACCTGCCACTCCTGGCTTACTGGATTCCGCAGATAGAATCCGACCAGAAATTCCCGTACACCGGTATCGGCGTGGGAATCGCGGACTCTTTCCCGATCGCATTCCGCCTTCCATTGCGATGGCAGTGTGTAAGGAAACCACATCGCGAACCTTTCCGTTTCGATTGAGCCGATTTCTAACCCGGAACATTCGTTTCCGGTATTACGCTACCTGCCCGGTGGTTAGCGTCATTCAACAATCACCGCCCCCTTCATGAAGGGGTGCGGCGTACAGTAATAATCATACTGCCCGGCTTCATTGAACCGCACAGCATACCGCTCGCCCTGCCCGACTATCGGCCCTGCCAGATCCTGGTCCAGATCGGGAAGGTTCTCGGCAACAAAAGCAGTATTGTGACCTGCCGGATCCTCGTTGATCCAGAGTACGGTTGTTCCAGGCGCGATCGTGATCTCGGCCGGGTTATATTTGAACTGGCTTATGCTGACCTT